>NZ_JAAVJD010000197.1 GCF_012033735.1 Streptomyces lonarensis | reverse complement strand
CGCCGCGCCGCGGTCGTACGACGACCGCGGCCCTGCTGCTCCCGGCCGCCCTGCTCGCGGTCGTCGCCGTCCACCTCGGCCTCGGCGCCTCCGGCGTCGGGACGGGCGACATCGTCGCCCACCTGCTGGGCCGCGGCGACCCCTTCACCGGTGACGTGCTCGTCGGCAGCCGCCTGCCGCGCACCCTCACCGGCCTGGTGGTGGGAGCGGCGCTGGGCGTCGCCGGGGCGCTGCTCCAGGGCGCCACGCGCAACCCGCTCGCCGCCCCCGACACGCTCGGCGTCAACGGCGGCGCCTATCTGGCGGTCGTCGCCGTCGCGTTCACCGGCGTCAGCCTGGGGCCGCTGCCGGCCGGTGCCGCCGCCTTCCTGGGCGGCCTCGCGGCGATGTCGGTGGTCCACCTCCTCACGCGCGGCGGTGTGCTGACGGCCGGGCGGGTCCTCCTCGCGGGGGCGACGGTCGCGCTCGCCACCACGGCGTGCGCGGCCTTCCTCCAGATCCTGGACACCCAGGCGACGCAGGGGCTGTTCTTCTGGGGCAACGGCACACTGCTCCAGTCCGAGCTGACCCGCCCGCTGGTGGTGGGCGCGCTGGTCGCCGTGCTGGTCTGCTGCGCCCCGCTGCTGGCACGGCCTCTGGACCTGCTGGCGCTGGGGGACGAGACGGCGCGGGCGATGGGGGTCCGCGTCGAGCGCATCCGCCCTGCGACGCTGCTGCTCGCGGTGGTGCTGTCGGCGGCCGCCGTCTCCCTGGCGGGGCCGATCGGGTTCGTCGGGCTGATCGCACCGGTGGCGCTGCGCTCGCTGGGCATCCGTCACCACGCCGCGCTGCTGCCGCTGTCGGCGCTGCTCGCCGCCGTGGTGGTGCTCTCCGCCGACAGCGCCGCGCAGCTGGCGTTCCCCGCTTCCGCCGGCCACGGCGAGCTGCCGGTCGGCATCGTCACCGCGCTGATCGGCGGGCCGGTCTTCATGCTGCTGGCCCGCCGCATCCGCACCGGGGACGCCGACACCGGCGCTGCGGTGGTGGTCGGGGACGGCCTGCGGCGCGGCTCCTACGCGCTGTTCCTGGGTGGCGCGCTGCTGACGCTGGCGGGCGCCGTCCTGCTGGGGCTGCGCATCGGCGACGCCGACGTGGGGTGGGCCGACATCGGCGCGTTCGTGGTCGGCGCCGGGCCGGACGCCGCCTCGGGGGTGCTGGGCTACCGCCTGCCCCGGGTGCTGGTGGCCGCGGTGGCCGGTGCCTGTCTGGCGCTGGCGGGCACCGCCGTGCAGTCGGTGGTCCGCAACCCGCTGGCCGAGCCCTCGCTCATCGGGGTCACCGGCGGCGCGTCGCTGGGGGCGGTGTTCGTCATCGCGGCCGTGCCCTCCGCGCCGCTGGTGGCGCTGCCGCTGGCCGCCGCGGTCGGCGGTGTGGCCGCGTTGGCGGTGGTGGTGCTAGTGGCTCGCGGCCCGCGCGACGAGCGGCGGCGCACCGGGCTGGACCCCACGCGTGTGGTCCTCGTCGGCCTCGGCGCCTCCGCCACGGCGACCGCCCTGGTCAACGTGCTGGTGATCGGCAGCCAGATGAACATCGCCGGGGCGCTGACCTGGCTGGCGGGCAGCACCTACGCCAAGGACACCACGGCGCTCGGCTGGCTCGCCGTCCCGGCGGTCGCGGCGGTGCTGCTGGTGCTGGCGGCACGCGCCGTGGACCTGCTGGCGCTGGGCGACGAACTGCCACGGGCGCTCGGCATGGATCTGGGACGGGTGCGGCTGCTGGTGCTGGGCGCCGGGGCCGTGATGGCGGCGGGCACCGCCGCGGCGGTGGGGGCGGTCGGGTTCGTGGGGCTGCTCGCCCCGCACCTGGCGCGCCGCCTCGTCGGCACCGGGACGTTGCGGGTCGCGCCGGTGGCCGCGCTGCTGGGCGCGACGCTGGTGGTGGTGGCCGACGCGCTGGGGCGGTGGCTGCTGGCGCCGGTCGAGATCCCCGTGGGGATCGTCACAGCGGTCATCGGTGCGCCCTACCTGATCTGGCTGCTGCGCCGGCGCGGTCCCGCCTGACCCGGCCCGACTCCGGCGCCCCGCCGCGCCGTGCGCGAACTCCCGCCCCGGGCCCGGGGCGGAGTGCTTGCCTCCGATAGTCAACTCCGTTACGCGGAGGCCCTCTTGACGGGGGCTCGACCAGCGGGATAGCGATACGTCGTAGCCCGGCGACGGACTGTTGCGGAATTAGGTAAGCCTTGCCTAAGCTGAGGGCGCGTTCGGGTCCCCGTACGCCACGCACGCCCCCCACGTCCCTTCCGCCTCCCGGAGCGACTCCATGCGCGCGCCCCATGACCACCCCGTCCCCCGGCTCGACGCCGTCTCGCCCGCCTCCTGGCGCGAGGCCGGCCGCCGGCTCCTCGCCAAGGCACTCGGCGAATGGTGCTTCGAGGACATGCTCAAGGCCCTCGACAACGGGGACGGCACCTACCGCGTCGACCTCGACAGCGGCATCACCTACCAGTTCAGCGCGACCCCCGGGGCCTTCGGCTGGCTCAGGGTCGAGCCCGGCTCGGTCACCCGCACCGGCACCGGCATGCTCGGCAACAGCATCGCCGAACCCGCCTGGGACCCGCAGCGGTTCCTCCTCGACGCCGTCGGCAGTCTCGGCACCGACGCCTCCACCGCGGCCACCTACTTCACCGAGCTCTCCGCCACCCAGGCCGTGGACGCCGCCCGCATCGAACACGGCGGCACCCCCGTTGCTGCACTCCGCACCCTCGGCCATGCCGAACTCGAGTCCCACATGACCGGCCACAACCTGCTGGTCGCCAACAAGGGCCGGGTCGGTTTCTCCGCCACCGACGTGCGCGCCTACGCCCCGGAGTCGGCCCGCCCGGTCCACCTGACCTGGCTCGCGGTCCACCGCGGCCTCGCCGACTTCCGCGGCACCCCCGAGCTCTCCGAGCGGGAGATCCTCCACCGCGAACTCGACGCCGACACCCGGGCCGCCTTCACCGCCCGCCTCAGCGGGGCCGGCCTCGACCCCGACGGCTACGTCTGGCTGCCCGCCCACCCCTGGCAGTGGGACAACACGCTCCAGACCCTGCACGCCGCGGACATCGCCCAACGCCGCATCGTGCCCCTGGGCGACAGCCCGGACGCCTACCTCCCGGGCCAGTCGATCCGCACCATGACCAACGTGACGACCCCGGGCCGCTACGACGTCAAACTGCCGCTGCGCATCCTCAACACCCTGGTGTGGCGCGGGATACCACCCCACTGCACCGCCGGCGCACCCGTGGTCACCCAGTGGCTGCGCGGCATGCTGGAGACCGACCCCTACCTCACCGAGGAGACCCGCACCGTCTTCCTGGGCGAGGTCGCCTCCGCCACCGTCCGGCACCCCTACCTCGAAACGCTGCCCGACGCCCCCTACCAGTACCTGGAGACCCTCGGCTGCATCTGGCGCGAGCCCGTCGAGGCACGCCGCGACGCCACCGAGCGGGTCCGCACCTTCGCCTCGCTGCTCCACACCGACACCGCCGGCGACGCCTTCGTCGCCGAACTGGTGCGCGCCTCCGGCGTCGAGCCCCTCGCCTGGTTGCGGCGGCTCTTCGACACCCTGCTCCATCCGGTGCTGCACGTCCTCCACCGCTACGGGCTCACCTTCAACCCCCACGGGCAGAACACCCTCATCGGCTTCGACGAGAACGACCTGCCCACGCGGCTCTACCTCAAGGACTTCGTGGACGACGTCTGCGTCTCCTTCACCGACACCCCCGAACGCGGCCCGGAGCCCGACGGGCACGACCACGTGCTGCCGCGCAAGCACCCCTCGGTCATCCGCCAGCACGTCATGGACCAGATCTTCGTCGGCCACTTCCGCTACCTCGCCCCGCTCTGCGCCGACCAACTCGGGGTGCCGGAGCAGGAGTTCTGGCGGGCTGTCCGCGAGACGGTGCTCGCCTCGCGCCGCCGGACCCCGGAGCTCGCCGACCGGCACGCCGCCTACGACCTGCTGACCGAGCAGATCCCCCGCTACGGCCTCAACCGCGACCGCATCGTCGTCACCCGCTACGGCGACCGCGCGCTGCGCCACGCGCTCCACCCCAACGGCACGCTGCCCAACCCGCTCGCAGCTCCCTGACGTCGTCCGGCCCCGCCCCGCCCCTCCGGGGCAGGCGGCGGCCGACGCCGCGAGCCCCACCAGCACGTCGCCGTACCGGGCGCCCCGCGCCCACCACCCCGCACGACCGCGCCCCGACCCGGCGCGCGCCCACGCGCGCCGACCGTCGCCGAGGCGCCGTCCGGCCGTGCCCACGACCCACCCCGTGGAGAACCCGTGACATCCCTGGCCGAGGTCCCCCTCGCCCCCGCCGACACCACCACCACCGCGGTCCGCCTCGCCGGCGCCCGCGCCGGACTGGCCGACATCTCCTCGCTGCTCGCCGGCGCCGTCGGCACCTCGCTCGCCCACCACGCCCCCGGCCCGCTGCCCGCCGGCACCCCCGCCGAGGTCCTGGCCGCCGCATCCCGGGCGCTCGGCCCCGCCGCCCTCCCCGAACGCGGCGCCGGTGAACTGCCCGCGCTCCAGCTGCTGGCCCGGGTCATGAGCGAGTACGGCGTCAACCTCGCCCACCCGCACGCCGCCGCCCACCTGCAACCCCCGACCCTGACGGTCGCCGTCGCGGCGGACGTCCTCGCCTCGGCCGGCAACGGGTCGCTCGACACCTACGACTCCGGGCCCGCCGGCATCGCCGTCGAACGCTGGCTCATCGGCGCCCTCACCCGGCTCGCCCGCCTCGGCCCGGACGCCGACGGCGTCCTCACCCCCGGCGGCTCGCTCTCCAACCTGCTCGGCCTCCACCTCGCCCGCGACGCCGCCGCCCTCCGCCGCGGTGTCGACGTCCGCCGCCACGGCGTCGCCGCCCTCCCCGGCCCCCGGGTGCTGTGCAGCGAGATCGCCCACTTCTCCGTCCACCGCGCCTGCGCCGCGCTCGGCCTCGGCGAGGACGCGGTGATCCCCGTCGCCACCGACCGCGACCACCGCATGCGTCCCGACGCCCTCGCCGACGCCCTCGCCGCGCTCGGCCCCGACGAGACACCGATCGCGGTCGTCGCCACCGCCGGTACCACCGACTTCGGTACCGTCGACCCGCTGCCGGCCGTCACCGAGATCGCCGCCCACCACGGGGTCTGGACCCACGTCGACGCCGCCTACGGCTTCGGCACCCTCTTCTCCGACCGGCTCGCCGGCCGGCTCGACGGCATCGAGTCAGCCGACTCCGTCACCCTCGACCTCCACAAGATCGGCTGGCTCCCCGCCGCCACCAGCGTGCTGCTGGTCTCCGACCCCGCCGGCTTCGGCGCGCTCGACCGAGAGGTCGCCTACCTCAACCCGGCCGACGACGCCGACGCCGGGTTCGACGGCCTCCTCGGCCGCAGCCTCCAGACCACCCGGCGCGCCGACGCCGTCAAAGCGGCCGCCGCCTTCCTCGCCCACGGCCGCTCCGGCCTCGGCGCCATGGTCGACCGCTGCCACGACCTGGCGCGCCACGCCCAGGCCCGCATCGAGTCCGAGCCCGCCCTCGAACTCGTCGCCGGCGCCGACCTCACCACCGTCGTCTTCCGCTACCGCGGTGCCGATCCCGCCGCGGACGACCGCCTCAACGCCGCCCTGCGCCGCTCGCTGCTGGAGACCGGCACCGCGCTGATCGGCCGCACCGAGGTCCGCCTCCCCGGCGCCGACCCCGCCGCCGACCCCGCTCTCGCCGGCGCCCCGGCGACCGACGCCGCCCCGCGTCGCGTCTGCCTGAAGTTCACCCTGCTCAACCCCACGACCACCACCGACGACATCGACCGTCTCGTCGCGGCCGTCCTCGCCGCCGGACGCCGCTGCGGCCACCACGCCCGGGAGCGCACCGCATGACCGCCACGCCCACCACCGGGTACGCACCCGCGCCCGGCACCCCCGCAGCCACCGCCGACCCGCTGCACGCGCCCGAACCGCGCGCCGCCGCCGAACACGCCCACCTGGAGGCGCTGCTGCGCTGCTGGCTCGCCGAGACCGGCCACCCCGTCGCGCCGGGCCCGCTCACCGTGCGGCTGCCCGCCACCGGCACCACCCTGACCACCGAGGTCACCCACGCCTCCGCCACCGGCTGGCACCGTTTCGGCCCGGTCCGGCTGGACGGCCCCGCGGGCCCGCTCGGCGCGACCGCCGACCCGGTGACCGCCGTCGCCCTCGTCGCCGCCGAGGCCGTCCACCGCGGCGCCGCCGCCGGCCGCGCCGCGCCGGCCGCCGCCGAGAACGCCGACCTCGTGGAACGCACCGCCGAGTCCGTCCGCCGGGTCGCCGGGTTCCTCGCCACGCGCCGCGACCAACCCGAACCGCCCCCCGGCACCGACGGGTTCCTCGACGCCGAGCAGGCGCTGCTCCTGGGGCACCTGCGCCACCCCGCCCCCAAGAGCCGGGACGGGATCTCCGAGCCCGACTGCGCGCGGTGGTCCCCCGAGACACGCGGCTCCTTCCCGCTGCACTGGTTCGCCGCCGACCCCTCGGTCGTCTCCCACGACGCCGTCGCCGGCGCCCCCTCCCTCGGCGGCCTGGACACCCCCCGGCTGCTGGCGGAACTCGCCGGGTTCGACCCCGGCGGCGGCCGGGTACTCGTCCCCGCCCACCCCTGGCAGGCCGCGGACCTGCTCGGCCGGCCCCGGATCGCCGCGCTGGTCGAGGACGGCCTCCTCGAACCCCTCGGCCCCGCCGGCCCCCACTGGTTCCCGACCTCCAGCGTCCGCACCCTCTACCGGCCCGGCGCGCCCGTCATGCTGAAGCTCTCCCTGGGCCTGCGGTTGACCAACTCCCGCCGGGAGTCCACCCGCACCGAACTGCTCCGCGGTGTCGAGGTCAACGAACTGCTCGACCGCGGCCACGCGGACACCACCTTCGCAGCCCACCCCGGCTTCACCGTCACCCGCGACCCCGCCTGGCTCGCCGTCGACACGCCCGCCGCGTCCGGCGGCCCCGCCACGACCGGGCTCGACGTCTCCGTGCGCGAGGTTCCCGCCGGCATCGACCGGCTGCGCTGCCTCGCCGGCCTGGTCGCGCCCCGCCCCGGCGCCGGCCCCAGCCGGCTCGCCGCCCTCGTCGCCGCGCTCGGCACGGACGCGGCCCCCCGCTGGGTCGCCGACTACACCGACCGGGTCCTGGTGCCGATGCTCCACCTCTACGCCGCCACCGGCATCGGCCTGGAGGCGCACCAGCAGAACACCCTGGTCCGCCTCGACACCGCGGGACGCGTCACCGGAGCCGCCTTCCGCGACAACCAGGGCTACTACCTGGCCGCCTCCCACCTCCCGCCGCTGCTGCGGCGGCTCCGGCGGGAGACCTCCACCCTCGCCCTGGTCGACGACGCTCTCGCCGACGACCGCCTCTGCTACTACCTGCTGCGCAACCAGGCCTTCGCCGTCGTCGGCGCGTTGGCCGTCGACGGCCTCGCCACCGAGGAGGAACTGCTCGCCGCCATGGCCGCCCGGCTGCGCGCCGCTCTCCCCGGGCTGGCCGCCGCCGGCCCGGACGGCGACCGCCTCGCCGCCCGGTGGCTCAGCGCGGGGACCCTCCCGCTCAAGGCCAACCTGCTGACCCGCCTCCACGGCATCGACGAGGTGCTGGCTCCCCTCGACTCCCAGTCGGTCTACCTCGACGCGCCCAACCCGCTGAGCGCCGCCGGCGGAGCGGGGGAGCGCCGATGAGCGGCCCGACCGTGCGACCGCAGGAGGCCGCGGCCGACACCCGGCCCGCCGCCGTCCCGGCACCACCCCTGCCGCGGCTCCACGCCCCCTGGACGCTGCGCCCCGCCGACCCGGCCGGTACCGACCCCGACACCCTCGCCCGCTGGATGGCGGAGCCGCACGTCGAGGCGTTCTGGCACCAGGCGTGGCCCCGGGAGCGCTGGGCCGAGGACATCGCCGACCAGCGGGCCGGCGACCACAGCCTGCCCTGCCTGGTCGCCGAGGACGGCCGCGACCTGGCCTATGTCGAGATCTACCGCGTCGACCGCGACCGGCTCGCCGGCCGCTACCCGCACGACCCCCGCGATCTGGGGGTGCACATCGCCGTCGGGGAGACCGGAGACACCGGCCGCGGGGTCGGCCGCCGGCTCCTCGGCGCGCTCGCCGCCGCCCTGCTCGCCGCGGACCCCGGCTGCCGCCGGGTCGTGGCCGAGCCCGACATCCGCAACGCGCCCTCCGTCCGCGCCTTCACCGCCGCCGGCTACCGCCGCTGCGGTGAGGTCTTCCTCCCGGAGAAGACCGCCGCCCTGCTCGTCCACCCGCGCAGCGACAAGGACCTGCCCCGATGAGCCGTCCCACCCCCGGAGCCCCCGGGCACACCGACACCCCCGAACCGACCGACACCCCGGAGCCGACCGGCCCCGCCGCCGTCCACGACGTGATCGCCGTCGGCTGCGGGCCGTTCAACCTCGGCCTCGCCGCGCTGGCCTCCACCGTCGACGGCCTCGACCTGGTCGTCCTGGAGGAGACGGCGGAACTGCACTGGCACCGCGGCATGATGTTCGACGAGGCGTCGATGCAGGTGAACTTCCTCGCCGACCTGGTGACGCTGGTCGCCCCCACCCACCCGCTGTCGTTCCTCGCCTACCTCCACGACCGCGACCGCCTGTACCCGTTCACCGTGCGGGAGAACTTCTTCCCCAGCCGCGTCGAGTACGAGGACTACCTGCGGTGGGCCGCGGCCCGCCTGCCCTCGGTCCGGTTCTCCCACCGGGTGCTCGCCGTGCATCGGGACCCGGCCTCCGGGCTGTTCACCGCGGAGGTCGAGCGGGCGGACGGCGCCCGGCTGCGGCTCGCCGCCCGCCACCTCGTCGTCGGCACCGGCACCGCGCCCCACCTGCCCGAGGCGCTCGCCGCGCTGCCGGCGGAGAGCCTGCTGCACACCGCCGAGTTCCTGCACCGCGGTGAGGACGTCGACGCCGCCGGGCACGTCACCGTCGTCGGCTCGGGCCAGTCCGGCGCCGAGGTCGTCATCGACCTGCTGGAGCGGAACCTGGCCGGCGGGCCCGCCGTCTCCTGGCTCTCCCGCACCCCCTCCTTCGCGCCGCTGGACTACACCAAGCTCGTGCTGGAGATGACCACCCCCGACTACATGCACTACTTCCACGGCCTGCCGGAGGCCACCCGCGACCGGCTGCTCGCCGAGCAGTGGCAGCTCTACAAGGGCGTCTCCACCGACGCCCTGGCCGCCGTCCACGAACTGCTCTACCGCAGGCAGCTCCGCCACGGGCTGCGCCCCGTCGAACTGCGACCCGGCATCACCGTCCTCACCGCCGGGCCCGACGCCGGCGCCGGCGGGACTGTCCTCGGCTGCCGCCACCGCGACACCGGGCGCACCTTCGACCACCGCACCGACCTCGTCGTCGCCGCCACCGGCTACCGCGCCCGCACCCCGGGGTTCCTCGCCGCGCTGGACCCGCTGATACGCCGCGACGCCGCCGGACGGCCGGTCGTCCGCGCGGACCACTCCGTCGCCCTCGACGCCGGGGGCGCCTCCGAGACCGCCGCCGGGAGGCTGTTCCTGGCGGGGACCGAGCTCCACAGCCACGGGGCCTCCGCCCCCAACCTCGACATCGGCGCCATCCGCAACGCCACCATCCTCAACGCGGTCACCGGCAGGGAGGTCTACCGGCTTCCCAAGTCCACCGCCTTCACCGCGTTCGCCCCACCGCCCGCCTGATCCCCTCCGGCGCGGGCCGGCGGGCGCCGCCGCTCCCGCCGACCCCCCAACCGCACACCACCGACCCCCACCGCACACCACCGCCCGCCGTGCCCCGACCGCCCCCGGCGGCGGGGGCCCGGCG
>NZ_JAAVJD010000196.1 GCF_012033735.1 Streptomyces lonarensis | reverse complement strand
CCGTGGCACCGGCCGCCGCGGCCGCGTGGTCAGGCGGAGTCGGACGGGCGGCTGCCGGGGGGACCCCCGGGGCGTCCGCTCCCGTCCCCGGCGGCGCCGCCGGTACCGTCCGTCCCCGCCGGGTCCGAGGGCGCCTCGGTGGCGCCCTCCCCGGTTCCGGCCGGGGCGGCCGCCGGGGTCACGTCCGGGGTTCCGTCCGCGGCCGCGAGCTCCTCGGCGGTCTTGCCGCGGGTGGCGACCAGCGACCAGATGATCGAGACGGCGAGGGTCACGACGATCACCCCGAGGGTGAGCGGGATCGGCAGCTTGCCCACCGGGGTCTCCGACAGGATCAGCTTGACGCCCGCGAAGGCCAGGACGACCGCCAGGCCGTAGTGCAGGTGCGTGAACCGGCGCAGCAGCCCGGCGAGGCAGAAGTAGAGGCTGCGCAGGCCGAGGATGGCGAAGGCGTTGGCGGTCCACACCAGGAAGGTGTTGGTGGTGATCGCCAGGACGGCGGCGACGGAGTCGACGGCGAAGACCAGGTCGGTGGCCTCCACGGCGATCAGCACCACGAAGAGCAGCGTCGCGACCCGGCGGCCGTTGACGCGGGTGAAGAACTTGGCGTCGTGGAACTTCGGATCGGTCGGAATGATCTTCCGGACGATGCGGACGACGGGGTTCCGGTCCGGGTGGACCTCCTCGTCCTTGGAGACGATCAGCTTGTATCCGGTCCAGATAAGGAACGCGCCGAAGACGTAGGCGGTCCAGAAGAAGAGCTCCAGCAGTTCCGCGCCGATGAAGATGAACACGAACCGCGCGACCAGCGCGCCGAGGACGCCCCAGATGAGGACCTTGTGCTGGTAGGCGTCCGGGACGCCGAAGAACGTGAAGACCAGCGCGAAGACGAAGATGTTGTCGACCGAGAGCGCCTTCTCGATCAGGTAGCCGGCGTAGTAGGTGGACGCCACCTCGCCGCCCTGCCAGACCAGCAGGATCAGACCGAACGCGAGGCCGATGGCGATCCAGATGCCGCTCCAGATCGCGGCCTCTCGGAAGCCGATGACGTGGTTGTCGCGGTGGGCGAACAGGTCGACGGCCAGCATGAGGCAGATGCCGAGCGCGACCGCACCCCACACCCATAGTGGGACGGCGAACGACAGGTCATTCATCGCAGATCGTTTCCTCTTCAACTTTCGATGGCGGAGAAGCTCACCGGCAGACAGTACGGCCACGGTGGGAACCCCGGGTGAACCGGTGGGGCCTCCTGGGCCTGCGGCCCGCTCCTCGCACGATGATGCCGCCCGTTTGTCGCCGATAGGTCTCGACTTCGCGCAGGTGTGGTGCGGAGGCCGCCGCGGCGGGCCCGGGCGGCGCCCAGGGCGCACGGCAGCAGGCAGCCGGTCGGGGGCCCGGCAGTCGGGCCGGCGCGCTGCCGCGGCCCTGCCCGCCGCTGAGGTCGCCGGCCGCTGCCCGCTGCCCGCTGCCTCCTGCCGGATGCCGGCGTCGGGACCGGGCCGCACCCGTCCGCGCGCGGCACCGGTGCCTCGACGCGGACCACAGCGGCCCCCTGCCCGGGAAGCGGACGGCCCGAGGGGCGCGCCTGGCGCACGGGTGCGGCCGGGGCCCCGGGCGCACCCGTCAGGCGATGGCGCGGCGCTCGCCGCTCGGCGCCGACCGCGCGAGCAGTTCCGCCGCGCCCTTGCGGTTGCGGAACGGGCGCAGTGCGGAGCGCATCTCGCGCACGGCGTGCTCGGCGTCCCCCGAGCGCAGCCGCTCCCGCCCCGCCAGGAACGCCCGCCAGGCGACGCACGCCTCCTCCAGGTGCCCCGCGCGCAGCAGCAGCCGACCGTACCGCGCCTGGGTGAGGGCGCGGCCCCGCACGTCCGCGGCCGACCGCTCCGACAGCGACCGGCGCAGCGCCGCGAGGGCGCCCGGCACGTCGTCCAGCGCCACCAGGGTGGCCGAGGTCTGGTACGCCAGCGCGGCGGTCGGGTAGACGTCGAACGGCGAGTCGCCCCGCCCCGCCCGGCCCGCGGCGCGCTCCGCCGCGCCCAGCGCGCCGAACGCCCCGCGCCGGTCGCCGCCCCGGGCCAGCACCACCGCCAGCTGCGCCTGCACGTACGCCTGCTGCGCGGGCGCCACCCCCGCGGCGGCGCGCCCCGCGGCCTCGGCGAGGTGCAGCGCGGACGGGAGGTGCCCGAGCCGTGCCGCCTGTGCGCTCATCGCCCGGACGGCCAGACACCACGAGGTGCGGTCCCCGCACTCCGCCGCCAGTCGGTGCGCGAAGGAGTAGTAGCGCTGCGCCAGGCCGTGCAGTTGGCCGTCCTCGTACATGCGCGCCAGCAGGAAGGCCAGCCGCGAGGCGGCGGTCGTCACCTCGGCCCGGTTCCGCTCCGGGGTCCCGGACGCCAGCAGCGGGACGACGTCGTCGGCGAGGTAGCAGGCGAGCGCCGAGCGGGCGTGGTGGCCGCCGTGGCTGTCGATGGAGGCGGCGAAGAACGAGGCCGCGTCGCGCAGCGCCGGGGCGCGCTCGGCCGGCGGGTGGGTGTGCGGCCGCGGAGGCCCGGTGCGGCCCCGGGCGGGTTGGGCGGGCACCGCCGCCGGGAACTCCGGCACCACCGAGTCCGCGACCCGGTAGGGACGCTGCCGCAGGGCGTCGCGCCGGTCGCTGGCGGCGTCGTCGCGGCAGAGGTCGGCGAAGCCGACGGCCGGATCGGGGGAGGGCGCCTCCGGCGCGGGCGCGGTGAAGCCGGCGGCCTGCGGGCTCACCGGGCGGCCGATGCGGCGTGACAGCGCCTCCGCCGCCAGTTGCGGGGCCGGGGTCCGGGGCTGCGTCCCGGAGAGCCAGTGGGCGACCGCGGTGCGGTCGTACCGGAGCGGACAGCCGATCTCCGCCCCCAGGGTGTTCACGGCGCGCGCCAGCGCCTCCTGGGTCCAGTCGGCCTCGCGCAGCAGCGCGCGCAGCCGTTCGTTGGGGTGGCGCCGAGTCGTCATGGTTCCTTGATGCCACAGTCCTTCGGGTGCCCGGCAGCGGCGCACGGAGGCGCGTTCGAGCGGCACTTGGCCCCCTTACCACCCCTTCGGGTAGCTTTCCGGGCGATCTGCCACCCGGAGGTGGTAATGGTCGGCGAACGGGCGGACGGTGTCCGCATGAATGATCCTTTTCTGTACGACTCGGTGCTCCCGGGCGTCGCAGCCGTCACCCCGGCCCCCGCGGCCGCCCGTCCCGGCGCCGGGGCCGTGTCGGACGCGCCGTCCCCGGCGCCCGCGCCGGCCGACGCCGACGGGGGGCTCACCGCTGGGCGTGAAGCCGCCGCCGACCGCCGGGGGTGAGCGGCGCGGCCCGGGGTGTCGGGGTGTGCCCGGCGCACCCAGGGGGTGCGGCGCTCGCCCCGGTTCGGGCATGGTCCGGTCACACCCCGGTGACGATTTGCGGTAAGCGGGAAGTCGGCTGGCGCTCCGGCTCGGCGGGTTGGTCTGATGGTGTGCCGTACACGAGATCCGACGAAAGGGGGAGGACGCGTGTCATTGTCACAGAATGTCCGCAGTGCGGCCCGGTCCGTGGCGCAGGGCGGTGATCCACGGGAAGCGTTGACCGGTGCCCTGGGGCGGCAGTTCCCGGGAGGCGACGACGACGAAGAGGGTTCGCCGCCCGCAGGCAAGGCCATCGCCGACCCGGACGACTTCCTGGCCGCCCGGGAACAGGGCGGCTCGGTGGGCACCCGCATCGAGCAGCAGACGGCGTCGCTGAACAACGCCGGAGAGGTCCTCAACCGCACCTCGCTCAAGCGCGGCAGGTCCGGCCCGGTCCATGTCATCTGCCCGATGGTCATCCCGCGCGGCCGCACCTTCGTGACGATGTTCCCCGCGCTGCTGCTGATCGCGATCGGGGTCGTCGCCTGGCTGGTGATCGGCGCCGTCTCCGACGACGGACCGCTGCTCAACCCCTTCTTCGGCATCCACTACTGGGTCATGGCGCTGCTCGCCACCGCGTTCATGTGGTGGCGGCAGGGCATGGTCATGGTCCCGGACGGCTGCCAGGCACTCATCACCCGCTTCGGCAAGCTGGAGCAGGTCGTCGGCCCCGGCCGCATCACGCTGCTCAACCCGTGGAAGCGGGTCTCGTACATCGTCAACACCACGCGCGAGTACCCGTTCAACGCGCCGATCCGCGAGGCCCCGACCAAGAGCGGCGTGCAGGCCTCCATCGACCTGTTCGTGCAGTTCCGCATCAACGACCCCGTCGAGTTCATCTACACCCTGGGCGCCGTCCGCGGCTTCGAGGAGAAGCTGAACAACGCCATCAGCGAGACCACCCGGAGCCTGATCTACGACCAGGAGGCCTCCGCGATCTACGACATGGTCGGCGAGAACACCAACCGGCTGCTGGAGCAGCTGAACCAGCAGTTCAGCCCCGCCGTCGAGCTGACCAACGCCAACATCACGCACGCCGAGCCCGCCGGCAAGGAGTACCGGATGGACCTGGCGGCGCCGGAGATGGTGCGCGTCGCCAAGCAGGCGTACACCCACGAGTACGAGCTCCAGCTCCGCAAGGAGAACAACGAGGGCGACCTCACCAAGGAGCTCGCCACCCTCAACGAGACGCTCTCCGCGATCCAGGCCGACATCGCGCAGTACCAGGCGCAGATGGACACCGCCCTGGAGCGCGAGACCAACCGCGCGCGGGCCGTCGCCCGCCAGCGGTTCGTGGAGGCCGAGTCCGAGGCCCACGCCAACGCGGCGCTGCTGGAGGCGCAGGCGCTCGACATCCGCGCCGTCTCCGCCGCCGAGGCGCCGGAGATCCTCAACTACCGCTACCAGCAGCAGGTGCTGGACCGGCTGGAGCAGGTCGCCGACCGGCTGCCGCAGGTGCTGCGCATCGGCTCCGGCGACGCCGCTGCCGTCGACTTCCTGCGCATCGCGCGCGGCATCATCGGCGAGGCGGGCGACGAACTGTTCACCGAGGAGGACATGGGCGTCATCCGCGGCCGCATGGACGAGATCTCCGCCCGGATCAGCGAGCGCGAGGAGGAGATCAGCGCCCTGCGCAGCGCGGAGCAGGCCACCACCGTCACCCCGGTGGAGACCTCGACCGACGAACTGCCCGGGGCGGAGGCGGTGGAGGAGATCCGCGCCTCCGTGCAGAGCGACGACCCCGAGCCGCTGCCCGGCGACACGCCGGACCCCGCGGCGGGGCCCGCGCCCGGCACCGTCGGCGACCACACCACGCGGGAAGGCGAGTAGATGAGCCAGCACACCCAGGCCGACCGCCGTGGTTCGGTCATCCAGGAGAACGTCGCGGGCTGGGGCGACATCGCCCGCCTGCTGCGCGGCGGCGACAACGGCGCCCTGGTGCCGGTGGTCATGCCGCGCAACAGCCGCCGCAACACCTGGACCGTCCTGCTGTGGTTCGGCGTCCTCGCCCTCCTCGCCGGCGTGATGATGTCGGTCGGCAGCTCCCGCTCCGACAGCGCACTGGGCGGCACCGCCTGGTCCGCCGTCGCCGTGCCCACCTACGCCGTCGGGGCCATCGCGGTGGTACTCGGCGCGCTGTGGTGGTGGCGCTCCTCGATCGTCGAGATCGAGCAGGGCACCACCGGCGTGCTGACCAAGTACGGCGCGGTCGTCGGCGAGCTCGACCCCGGCCGCCACTACCTGTGGCACCCCTGGTCGCGCGTGGAGTTCGTCGTCGACACCTCCACCGAGATCCCCTACTCGGCGCCGGTGGTGGCGTGCCCCACGCGGGAGAACGTGCCGCTGACCTCGATCGAGTTCTTCCTGAAGTTCCGCATCACCGACGCGGTGCTGTTCGTCCGCACCATCGGCGCGAGCAACTTCGACCTGGTGCTCTCCAACTCGGTGCAGGACGCGATCCGGCAGCGCAGCCGGCAGATCGCGACCGAGCGGGCGTACGACCTGCGCGGCTCCGACGTCGCCGACATGCAGGAGCTGCTCAACCGCCAGCTCGCCCGCTACGGCGTGCGGATCACCGGCTGCAACATCCCCGACGTGCAGCTCCCGGTCCAGTACCGTCAGCACCTCGCGACCCGGGAGCGGGTGGCGAAGGAGAAGGTGGCGTACGAGCAGGAGTGGGAGCTGACCCGCAAGCGGCGGATCGACAACCTCCTGATGGACATCGAGCGGTCCAAGAAGACGCGCGACGCCAAGATCGTCGAGGTCAACGCGGCGCTGAACCAGGCCCGCAAGGACGTCGCGCAGATGCTGGAGGAGCAGGAGACCGAGGCGCAGCGGGTGCGGTTCGAGATCGAGACCCGCGGCCGTGCCGGCCTGACCGCCGCGGAGAACGAGGCCAAGGCCCAGCAGCGGCTGGCCACGGCCTACCGGGACAACCGCGCGGTGCTCCGCTACGAGCTGGCGCAGCGGCGGCTGGACGTGGGCACCGCGCTGGCCAAGGGCGCGCCCAAGCCGTTCGTGGTCGACACCGACGGCGGCTCGCAGGACACCTCGGCGCTGACCACCCTGCTCACCGCCCAGCTGCTGCCGCGGCTCGGCTCCGGCGGTTCGGAGACCGCCCGTGCGCTCGGCGCGCGGGCCACCGAGAGGTCCCGGGACCGGGGCGACGACGAGCAGTGACACCCCGGGGTGCGGCACCGGCGACGGCGCCACCCCGACCGGCCGACGGCGCCGGGCGGACCGACCGGTCCGCCCGGCGCCGTTCGTCGTGCCCGGGGCACCGGCGGTGCCCCGCCTGCCGTGGGCTCATGCCCCCGGCGGGTCAGCGACCCCGTGTCCGGCGGCCCCGTGCCCCGGGGACCCCCGGCGGCTCAGCGGCTCAGCACCAGGGCCACGCCGCCCGCCGCGGCCAGCACGACCGTCCCCGCCGCCATCACCGCCACCGGCGGGGAGAGCGCCGCCGGACGGGCCGCGCGCAGCCACACGCCGCGCCGGGCTGCGACCACCAGGAAGGCCACCCCGGCCGTGCCGCACGCCGCCGCGGCGGCGAGCGTCCAGCCGCCGGGCGAGCCCGTGGCGGCCGGGACGCGCCAGGCGAACAGGGTCACCACCGCGAACGCCAGCGCGGTGCGCCGCCAGGCCAGCGCGGTCCGTTCCGGCTGCGCCGCGGGATCGCGCGGCCCCGGGGTCCCCGGGCGCTGCGGGGCGCTCACCGTGCCGCGCCCCGCCCCACCCCCGGGCGGCGGCTCACCGCAGCACCCCGGTGACCACCGCCACCGCCACCAGCAGCGCGGCCAGCGCCGTGCCGACCGCGAGCAGTGCGGGGAACCGTGACTCCGGCAGGTCCTCGCCGCGCCGCATCGCGACCTCGCACCGCACCCAGTGGCTCACCGCGCGCACCGCGCACGCGGCGCCCCCGACCAGCAGCACCACGGCGATCACGGTGCGGACCGGCCCGGAGAGCCCCGTCGCGAACTGGTCCACGGCGATGCCGCCGGCGACCAGGGCCAGCCCGGTGCGCACCCACGCCAGGAAGGTGCGCTCGTTGGCGAGCGAGAAGCGGTAGTCGGGGGTGTCGCCCTCGGCCCTCACCCGTCGCGGGGAGAACCACAGGCCCATCGTGCGCAGGGGTCCCATCACCCGGGTGACCCTACCCGCCGCCCCTCACCGGCCCGGGGAGGCGGAGAGCCGCAGCCACGCGGCGAGCCCGTCCGGGGCCCACTGCCAGGTGTCCAGCCGGTCCGCCAGCTCCTCGGGGGTGAGGAAGGCGTGCCAGGCGACCTCCGAGGGCTGCGGCCGGACCGGGCCGTCCCACCGCACCCGGTGGACCGAGGTCCACCAGGACCCGCCCTCGCCCTCGAAGAGGAACCGCAGCACCGGTTCGGGTTCCGGCAGCCCCGGGGCGCCCAGCTCCTCCCGGGCCTCGCGCCACGCCGCCGCGGCGTACCCCTCGCCCGCTCCCACCACGCCGCCGACGAACATGTCGTACAGCCCGGGGTGGATCAGTTTGGTGGCCGTCCGGCGGTGCACGAAGATCCGTCCCTGCCCGTCGGTCACCAGCACCGCCGCGCAGCGGTGCAGGAGCCGGTCGCGGTAGACCTCCCCGCGGGGGGCGCGCCCCGTCACCTCGTCGTGCGCGTCGACCACGTCCAGCACTTCGTCCTCGTCCATGGGGCGATCCAACCACCCGGCCCCGACGGAGGGTCCCGGACGGTTGACGCCGCGGTGCCCGCTCCCGAAGATCGTGGCACCGGGCGGGCGCCGCCCGGGGACCCGGGCCCGCCGCGGCGGGTGGCCGCGAAGGACGGAGACCATGGCGTACGACGCTGACGTGATCGTGATCGGGGCGGGGTTGGCGGGGCTCGCCGCCACCGCCGAACTCGCCGACGCGGGGCGCCGGGTGATCCTGCTGGACCAGGAGCCACCGCAGTCGCTCGGCGGCCAGGCGCACTGGTCCTTCGGCGGCCTCTTCCTCGTGGGCTCGCCCGAGCAGCGGCGGATGCGGGTGCGGGACGACCGGGAGCTGGCCTGGCAGGACTGGCTGGGTTCGGCCGGCTTCGACCGGCCGGAGGACCACTGGCCGCGCCGCTGGGCACAGGCCTACGTGGACTTCGCGTCGGGGGAGAAGCGCGCCTGGCTCCACGGGCTCGGGGTGCGGTTCTTCCCCGTCGTCGGCTGGGCGGAGCGCGGCGGCTACGACGCGGGCGGCCACGGCAACTCGGTCCCGCGCTTCCACATCACCTGGGGGACCGGGCCCGGCCTGCTGGCGCCCTTCGTGCGGCGGCTGCGGGCCGCCCAGGCACGCGGGCGGGTCGAGGTGCGCCACCGCCACCGTGTCACCGCGCTCGCCGCCACCGGCGGGGCGGTGGACACCGTCAGCGGCGAGGTCCTGGCCGACAGCGACGCGCCGCGCGGCACGGCGACCGGCCGGGACCCCGTCGGGGCGTTCGAGCTGCGGGCGCAGGCGGTGGTCGTCACCTCCGGCGGCATCGGCGGCAACCCCGACCTCGTCCGCGAGCACTGGCCGGAGCGGCTGGGCCGCCCGCCGGAGCGGATGCTGCGGGGCGTCCCCGCCCACGTCGACGGCGCGATGCTGGGGGTCGCGGAGCGCGCCGGCGCCCGGCTCATCAACCGTGACCGGATGTGGCACTACACCGAAGGCATCGGCAACTGGGACCCGGTCTGGGCGGAACACGGCATCCGCATCCTGCCCGGCCCCTCCTCGCTCTGGCTGGACGCCACCGGACGGCGGCTCCCGGTGCCGCTGTTCCCCGGATTCGACACGCTCGGGACGCTGGAGCACATCGTGGCCGCCGGGCACGACCACACCTGGTTCGTGCTGACGCAGCGGATCATCGAGAAGGAGTTCGCCCTCTCCGGCTCGGAGCAGAACCCCGACCTGACGGGCAAGTCGCTCCGCGGCGTCCTCGGCCGGGCCCGCGGCGGCGCGCCGGGACCGGTGCGGGCCTTCATGCGGCAGGGCGAGGACTTCGTCGTCGAGCGCGACCTGGGCGCCCTGGCACGCGGCATGAACGCCGTGACCGGGGAGGCGCTGATCGACGAGGCGCGGCTGCGGCGCGAGGTCGAGGCGCGCGACCGCGAGGTCGGCAACCGCTTCAGCAAGGACCTGCAGCTCACCGCGGTGCGGGGCGCCCGCGCCTACCTGGGGGACCGGCTGATCCGGGTCGCCTCGCCGCATCGGCTGCTGGACCCGGCGGCGGGGCCGCTGATCGCGGTGCGGTTGCGGCTGCTCACCCGGAAGACCCTCGGCGGGCTGGAGACCGACCTGACCGGCCGGGTGCTCCGCGAGGGCGGCCGACCGCTGCCCGGGGTGTACGCGGCCGGAGAGGCCGCCGGCTTCGGCGGCGGCGGGCTCCACGGCTACCGGGCGCTGGAGGGCACCTTCCTCGGCGGGTGCCTGTTCTCGGGGCGGGCCGCGGGCCGGGCCGCCGCTGCCGCCGTCGGCTGAGGCGGCCCCCGGGCCGGCCC
>NZ_JAAVJD010000195.1 GCF_012033735.1 Streptomyces lonarensis | reverse complement strand
GGACCGGGCTCCCGCCCGCCGGAACGGCGGCGACGTGGGCGGGTCCGCCGGGGACGGCGCGGAGCGCGCTGCCGACCACGAGCGACGGAACGGCGGCGACGGCCGGGGCAGCGCGGTGACGGGCGACGGTCCGTGGTCGGGGTGGCGCGAGGCCGCGGAGCGGGCGCTGTACGGGGACGCGGCCATCACCGGCGCGACCGGCGGCGCGGCGGAGACCGCCGACGGGCCGCTGAACGAGGGGCCGCTGAGCGAGGGGGCGCTGAGCGAGGGGGCGGGCGGGTTCTTCCTGCGGGAGGCGCCCGCCTCGCACTTCCGGACCGCCGTGCACGCGTCGCCGCTGTTCGCGGGCGCGGTGGCGACGCTGCTGCTGCGGGTGGACGAGGCACTCGGCCACCCCCCGGTGCTGGACCTGGTCGACGTCGGGGCGGGCCGCGGCGAACTGCTGACGGGGGTGCTGGCCGCCCTCCCCCCGTCCGTCGCCGAGCGGGTCCGGCCGTGCGCGGTGGAGCGCGCCGCGCGACCGGCGGGGGTGCCCGGCCGCATCGCCTGGTCCGGCCGTCCGCCCGCCGGCACCACAGGGCTGCTGTTCGCCAACGAGTGGCTGGACAACGTCCCGCTGGACGTGGTGGAGAGCGACGACGCCGGACGCCGCCGCCATGTGCTGGTCCGGGCAGACGGCCGGGAACGCCACGGCGGGCCGGTCACCGGCGAGGACGCGGCGTGGCTGCGGCGCTGGTGGCCCGCGTCCGGGGCACCGGGTGAGCGGGCCGAGATCGGGCGGACGCGGGACGCTGCCTGGGCCGACGCGGTGGGGACGCTGCGGCGCGGCCTCGCGGTGGCCGTGGACTACAGCCACACGCGCGACGCCCGTCCGCCGCTGGGCAGCCTGACCGGGTACCGGGACGGCCGGCAGGTCGCCCCGGTACCGGACGGGCGCTGCGACCTGACCGCGCACGTCGCGCTGGACGCGTGCGCGGCAGCGGGCGCGGCGGCGCCGGGGGCGGGCGCGCCGCAGCTCCTGACGCAGCGGGCGGCGCTGCGCCTGCTGGGAACGGACGGTCGACGGCCGCCGCTGGAGCTGGCCCGGACCGACCCGGCGGCCTATCTGCGGGCGCTGGCGCGGGCGGGCGAGGCGGCGGAGCTGACGGCCCCGGACGGGTTCGGCGGTTTCACCTGGCTGGTGCAGCCGGTCGCCGTCCCGTCCCCGTTGGCGGCGGTGCCGGCGCAGCCACCCGGGCGGCCCGCCCCGTCCTGACCCGTCCTGATCACCCGGTGCGTCCGGGCCGACCACGCGGGCACAGCATCCGACCGCGCGGCCCGAGAACCGGCGGGCCGGGGGCGGGCGACCCGGGCAGCCCGCCGGCGAGCGGGCGTCGCGGGCGCCGGGAGGCTGCAGGGCCTGGCCGCACCGGCCGCGACCAGGGGTTCCCGACCGGCGGGGCGCGCCGTTCGGTGGGACGCTTCTTCGTGCGGCGGGTGTTCCGCCGTCCGGTGGCCCTCGGCGTGCGCGGCTTCTCCGCCCGCCGGGTGGTGCGACCGGCGGAGCGCGGGCGGCCGCCGTGGCGCCCGGGTGGCGCCGAGGAGCTGCGATGGGACAGGGCGTGCACGTCACCGAGCTGCCGGGCGTCGGCACCCGGTACGACGTCGATCTGACCGACGACGAGAACCGGGTCTCCGTGGTGGTGCGCCCCGGCGGCACCCGCTATCTCTACGTCTTCGCCACGCGGTCGGCCGAGCCGACCGCGGTGCTGGAGCTGACCGACGAACAGGCCCGCAAGCTGGCCGCGGTGCTCTCCGCGACCTTCTACGAGGGCTGAGGCCGGGCGGTGCACGCCGACCTGGTCGGCCTCGGGGCGGTGCTGCTGCTGGCGGCCCTCGTCGCCCGCGGTGCGCGGCGGGTCGGGCTGCCGTCGGTCCCCTGCTACATGCTGGTCGGGATTCTGCTGGGCCCCGGCACGCCGGGACCGGTGCTGATCGAGCACCCCGACGACCTGTCGGTGCTGGCCGCGCTGGGGCTGGTGCTGCTGCTGTTCCACCTCGGCGTGGAGTTCCCGCTGGAGCAGGTGGTCGGCGGCGGGCGGCGGCTGTTCCTGGCGGCGGCCTGCTACATCGGGCTGAACATCACCGCCGGGCTGATCTTCGGCTTCTCCCTGGGCTGGGGCGGTGCGGAGGCGCTGGTCGTGGCGGGGGCGTTGGGGATCTCCTCCTCCGCCATCGCCACCAAGCTGCTCATCGAGCTGCAGCGGCTGACCAACGCCGAGACCCCGGTGATCCTGGGGATCATCGTCATCGAGGACCTGTTCCTCGCCTTCTACCTGGCGCTGCTGTCGCCGGTGCTGTCCGGTGCGGACTCGCCTGGGGCACTGGCGGGGCACATCGCCCTCAGCTTCGGCTTCCTGGTGGTGCTGTTCGCGGTGGCGCGCTGGGGTGCGCGGGCGGTGGGCGGGCTGATCGGCAGCCGCGAGGACGAGCTGCTGGCCGTCGCAGCGATCGGCCTGGCGGTGCTGGTCGCCGGCCTCTCCGACGAGGTGGGCGTCTCGGACGCCATCGGTGCCCTCATGGTGGGCCTGGTCGTCTCCCGCACCCGGTTCCGGGAGCGGGTGGAGCGGATCGTGCTGCCGCTGCGGGACGTGCTGGCGACGGTCTTCTTCGTGGCGTTCGGCCTGACGATCGACGTGGGCGACCTGGGCGGCGTCGCCGTCCCGGCGCTGATCGCCGTCGCCGTCACGGTCGTCACCAACGTGACGGCCGGGGTGCTGGCGGCGCGGCTGTTCGGCTTCAACCAGCGGGGGGCGGCCAACATCGGGCTGACGGTGCTGGCCCGGGGCGAGTTCTCGCTGATCCTGGTGACGCTGGCGATCGCCGCCGGACTGGACGCGCGGCTCGGCCCCTTCGTCGCCCTCTACGTGCTGCTGCTGGCCGTGACGGCGCCCCTGCTGGCGGCGGGTTCCCGCTACCTGGCACGGGTGATGCCGGACTGGCTGCTGCGGTCCGACTGGACCTACGTGCGGGAGGAGACCATCAGCACCTCCTGCACGCATCTGGACCAGATCCGCGTGACCAGCACCGACGCCGCCGCGTGCCGCGGGTGCGAGGAGCTCGGCACCGACTGGGTGCAGCTGCGGCTCTGCACAACCTGCGGCCACGTCGGCTGCTGCGACGACTCGCCCCACCAGCACTCGCGACGCCACGCCGAGGAGGCGCGGCACCCGGTGATCCAGTCCGCCGAGCCGGGCGAGGACTGGCGGTTCTGCTTCATCGACGACACCCTCGTCCGCGCCCCGATGGGCCGCTCCCGCGACAAGCGCTGAGCAGCCGCCTCACGTCCGCGCCGATGGATCTGTCCGTTCCGGGCCGCGGCGGCCGGTGGTGCGACTACCTTGTGGCTGCGGAAACGTTCTGAGGGGGGCGGGGATGGACTTCACCGAGATTCGACGCGCGGTCCGGAAGGGCCGGGGGCAGGCGATCGTGAGTGTCCGGGAGCTGCGGGAGTGCGCCGGGAAGGGCCGCGCCGGAACGCGGGTGGTCCAGGAGATCTCCGCGGCACTGGTCGAGGACGGCTTCGGCCACCTGCCGTTCGAACTGCCCCGGGACCAGGACCGCAAGGTCCTCATCTACCTGGCAGACAGCGAGACCGGCCGCCTGCTGGACGCGGTCGGCAGGACCGCGAGCCCGGGGCCCCGCTCCGATGCGGCGGTCGCCACGGTGGACCGGTTGCTCGTCCGCGGCTGACCGGGCCCTCAGGGCGCGGCGCTCGGCACGGTGCGCGGTGCGGTTCACTCGGCACGGTTGGCACGGTGGCGGCCGGTGCGTGCCCGCGATAACCGCTGGCCGCGCGTGTGCCCCGGGTGACAGGGTGCCCGCCATGGAGAACCACGCCGACGCCGCCCGCCTCGCCCTGCTGCGGAACCAGTTCGACCTGACCTGGGCGCTGCTGGAGTACCACCTCGACCGGCTGGTGGAGGCGGACGTCCACTGGGAGCCGGCGCCGCTGTGCTGGGCGGTGCGGCAGGGCGACAACGGCCGGTGGGTGCCGGACTGGGCCGACGCCGAGCCCGACCCGGTGCCCGTGCCGACCGTCGCCTGGCTCACCTGGCACGTGGACTGGTGGTGGACGACCGCGCTGCGGCTGCTGCGCGGGGAGGAGCCGCCGGCCCGGGAGGCCGTGGTCTGGGCGGGCGACGGCGCGGCGGCGGTGACGCGGCTGCGGGCGCTGCGCGAGGAGTGGGCGGCGGCGTTGGCGGACGGTTCGCCGGGCGCGCTGGACGCGGAGGCGCCGTTCCCGTGGCCGCCGGGGTCCGACCGGACCGCTGCCGACACCGCCGCCTGGGTCAACGCCGAGCTGATGAAGAACGCGGCGGAGATCGGCCAGCTGCGGCTGCTGCGCGCCGCCGGTGCGCGACCGACCGCCGGCTGACCGTCCCGGCCGGTTCCCTCGCCCCGGACCGTCCCGGCCGGGTCGGCTGCTACTTGTCGATGTCTCCGACGACGAAGAAGAACGACCCCAGGATCGCGACCATGTCGGCGACCAGGGTCCCGGGGAGCAGGTCGACCAGCGCCTGGATGTTGTTGAACGAGGCCGAGCGCAGCTTCAGCCGGTGCGGGGTCTTCTCCCCCTTGGAGACCAGGTAGTAGCCGTTGAGCCCGAGGGGGTTCTCCGTCCAGGCGTAGGTGGCGCCCTCCGGGGCCTTCAGCACCTTGGGGAGCCGCTGGTTCACCGGCCCGGGCGGCAGTTCGGCGAGCCGGTCCAGGCAGGCGTCGGCGAGTTCGAGGGCGTTGCGGGTCTGGTCCAGCAGCACCTCGAACCGGGCGAGGCAGTCGCCCTCCGACCGGACGGCGACGCGCAGCACGTCACCCAGTTCGCCGTACGCCAGGTAGGGCTCGTCGCGGCGGAGGTCGAAATCCACGCCGCTGGCGCGGGCGATCGGGCCCGACACGCCGTAGGAACGGGCGACGGCCGGGTCCAGCACGCCGACGCCCCGGGTGCGGGAGCGGAACACCTCGTTGCCGAGCACCAGGTCGTCGAAGCGGCCGAGCCGCCCCCGGACCCCGGCGACGGCTCCCCGCGCCCGGTCGGTCCAGCCGGCGGGCAGGTCCTCCTTGAGCCCGCCCACCCGGTTGAACATGTAGTGCATCCGGCCGCCGGACAGCTCCTCCATGACGTGCTGGAGGTCCTCCCGCTCGGTGAACGCGTAGAACATCGGCGTGATGCCGCCCAGCTCCAGCGGGTACGAGCCCAGGAACATCAGGTGGTTGAGCGCCCGGTTCAGCTCCGCGAGCAGGGTGCGCAGCCAGACGGCCCGCTCGGGCACCTCCATGCCGAGCATCCGCTCGACGGCGAGCACCACGCCCAGCTCGTTGGAGAAGGCGGAGAGCCAGTCGTGCCGGTTGGCGAGCACGATGATCTGGCGGTAGTCGCGCGCCTCGAACAGCTTCTCCGCACCGCGGTGCATGTAGCCGACGACGGGTTCCGCGCGGGTGATGCGCTCCCCGTCCAGCACCAGCCGCAGCCGCAGCACGCCGTGGGTGGAGGGGTGCTGCGGGCCGATGTTGAGCACCATGTCGGTGCTCTCGGCGGCTCCCCCGACGCCCACCGTAGTGGTGCCGGTGCCACCGGCGCCGTGCGGTCCGGTCACGGGGTGCGGGGCCCCGGCCCCGGTGCTCGTCTGCGCCATGCGGGTCAGTCTGGCAGCTTCACGCGGGTGCGGGAGCCCCCGGCGCCCGGCCGGTCGGTGACGCCCTGCTGAAGCCCGGCGGAGCGCCGTAAGCTCGTGGCATGGACAGCATGGTGCGGGAGCCGGTCGACCCTCCGGCCGAGAAGTGGCAGCGGGTCAAGCCCGCCCTGTTGACCGTCTGGCGGCTGGTGATGGTGATGTGGGTGGTGCCGCCGCTGCTGGTGGCGGCGATCCTGCCGGCGGTCCTCGGCGCGCCCTCCTGGTCGCTGCTGGCGCTCGCGCCGCTGCTGACGGGGGTGTGGCTGTGGTGGGTGATCGGTCGCCACCAGCGTTCCTGGCGCTACCTGGAGCGTGAGGACGACCTGCTCATCAGCAAGGGCGTGCTCTGGCGGCAGATGATCGTGGTCCCCTACGGCCGCATGCAGCTGGTGGAGGTCACCTCGGGCCCGCTGGACCGGAAGTTCGGCCTGGCGCGCCTCCAGCTCCACACCGCCGCGGCCGCGACGGACGCCACCATCCCCGGGCTCGACCCGGACGAGGCGGAGCGGCTGCGTGACCGGCTGACCGAGCTGGGCGAGTCCCGGTCGGCGGGGCTGTGATGGCGGACGACCACACCCGACCGGCGGCGCCGGGCACCGGCCCGGTGACGACGGGGACCGAGCGGCCCGACGGGACCGACGGGACCGACCGAAACGACGGGGCCGAGCAGCCCGACCGGGCCGACCTCCGGGCGGACGCCCGCACGGCGCCGCCCGCGGAGCAGCCCGTCGAGGCCGCCGAGGCCGGGACGGACACGGATCGGGACACGGACACGACCACCCACACCGATACAGACACCGACACCGACACCCACACCGATACAGACACCGACACCGACACCGCGGCGACGGTGAAGGGCGACCCTGCTGAGGCGTTCCCCGACGGCCAGGGCGAACGCCTGCACCCCGTGACCCCCTGGCGCCGTGCCTGGGCGCCGCTGGCCGGCCTGGCCGCGCTCGCATTCAACAACCCGCAGCAACTGCGCAACCTGGCCGACCTGGGCATCGGACCGCTGCTGCTCGTCCTCGCGGGCATACTCGCCGCCGCCGCCCTCTACGGGTTCCTCTCCTGGCGGGTGACGCGGTTCCTGGTGACCGACACGGAACTGCGCATCCGCACCGGCCTGTTGTTCCGTCGCAGCGCCCATCTGCGCCTGGACCGCATCCAGTCGATCGACCTGAGCCGCCCGCTGTTGGCGCGGCTGGTCGGCGTGGCCAAGCTCAAGATGGAGGTCGTCGGGGCCGGTTCCTCGGACGAGTTGGCCTTCCTCGGCGAGGCCAAGGCCCGTGAGCTGCGGGCCGAGTTGCTGGCGCGCGCCGCCGGCATCACCCCGGACGCCGCCCGGACGGCCGGCGAGGCGCCCGCCCGGCAGCTGCTCCGGGTGGAGACCGGCACCCTGGTGAAGTCGCTGCTGCTGCTCGGCGCGGGCTGGGGCGCGCTGCTCTTCCTGCTGCTCGTCGCGCCCGGCATGTACCTGCTGACCGGCAGCATCTTCGCCACCCTGGCCGTCTGCGTGCCGTTCGCGGCCGTTGTCTGGCAGACCGGGATCGGCGGCTTCCTCACGCAGTACGACTGGACGGTCAGCGAGTCGCCCGACGGGCTGCGGCTGGACCACGGCCTGCTGCAGCGGGACCACGCGACGGTGCCGCCCGGGCGCGTGCAGTCGGTCGACATCGTCGAACCGCTGCTGTGGCGCTCCCGCGGCTGGGCGCGGCTGGAGATCATGGTCGCCGGCGAGGGTGTCGAGAACGGCATGCTGGTTCCGGTCGCGAGCCGCGCGGAGTGTGCGCAGCTGATCGCCCGCTTCCTGCCGGGCGTCTCGATCGACGAGGCGGTGGCCGCGGTCCGCCCCTCGCCCCGGCGCGGCCGCTGGGCGGTGCCGATCTGGTACCGGGGCTACGGCCACGGGGTGACGGAGACGGTGTTCGTGGCGCGCCGTGGGCGGCTGAAGCGGATTCACACCCTCGTGCCGCACGCCAAGGTGCAGAGCATCCGGCTCAGCCGGGGCCCGTGGATGCACCGGCTGCGGCTGGCCGACCTTCAGGTGCACCACGGCGGCAACGGCACGGCGGCCGCCCGGCTCATGGACCTGGAGCACGCCCGCGAGGAGATCGCGGCACAGGCGGAGCGCTCCCGGCTCGGGCGTCGTTCCGCCGCCCCGGAGCGCTGGCTGACCGGCACGACGGCCCCGGGCGCGGACGGGTCGGTCAGGTCGGACGGGTCGGACGGCGCGGACGGCGCGGACGGATCGGCGGGGACCGGGCCGGACGCCACCGACACGCCGACCGCTGCCTCCGAGCCGGCGACGGCCGGGAACGGCGGCGGGGACGGGCGACCGGCCGCCCCCGAAGAGCCCTCCCGCCCGGACGCCCACCCGAGTGGCACCGAGCCGGCCGAGGGCGCCGAGCCGACCGACGGTGCCGGGACCGGCACCGAGCGGACCCACCCCGAGCGCGCCGAGGGCGGCCGGACCGACGGCGCCCAGGGCTGACAGCGGGCGCCCTCGGCGCGTCACCGTCACCCGCAGTGACGACCGACGGGCCGGGCCCGGCAGCCACCCGTCGGTGGCGCCGGGCCCGGCCCGTCGGTCGTCCCGCCCCGCGATGCCGCGGGGAGGTGTCAGAGTTCGGTGACGCCGGGCTCCGCCGGTCCCTCGCCGTCCTCGTCCTCGTCGTCGACGAGGACCGGCGAGCCGTGGTGCGCCCAGATCTTCCACGCGCCGTCGTCCGCCCGGCGGAAGACGTTCGTGGCGACGACCAGGCCGCCGACGAGCGGGCCGGCGGAGCCGTCGTCCTCGGCGGGGCCGCCGGAGAGGATGTTCTCGGTACAGGTCACGACGGCGGTGTCGCCCAGCACCTCGATCTCCACGTCCGTCAGGAAGAACTGGATGTACTCGGTGCCGGCCATGATCAGCGCGTAGGAGCGCATCACCTCCGAGCGACCGGAGAGCACGGGCCAGCCCGGGTGGACGACGCTGACCCGGTCGTGCAGCCACTGGTCGGCCATCGCCTCCAGGTCGCCGGCCTCCAGCGCGTCGTAGAGGGCGGTGTTGGCGGCCTCCACGGCCTCGATGTCGGTGCGCGCGCTCATGTCCGCTCCCCCGGTCCCGCTGCTGCTTCCACCGCCCGGGCGACCCGTACCGCGTCGGCGGACGGGCCGACGTCGTGGACCCTGACCGCCCAGGCCCCGTCCCGCGCGGCGATCGCGGTGACCGCCGCGGTGGCGGCGTCGCGCTGCCTCGCCGGGGGCGGCGTGCCGT
Source organism: Streptomyces lonarensis (assembly GCF_012033735.1). Lineage (GTDB taxonomy): Bacteria > Actinomycetota > Actinomycetes > Streptomycetales > Streptomycetaceae > Streptomyces > Streptomyces lonarensis. The sequence continues at coordinate 926 of NZ_JAAVJD010000195.1, read as the reverse complement.
CCGGGGCGGCCAGCACGCGGCCGAGGAAACGTTTACGCGAGGCGGCGACCAGCATCGGCCGCCGCAGTTCGGCGGCGAGCCGCCGCAGGCCGGCCACCAGCGCGAGGTCGTGCGGCGCCTGCTTGGCGAAGCCGAGCCCGGGGTCGACGACGACGCGCTCCTCGGCGATGCCGCCGTCGACGGCGGCATCGACCGCCTCCCGCAGTTCGGCCAGCACCTCGCCGACCGGGTCGGTGTAGACGGCGCGGGTGTTCATGTCGGCGCTCTGGCCGCGCCAGTGCATCACCACGAAGGGCACGCCGAGTTCGGCGACGACCGGCACCATGCGGGAGTCGGCGCGTCCGCCGCTGACGTCGTTGACCAGCCGCGCCCCCGCGGCGACGGCTTCCGCCGCCACCGAGGCGCGCATGGTGTCCACGGAGACGGCGACCCCCTCGGCGGTCAGCGCCCGCACCACCGGCACGACGCGGCGCAGCTCCTCGGACTCGTCCACCCGGCTGGCGCCCGGCCGGGTGGACTCGCCGCCCACGTCGACGAGGTCGGCACCGTCGGCGACCAGTTCCAGACCGTGCTTGATCGCGGCGGACGGCTCGAACCACATCCCGCCGTCCGAGAAGGAGTCGGGGGTGACGTTGACCACGCCCATGACCGCGCATCGGTCCCATGCCGGCAGGCCGTCCACCACACCCCGCGGGGCGGGCTCGTGACCGGGTGAGAGCTGCATGCGACCAGGGTAGGCGCTGTGGCTCGGATGATCGCTGGGAGACCGGGACGCCGGGGGCGTGACCGGTGCCGACACCGGCGCGGATGCTGCGCCGTCCGGGTGACGCAGCGGGCGCCGCCCCCGGGCGTGCCGCACCGGTCGGACGCGGCGCGAACCCTCGGTCGCGCGCCGCCGGTGGCCGCGTCCGCGCCCCGACGGCGGG
>NZ_JAAVJD010000194.1 GCF_012033735.1 Streptomyces lonarensis | reverse complement strand
CCGCGTCGTAGAGGAAGCCGCCCTCGCGGGCGTAGGACTTCCCGAGCGCGTCGGGGTCGGGATCGAAGAGGTTCTCCAGGTCCCAGCCGCGGTCCTCGGGGAACGCGCCGACCGCGTCCCGGCCCTCGGCCACGAGCTGCCACAGGTCCTCGGGGGTGTTGGCGCCGCCGGGGAAGCGGCAGGCCATGCCCACGATCGCGATCGGCTCGTCGGCGCTCGTGACGGAGGCGGGAACGATTGGCTTCCGGGTCGTGACGGCCGCCGCGTGTGCCGTGTCGGCGATCGCGGCCCTGATGTGGGTGGCGAGCGTGGTGGGGGTGGGGTAGTCGAAGAGCAGGGTCGACGGCAGCCGCATCCCCGACGCCTTGTTGAGCGCGTTGCGCAGCTCCACGGAGCTGAGCGAGTCGAAGCCAAGCTCCTTGAACGAGACATCGGCGTCGATCGCGTCGGGCGAGTTGTGCCCGAGGACGGTCGCGACGTGACCGCGGAGGAAGCGCAGCAGAATCTCGTGCTGCTCCGCCTCGGGCCGGCCGGCGAGCGACTGGCGGAGCGCGTCGACATCCTGGCCCGCCCCGGTGTGCTGCGCCGCGGCGCGGATCGGGGTGCGGATCAGTCCGCGGAACATCGGCGGGAGCGGCGCAGACGCGGCGCGGGTGCGGAGGCCGGCGAGGTCGAACTTGGCCGGGACGAGCACGGGCTCCGCCGCGACGAGTGCCGCGTCGAAGTGCGCCAGACCGAGGTCCGCCGGGATCGGCAGGAGTCCGTTGCGTCCCATGCGGGCGCGGTCCTGCTGGTCGAGGGTGCCGGCCATGCCGCCGGCGGTGTCCTCCCACAGGCCCCAGGCCAGGGACTTGGCGGGCAGCCCGGAGGCATGGCGGTGCCGGGCCAGTGCGTCGAGGAAGCCGTTCGCCGCGCCGTAGTTGGACTGCCCGGGAGCGCCGAGCGTGCCCACTGCCGAGGAGAAGAGGACGAAGGCGTCGAGGTCCTTGTCGCGGGTGAGGCGGTGGAGGTTCCAGGCCGCGTCGACCTTCGGGCGGAGCACGCCGGCGAGACGCTCGGGGGTGAGCGCGGTCGCGATGCCGTCGTCGAGGACGCCGGCGCAGTGGACGACGGCGCCGAGCGGGTGCTCGTGGGGCAGGGAGTCGAGGAGCGAGGCCAGCGACTTCTCGTCGGCGGCGTCGCAGGCGGCGATCGTGACCCTGGCACCCAGTGCGGCGAGGTCGGTGACGATGCTGCTCGGGGTCTTCGGGCCCTTCCGGCTGATGAGCAGCAGGTGCTTGACGCCGTGGGTGGTGACGAGGTGGTGGGCGAGGAGCCGGCCGAGGCCGCCCGTGCCGCCGGTGATCAGGACTGTCTTCTCCGGGTCGAACCGCGCGGGCTCGGTGGCGGCTTCGCCGTGGGCGAGGCGCGGGCCGAGCAGTTGCCCGTTGCGGACGGCGAGCTGGGGCTCCGCGGTGGCCAGGGCCCTGGGCAGCGCCTTGAGCGAGGCTTCCGACTGGTCGAGGTCGACGAGGGTGAAGCGGTCGGGGTGTTCGGCCTGGACGGACCGGAGGAGCCCCCAGACCGAGGCGCCCGCCAGGTCGGCCGGCCGGTCGCTCGGGCCGGTGGAGGTGGCGTTGCGGGTGAGGACGACCAGGCGGGAGTCGGGCCGTTCGTCGTCGGAGACGATCCGCTGGACGAGGCCGAGCACGTGCTGCGTGAGCGCGTGGGTGGCCTGCACCGGGTCGGCGTCCTCGCGTGCGACGCACCACGTCACGAACACCTCGGACCCGGACGCGGTGCCGCCCTCAGCGGTCGGGGCCACGACCGGTGCCTTGGGGGCGAGCGCGGTCGGCGTTGCCGTGAGGTGCTCGTTCCCCGGGGTGGTGGCGTCGGCCCACCGGGCGTCGATCGTGCTGGGCGTCGGGCCCGTGGGGGTGGGAATCGTCACCCAGTCGACCCGGTAGAGCTCTCCCGCGTTGGCGGCGTGCGCGGCGGCGACCTGATCGGCGGCGACAGCCCGCATGGCGAGGGATTCGACCGTCAGCACGGGGGTGCCCGCGTGGTCGGTGATGTCCAGGGACACCGTCTCGGGCGTGGTCCAGACGAGACGGACGCGAAGATTCCGCGCGCCCGTCGTGTGCAGGGAGACACCGCTCCAGGAGAACGGGATGCGGATCGTGTCCGCGGCGGCCTCGTGCGTGACGAGCGCGCCCGGCTGGAGCACGGAGTCGAGCAGACCCGGGTGGATGCCGTAGGCGCCGGGGCTCGCGTCGGCGGGGAGCGACACCTCCGCCCAGGTGGTGTCCCCCTCCTGCCAGGCCGCCTGGAGCCTGCGGAACTGCGGCCCGTAGCCGAGACCCGCGTCGGAGATCCGGGTGTAGAACTCGTCGACATCGATGCGCTCCGCGGTGGCGGAGGGCCAGATGCCGTCGATGGACTGCGGAGCGCTCTCCGCACGGGTGGCGAGCGCGCCGGTGGCGTGGAGGGTCCACTCGCTGTCGGCCGGCGCGTCCTCGGACCGGGAGTAGACGGAGAGCGGACGCTGTCCCGACGCGTCGGCGGGCTCGATGAGCACGCGGAGCTGGAGGGCGCCGTGCTCAGGTACGGCCAGGAAGATGTGGTGGATCAGTTCGTCGATCCGGTCGCAGCCGACGTGTTCCGCGGCGTGCAGCAGCAGGTCGACGAAGGCGACACCCGGCACGATCGCCGCTCCGAAGACGGCGTGGTCGGGCACCCAGTCGGGGTCGGAGACGCTGACGCGGCCGGTGAAGAGGTGCCCACCGTTGTCGGGAAGCTCGGCCAGCGTCGTCAGCACGGGGTGACCGGTCACCGTCAGGCCGAGGTGTCCCGCGTCCAGACCGGCCCGTGAGCTGCCCAGCCAGTACCGCTGGCGCTGGAAGGGGTAGGTCGGCAGGTCGAACGCGGTGGTCCGAGGCGTGCCGGCGAAGAGCCGGGTCCAGCCGATGGGGATGCCGCGGGTGTGGGCGGTGCCGAGGGCGGTGAGGAAGGTGCGCTGTTCGTCGCGTTCGCGGTGGAGGACGGGGATGAAGGTGACGTCGGCGTGACCGTGTTCGGTGAGGCTGTCCTGGGCCATCGAGGTGAGGGTGCCGTCGGGGCCGAGTTCGACGAAGCGGGAGACGCCCTGGGTGTGCAGGGTGCGGATGCCCTCGTGGAAGCGGACGGCCTCGCGGACGTGACGGACCCAGTAGCCGAGGGTGGTGAGCTGCTGGGGGTCGGCGAGCTGTCCGGTGAGGTTGGAGACGATCGGGATGGTGGGCGGCTGGAAGTCGAGGCCGGTCGCGACGCGTTCGAACTCCGCCAGCATGGTGTCCATGTGGGGGGAGTGGAAGGCGTGCGAGACGGTCAGGCGCTTGGTCTTGATGCCCTGTTCGGCGAGGGTCGCGGCGATTTCGGTGACGGCGTTGTCGTCGCCGGAGATGACGGTGGAGGCGGGTCCGTTGATCGCGGCGATGGAGACTTGGTGTTCGCGGCCTTTGAGGAGGGGTCGTACCTGTTCCTCGGTGGTGCGCAGGGAGATCATGGTGCCGGTGGCGGGGAGTGCCTGCATGAGGGTGCCGCGGGCGGCGACGAGCCGGCAGGCGTCGTCGAGCGACAGGACGCCCGCGATGTGGGCGGCGGTGAGTTCGCCGATGGAGTGGCCGGTGAGGTAGTCCGGGACGATGCCGAACGATTCGACCAGGCGGTAGAGCGCCGTCTCCACGGCGAAGAGGCCGGCCTGGGTGAAGCGGGTTTGGTTGAGCAGGCTCTGGTCATCGTCGAAGACGATGTCCTTGAGCGGCCGCTCGGTACCGAGGTACCGGTCCAGCCCGGCGCACGCCTCGTCGAACGCGGCGCGGAAGACCGGCTGGGTCTCATACAGCCCACGTCCCATGCCGGAGCGCTGGGAGCCCTGGCCGGTGAAGAGGAACGCGGTCTTGCCGGATCGGGGTGTGCCCTGCACCACCGCGGGCGAGGGGTTGCCCTGCGCGAGTGCGTCGAGTGCCTGCGCGAACTGCTCGGTGTCGTCGGCGACGAGCACGGCGCGGTGCTGGAAGAGCGTGCGGGTGGTGGCGAGTGCGTGGGCGGTCTCGGCGGGGCGCAGTTCGGGGTTGCGCCCGAGGTGGATGCGCAACTGCCGGGCCTGGTCCCGGAGGGCTTGCTCGTTCTTGCCCGAGAGCAGCCACGGCACGATCCCGCCGGCCGCGGGCAGCTCCGTCTCCGGCTCCTCCGCCTGCTCCCGGACGGGCGCTTCTTCGAGGATGAGGTGGCTGTTGGTGCCGCTGATGCCGAATGAGGAGACGGCGGCGCGGCGGGGGTGGTCGGTCTCGGGCCAGGGGCGCTGCTCGGTCAGGAGCCGGACGTCTCCGCTGGTCCAGTCGATGTGTGGGCTGGGCTCGTCGACGTGCAGCGTCTTGGGCAGCACCCCCCGCCGGATGCCCTGGATCATCTTGATGACGCCGCCGATGCCGGCCGCGGCCTGGGCGTGCCCGATGTTGGACTTGAAGGAGCCCAGCCACAGCGGCTGGTCGGGACGCCGGTGCTGCCCGTAGGTGGCCAGCAGCGCCTGGGCCTCGATGGGGTCACCGAGCGAGGTGCCGGTGCCGTGGGCCTCCACGGCGTCGATCTGGTCGCTGGTCAGACCCGCGTCCGTGAGGGCAGCCTGGATGACGCGCTGCTGCGAGGGGCCGTTCGGCGCCGTGAGCTGGCTGCTCTTGCCGTCCTGGTTGACGGCGGAGCCGCGGATGACGGCCAGGATCGGGTGCCCGTTCGCCTCGGCGTCCGAGAGCCGTTCGAGCAGCACCATGCCGGCGCCCTCGGCCCAGGCGACGCCGTCGGCGGCGGCCGAGAAGGACTTGCAGCGGCTGTCGAGAGCGAGACCGCGCTGGCGGCTGAACTCCACGAACATGCCCGGGGTCGCCATCACGGCGGCCCCGCCGGCCAGGGCCATAAAGGACTCGCCCTTGCGCAGCGACTGGCAGGCCATGTGCAGGGCGACGAGCGAGGAGGAGCAGGCGGTGTCGACCGTGACGGCCGGACCTTCGAGGCCGAGCGTGTAGGCGACGCGCCCGGAGGCGACGCTGAGGGTGTTGCCGGTCAGCAGGTAGCCCTCGACGTCCTCGGCACCCTGGTGGGTGAGCGAGGCGTACTCGTGCCCCGACACGCCGCTGAACACGCCGGTACGGCTGCCGCGCAGCGAGGCCGGGGCGATGCCGGCGCTCTCGATGCTCTCCCAGGTGGTCTCCAGGAGGAGCCGCTGCTGGGGGTCGAGCGCGAGTGCCTCGCGCGGGCTGATGTCGAAGAAGTCCGGGTCGAACTCGGCGGCGTCGTAGAGGAACCCGCCCTCGCGGGCGTACGACGTGCCCGGCGTGTCGGGGTCGGAGTCGAAGAGGTTGTCGGTGTCCCAGCCACGGTCCTCGGGGAACGCGCCCACCGCGTCGCGCCCCTCCGCCACCAGCTCCCACAGCCCTTGGGGCGTCGTGGCCCCACCCGGGAACCGGCAGGCCATGCCCACGACCGCGATCGGCTCGTGATCCCGGGCCTCGGCCTCAGCCAGCCGTTGCCGGGTCCGCTGAAGGTCAGCGGTCACGCGCTTCAGATAGTCGCGAAGCTTGTCCTCGTTCATGATGGGACGACGCCCTTCCTCGGTTGCCGCGTCACGACAGCCCGAGCTCGTTGTCGATGAAGTCGAAGATCTCGTCGTCCGTCGCGGCGTCGATCTTCATGGCCGATCCCTGCCCCTGCTCTCCTTCCGCGCCTCCCGTGCCGTTCAGCTTCAGCAGGAAGCCCTGTAGGCGGGCGGCGAGCGCGGTCCGGATGTCAGGGACGACGGTGTGCAGACTGCTCTCCAACCGGTCCAGCTCGGCGACGAGCACCTGTGGGAGTTCGGCGGGAGCGGACTCGGGGGCCATTTCGGCCCGCAGCATGGCGGCCAGTTGAGTCGGCGTGGGGTAGTCGAACAGCGTGGTCGGCGGCAGCCGCAGCCCGGTGGCCTCGTTGAGGTTGTTGCGGAACTCGACCGTGGTGAGCGAGTCGAGACCCATTTCGAGGAATCCGCGGTCGACATCGATGGCGTCGGGCGAGCCGTGACCGAGGATGGCGGCGACCTGGCCGCGCAGGTAGGAGAGGAGTATCTCCAACTGCTTGGCCTCGTCGCCCGACGCGAGCCGCTGCCGCAGCGTGCCGGGGGCCGAGGCGTCGCCCTGGGCGGCCCGCCGGGTGCGGGAGCGCACCAGCTTGTGCAGGACCGCGGGAACGTGGGCATCGCCCTCGCCGAGCCGTCCGACGTCGAGCCGCGCGGGCACCAGGAGCGCCCGGTCCGAGCTGATGGCGAGGTCGAGCAGGCCGAGCGCCTGCGCCGTCGGCAGCGGGGCGATGCCGCCGCGGCCGAGACGGGCACGCCCGACCGGGTCGAGCGCCGCCGTGATGCCGCTGGTCTGCTGCCACAGGCCCCAGGCCAGCGAGAGGGCGGGCAGCCCCTGCGCCCTGCGGTGGGAGGCGAGCCCGTCGAGGAAGGTGTTCGCCGCCGCGTAGTTGGCCTGCCCGGCGTTGCCGATCAGGCCGGCCACGGAAGAGAACAGCACGAACGCGGCCAGGTCGCGGTCCCGCGTCAGCCGGTGCAGGTGGTAGGCGGCGTCGACCTTGGGCAGCAGCACCGCCGACAGCCGCTCGGGCGTCAGCGCGGAGACGGTCGTGTCGTCGAGCACACCGGCCGTGTGGAAGACGCCCGTCAGCGGATGGTCGGCCGGAATCCACTGGAGGAGTGCGGTGAGCGCCTCGGGGTCCGTGGTGTCGCAGGCCGAGACGGTGACGTCGGCGCCCAGCTCCTTCAGCTCGGCGGCGAGTTCCACGGCGCCCGCCGCGTCCGCCCCGCGCCGGCTGACCAGCATCAGGTGCCGTACGCCGTAACGCTCCACGAGGCGCCGCGCGATCAGGCCGCCGAGGGTGCCGGTGCCGCCGGTGATGAGGACGGTGCCGTCGGGGTCGAGTCCGGAGCCCGTGCCGTCGGCGTCGTCGCTCGCGTTCTCCTCGGGGGCCGGCAGGCTCGCCCGTACCAGTCGCGGCACGCGCAGCTCGCCGCCGCGCAGCGCGAGTTGCGGCTCCTCGGTGGCGAGCGCGGCGGGGAGCGCACGGTAGGAGGCGTCCGTCCCGTCGATGTCGACGATGACGAACCGTCCGGGGTGCTCCGACTCCGCCGTGCGCAGCAGCCCCCAGGCCGTGGCCGCGGCCGGGTCGGGCACCTGCTCGTCGTGGTCCGTGGCGAGCGCGCCCCGGGTCAGCACGAGCAGCCGCGCGTCGGTGAGGGCCTCGTCCGCGAGGAACTCCTGGGTCCGCGCCAGCAGGGCCGCGGACATCGTGTGCGCGTCCGCCGCCAGGTCACCGCCGGCGGAGCCGAAGGCGCCGGTCATCACGATCCGCGGCGTGCCGCCGCTGCCCGTCCCGGCTTCGCCGAGCCCGATGAGGTCCGCGTGGTCCACGGCGTCGACCCCGGCCCTGCGCAGCGCCGCGGTCACGTCCGGCACGCCGAGCCCCGCCCAGCGACCCGTGTCCTGCGACGCGGGCGCGGGGACGGTCATCCAGCTCAGCTCGTACAGGTCGTCGCTCTGCCGGGCGCGGGCCGCCGCGAGCTGGTCGGGGGCCACCTCGCGCATGTTGAGGCCCGTGATGGTCAGGACCGGAGCGCCGGTGGGGTCGGCGACCGCGAGCGAGAACACGTCGCGCTCCGAACGGGACAGCCGTACCCGGAGCCTGGTCGGGCCGACGGCGTGCAGCGCGACATCGCTCCAGGAGAAGGGGAGCCGCACGGGACCCGAGCCGTACCAGAGCATCAGCGGGTGCAGGGCCGAGTCGAGGAGCGCGGGGTGCAGGCCGTACGCCTCGGGGTCCGTGCCGTCCGGTAGCGCGATCTCCGCGTAGATGGCGTCACCGAGCCGCCAGCCGGCGCGGAAGCCCTGGAACAGCGGCCCGTACTCGTATCCGCGCTCGATGAACCCGCGGTAGAACTCCTCGATGTCGACGGGCTCGGCGCCCACGGGCGGCCATGCCGTGAGGTCGAACGAGGGTTCGAGCTCCAGGGGTGCTTCGGTGAGGAACCCACTCGCGTGGCGGGTCCACTCGGCCGTCTCCTCGCCGGCCTCGCCCGTCGGGGACGAGTACACGGCGAACGACCGCCGCGCCGACTCGTCCGCCGCGCCCACGGTGACGCGGAGCTGCCGTGCGCCCTGTTCCGGCACGGCGAGGAAGGCATGGTGGGTGAGTTCCTCGATCTGCTGGCAGCCGACATAGCCGGCCGCGTGCAGCAGCAGGTCGACGAAGGCGACGCCGGGCAGCACGGCCGTGCCGTGCACGATGTGGTCGCTCAGCCACGGCTGGTCGCGGAACGAGACCTGGCCGGTGAAGACGGCGCCCTCCCCGGCGGGGAGCGTGATGGCCGCCGTGAGCAGGGGATGCGTGGTGCTCTTCCGCGCGTTGTCGGCGGCGGGCCTCGACGTGTCGAGCCAGTAGCGCTGGCGCTGGAAGGGGTAGGTCGGCAGGCCGGGAGCGGGGGCCGGGGCGTCGCCGAAGAGCCGGGTCCAGTCGACGGGCACACCGTGCGTGTGGGCGGTGCCGAGGGCGGTGAGGAAGGTGCGCTGCTCGTCCCGCTCGCGGTGGAGGACGGGGATGAAGGTGGCGTCGGCGTGACCGTGTTCGGTGAGGCTGTCCTGGGCCATGGTGGTGAGGGTGCCGTCGGGGCCGAGTTCGATGAAGTGGCGGACGCCGTGGGCGTGGAGGGTCTGGATGCCGTCGTGGAAGCGGACGGCCTCGCGGACGTGGCGGACCCAGTAGCCGGGGGTGGTGAGCTGCTGGGGGTCGGCGAGCTGTCCGGTGAGGTTGGAGACGATCGGGATGGTCGGCGGCTGGAAGTCCAGCTCTGCGGAGACGCGTTCGAACTCCGCCAGCATGGTGTCCATGTGGGGGGAGTGGAAGGCGTGCGAGACGGTCAGGCGCTTGGTCTTGATGCCCTGTTCGGCGAGCGCCTCGGCGATGTGGGTGGTCGTCTGCTCGTCACCCGAGATCACGGTGGAGGTCGGGCCGTTGAGCGCGGCGATGGCGACCTGCTCCTCGCGCCCCTGGAGATGGGGGAGGACGTGGTCCTCGGTGGTGCGCAGGGAGATCATGGCGCCGGTGGCGGGGAGTGCCTGCATGAGGGTGCCGCGGGCGGCGACGAGCCGGCAGGCGTCGTCGAGGGACAGGACGCCCGCGATGTGGGCGGCGGTGAGTTCGCCGATGGAGTGGCCGGTGAGGTAGTCAGGGACGATGCCGAACGATTCGATCAGGCGGTAGAGCGCCGTCTCGATGGCGAAGAGGCCGGCCTGGGTGTAGCGGGTTTGGTTGAGCAGGCTCTGGTCGTCGTCGAAGACGATGTCCTTGAGCGGCCGCTCGGTACCGAGGTACCGGTCCAGCCCGGTGCACGCCTCGTCGAACGCGGCGCGGAAGACCGGCTGGGTCTCGTACAGCCCACGTCCCATGCCGGAGCGCTGGGAGCCCTGGCCGGTGAAGAGGAACGCGGTCTTCCCGAGGTGCGGTGTGCCGCGGACGAGCGCGGGGGACGGCTCGCCCTGGGCCAGTGCTTCGAGCGCCCGCTCGAAGCCCTCGACCTCGCCGCCGTCCGCCGCGACGACCACGGCGCGGTGCTCGAAGAGCGTGCGGGTGGTGGCGAGCGCGCGGGCGGCGGCTGGCCGCAGGTCCGGGTGCTGCCCGAGGTGGGTGTGCAACTGCCGGGCCTGGTCCCGGAGGGCCTGCTCGCTCCTGGCGGACAGGAGCAGGGGCAGCGGGCCGTGACCGGCGGTGTCCGCGTCCGTCCCCGGGGCGGCGTCCTCGGCGTGCGCGGGGGCCTGTTCGAGGATGAGGTGGCTGTTGGTGCCGCTGATGCCGAAGGAGGAGACGGCGGCGCGGCGGGGGTGGTCGGTCTCGGGCCAGGGGCGCTGCTCGGTGAGGAGCTGGATGTTCCCGCTGGTCCAGTCGATGTGT
>NZ_JAAVJD010000193.1 GCF_012033735.1 Streptomyces lonarensis | reverse complement strand
CCCCCGCAGCTCCGGCCGGTGGACCACCGCCGCGCCGGCCGCCGGCCGGGCCTGCCGCCCGGCGCCGGTGCGCGGGCCGGGCTGACCCGGGCGGGGTCGTCTGCGAGGATGGGCGGGACTCAGACGACGCAGTGGTCGTCTCCGTGGCCCGCGGGCCGGTGGGCGAGGTCGGGCGCCCCACCGGAGTTCGCCGGGCCGTGCGGCGCGCCCGCGCCGCATCGCGGCGACCCGCGTGACCGACACCGCACACCCCGAGGAGCGGACAGATGCCCATCGCGACCCCTGAGGTCTACAACGAGATGCTCGACCGGGCGAAGGCAAACAGGTTCGCCTACCCGGCCATCAACGTCACCTCGACCCAGACGCTGCACGCGGCCCTGCGCGGCTTCGCGGAGGCGGAGAGCGACGGCATCGTCCAGATCTCCACCGGCGGCGCGGAGTTCCTCGGCGGCCAGTACTCCAAGGACATGGTCACCGGCTCGGTCGCGCTGGCCGAGTTCGCGCACGTCGTGGCCGCGAAGTACCCGGTCAACATCGCGCTCCACACCGACCACTGCCCCAAGGGCAAGCTGGACGGCTACGTCCGCCCGCTGCTGGAGGTCTCCCGCGAGCGCGTCGAGCGCGGTCAGCACCCGCTGTTCCAGTCGCACATGTGGGACGGCTCCGCCGAGACCCTCGCCGACAACCTGGAGATCGGACGCGAGCTGCTGACGCTGGCCGCCGCCGCCAAGATCATCCTTGAGGTCGAGATCACCCCGACCGGTGGCGAGGAGGACGGCGTCACCCACGAGATCAACGACGAGCTGTACACCACCGTCGACGACGCGCTGCGCACCGCTGAGGCGCTCGGCCTCGGCGAGCACGGCCGCTACCTGCTCGCGGCCTCCTTCGGCAACGTGCACGGCGTGTACAAGCCCGGCAACGTCGTGCTCCGCCCCGAGCTGCTGAAGGACCTCCAGGAGGGCGTCGGCGCCAAGTACGGCAAGCAGGAGCCGTTCGACTTCGTCTTCCACGGCGGCTCGGGCTCCACCCCCGAGGAGATCGCCACCTCGCTGGAGAACGGCGTCGTGAAGATGAACCTCGACACCGACACCCAGTACGCCTTCACCCGCCCCGTCGCCGACCACATGCTCCGCAACTACGCGGGCGTGCTGAAGGTCGACGGCGAGGTCGGCGACAAGAAGACGTACGACCCCCGCAGCTGGGGCAAGCTGGCCGAGGGCTCGATGGCCGAGCGCGTCACCCGCGCCTGCGCCGACCTGCGCTCCACCGGCACCCGCCTGAAGTGATCCACCGCGGGCGCCCCCGGCGCCCGTGACGGCCGTACCCGACGGGCCGGGGAGCGACACCGCTCCCCGGCCCGTCCGGCTGCCGCCCCCGGCAGGCGCACCGCGCCTCGGCCGCGCCGCCGGGCTGCCGCGGTGCCGCCCGGCCGGGACCGGTCCGTGCGCTCCGGCGGACCAGGCAGACTGGAACCATGTCCACGTACGAGAACCTGCTCGGGGGACCTCCCCCGACCCACCTGCCCGACGACCCGGAGCCGCGCGAGGCACTCGCCGGCGGCACCGAGCCCTCCGACGTGGCGGCCCGCTTCCCCGCGTCCTCGCTGGCCTGGGCCCAGCTCGCCGACGACGCCTTCGAGTCCGGCGACCCCGTGGCCTCCTACGCCTACGCGCGCACCGGCTACCACCGCGGTCTGGACTCGCTGCGCCGCAGCGGCTGGAAGGGCCACGGCCCGGTGCCGTGGGAGCACGAGCCCAACCGCGGCTTCCTCCGCGCGCTGCACGCCCTCGCCCGCGCCGCCCAGGCCATCGGCGAGACCGAGGAGCACGAGCGCTGCCGGACGTTCCTCAAGGACAGCTCGCCCGTCGCCGCGGAGACCCTCTCCGCCACCGACTGAGCCCCGCCCCGCGCCGCCGCGGCGCGGGACCCGGCCCCCTCGCGGCGCCCGCCCTCCGGCGGGCCCCGTTCCCGTTCCCGGGTCCGCTCCCGGGTCCGCTCCTGCTGTGCCGCTGTGCCGCTGTGCCGGCCCGCGCCGGCTGCGCCGTTGCCCCGTTCGGGCCTGTCGGCGGGGGAGGCTCCGCGGTCCGCCGCCGCGCGCCGCACGCCGGGACGCGCCCCCGCCCCCACCTGCCGTGTCGCCTCCGTCACGCCGCCGCGAGGTGGCCGGTGCCGCCCTTGCCGATTCCGCGTGCGCCCCCGATGATGCCAACAGGCCCCGCCGCGCGGCAGCGTCCCGCGAGCGGAGGTCTGAGGGGACCGGGGCTCCCACACCGGAAGGAAGGGGCGGACCGCTACCCGGAGGCAAGACGTCACGGAGACAGCGATGTCGCACCAGTCCGCGCCCGCGGTCGGCGAAACCGACCTGCCCAATCTCGACTTCCAGGGCACCACGCCCTACGAGGACTACGTCCAGGCGGACGTCCTCACCCACCTTCAGCACCTCCGCTCCGACGACCCGGGCGAGATGGTGTTCCTGGTGACCACCCAGGTTATGGAGTTGTGGTTCACCGTCATCGTCCACGAGTGGGAGACCGCCTCCGCCGCGCTGCGCGGCGACGACATCCCCGGCGCCCTGGTGGCGCTGCGCCGCTCCTGCTGGGAGCTGGAGGCGCTCAACGCCTCCTGGAAGCCGATCGCGCACCTCACGCCCGCCCAGTTCAACGCCTACCGCTCCGCGCTCGGCGAGGGCTCCGGCTTCCAGTCGGCGATGTACCGGCGCATGGAGTTCCTCCTCGGCGAGAAGTCCGCGTCGATGCTGGTGCCCCACCGGGGCGCGCCGCGGGTCCACGCCGAGCTGGAGAAGGCGCTGGCGGAGCCGAGCCTCTACGACGAGGCGCTGCGGCTGCTGCACCGCCGCGGCCTCGCCGTCCCGGCCGCCGTCCTCGACCGGGAGCCCACCGCCCGCCACGAGCCCCACCCGGAGCTGGAGGCCGTCTGGGCCGAGGTGTACCGCGGTGACCAGGAGAGCGAGCTGGTCCGGCTCGGCGAGGGGCTGACCGAGGTCGGCGAGCTGGTCTGGCGCTGGCGCAACGACCACCTGGTCGCGACCCGTCGCGCCATGGGCTCCAAGGTCGGCACCGGCGGCTCCGCCGGCGTCGCCTGGCTGGAGAAGCGTGCCCGCAAGAACGTGTTCCCCGAACTCTGGACGGCCCGAAGCCATGTCTGAGACCACCCCCGGCGGGGCCCGCACCGCGGGTCCCGCTGCCCCCACCGCTGCCCCCACCGCTGCCCCGACCGCTGCCCCGACCGCCGATCCGGCGGCGACCGGTGCGGGCGTCCCGCCGTCGGGACTCGCCGCGCGCGCCGCGGCCCTCGACGCGGCCGACCCGCTCGCGGACCTCCGGAAGGCGTTCGTCCTGGACGACACCGTCTACCTGGACGGCAACTCCCTCGGCGCCCTTCCCGCGGCCGTGCCCGGCCGGCTGGCCGAGGTCGTCGCCCGCGAATGGGGCGAGCTGCGCATCCGCTCCTGGACCGAGTCCGGCTGGTGGACGGCCCCGGAACGGGTCGGCGACCGGATCGCACCGCTGATCGGCGCCGCGCCGGGCCAGGTCGTCGTCGGCGACTCCACCAGCGTCAACATCTTCAAGGCGCTGATCGCCGCGGTGCGGATCGCGGACGGCCGTGAGGCCGCCGGCGACGCACCCGCGCGTGACGAGATCCTCGTCGACGCGGCGACCTTCCCCACCGACGGCTACATCGCCGCCTCCGCCGCCCGCATGACCGGCCGCACCGTCCGACCTGTCCCCATGGGTGAGTTGGCCGAACAGGTCGGGCCCCGCACCGCGGTGGTGCTCGCCAACCACGTGGACTACCGCACCGGTGAGCTGCACGACCTCCCCGGGATCACGGCCGCCGCGCACGCCGCCGGCGCGCTCACCGTCTGGGACCTCTGCCACAGTGCCGGAGCCCTGCCGGTGCGACTGGACGCCGACGGCGCGGACCTCGCGGTCGGCTGCGGGTACAAGTACCTCAACGGCGGTCCGGGCGCCCCGGCGTTCCTCTACGTGCGGTCCCACCACCAGGCGGCCTTCGACTCCCCGCTGCCCGGCTGGAACTCCCACGCCGAGCCGTTCGCGATGGCCGACCGCTACACCCCGGCCGAGGGCGCGGTGCGCGGCCGGGTCGGCACCCCCGACATCCTGTCGATGCTGGCGCTGGAGACCGCGCTGGAGGTGTGGGACGGCGTCGATCTCGGGCAGGTCCGGGAGAAGAGCCTGGCGCTGACCGACTTCTTCCTCGCGTGTGTGGCGGAGCTGGTCCCGGCAGGTCGTGTCGCCTCCCTGACCCCCGCCGAGCCGGAGCGGCGCGGCAGCCAGGTCGCGCTGCACTGCCCGGGGGCGGAGCGGGTGATGGGGGAGCTGATCCGCCGCGGCGTGGTCGGGGACTTCCGCCGTCCCGACGTGCTGCGGTTCGGCTTCACACCGCTGTACACCTCCTACGGCGACGCGCTGCGCGCCGCCGAGGTCCTGGCCGAGGTCCTGGCCGAGGAGCCGGCGGGGCCGCCCGCCGGGGCCTGACCGGGCCGAGCCTCCGGCGCGCCCGCCCCGGCGGGTGCGCCGGACGCCGCGCCGCCCGGGGGAGCGGCTCGGCGCGGCCGGGCGGAATGTGGTGCCATGGGGCGGGTGCACCCGGTGTGTCCACAGCTGTGGACACACCGGGGCGAGTACATCCGGGGCGGGAACATCCGGGCTCAGAACGTCGGGACGACGGAAGGGGAGTCGCGTGAGCGGCGAGGCACCGACGGCGGACGGCGCCGGGGACGGGCCGCCCAGGGCCGTCGAGAGCGGCCAGGACGCCGCCGAGATGCGGGAGTTGCTGCGGCTGACGGCCAAGCAGCCGGACCGCACCGAGCAGTACGGCGACCACCCCGACCAACGCGTCGACCACTACGGCGAGGCCGGTGACGGCCCGCTGCTGGTCCTGCTGCACGGCGGGTTCTGGCGCGGCACCTACGACCGGCGGCACCTCTCGCCGTTCGCCGCCGCCCTGGCGGGCCACGGCATGCCCGTCGCCCTCGTCGAGTACCGCCGGGGCGACGCCGGCCACGCGGCGACCTTCGACGACGTGCGGGAGGTGCTGACCCGGCTGCCCGGCCCGCTGGTGCTGGCCGGGCACTCCGCCGGCGGCCACCTCGCCCTGTGGGCCGCGTCCCGACTGCCCCAGCTGCTGCACCACACGGTCGCGGTGAACGCCGTCACCGACCTGTCGGACGCCGTCGCCCGCGACCTCGGCTCCGGCGCGGTACGGGAGTTCCTCGGCGACGACTGGCGCGGGCTCCTCGCCGAGACCGACCCGATGACCATGCCGCCGCCGCAGGGGCCGGTCACCCTGGTGCACGGCACCGCCGACGGCCAGGTGCCGATGGAACAGGCCGTCGCCTACGCGGACCGGCACCCCGCGCAGCTCCTGCGGCTGCCCGGGGTCGGCCACTACGCGCCGTTCCTGCCGGAGACCCCGGCGTTCACCACGCTGGCGCTCGCCCTCCGGAACCTGCTGGCGGAAGCCCGGCCGGCTCGCTGAACTACGCCCCGTCCGGGGCGCCGAACACCTCACCGGGCGCGAACTCCGGTACGAACGGCTCCACCTGGTCACCGAGGCCGCTGCCGGGCCCGGTGTCGAACCCGTCGCCGGACCAGTCCCCGGGCCCGCTGCCCGCGGCAGCGTCCCACTCGTTGACCGCGCCGAACCCGTCCGGTGCCTCGAAGGCGTCCGGCAGGGCGCCGCCGAACGGGTCGGCCGGCGAGCCGGAGGCCCCCGTCCATCGGGAGGCGTCGAACCCCGGCAGGTCGGACAGCGAGCGCACGCCGTCCAGCGTCTCCAGGAGCCCGACCCCGCTGAAGCTGGTCGGGTCTGCGGCGCCGGGCCCGGCCGGCGCGTGGTCGCCGCGCTCGCCCTCCGGCACGAACGGGTAGTACGGGAACTCCGGGTCGCCACCGGGCCGGCCGGCGTTGCCCTGGCCGGCGTCGCCGGGCGCCGGGGTGTCCGCCCCCTCGGCGCCGTCGGTACCGAACCCCTCCGCACCGTCGGTGCCGAATCCGTCGCCGTCCGCCCCCGCCGTGCCGTCACCGAGCCGGGCGTAGGCGACGATGTTGGCGTCGTACCCGCCGTCCGCCGTCCATCGGCCGCCGCAGGTGATCAGCCGCAGCTGGGCGTCGTCCGTCGCGCCGTACACGCGGTCGTTCGGGAAGTCCTGCTTCGGGTACTGCTCCACCGCCTCCACGGTGAAGACCGCCGTCGTGCCGTCCTCCCGGTCCACCTCGATACGGCCACCGGGCTCCAGCATCCCCAGGCCGGCGAAGGCCGCGGGCCCGGTCATGGTGTCCAGGTGCCCGACGATCAGCGAGGCCCCGTTCTCGCCGGGGCTGACACCGCCCGCGTACCAGGCGGCGCGCATCGCGTCCTCCTCGGCCGGGGTCGGCGGGCCGCCGTCCGGGTCCAGGTCGGCGCCGAAGACCTCCACGTCGATCCCGATGTGCGGCACCCGGATGCGGGTGGGTTCCGACCTGGCCAGCGCCTCACCGGAACCCTCGGCGGCGGGCCCCGGGGCGGGGGCCTGCACGCCGGCGGCGGCGTGCGTCTCGTCCCCGTGCCGCTCGCTGCCCGGAGCCATCGCCCCCACCAGCAGACACAGCATCACGGAGCCGACGACCGCCGCGCCCTCCATCCGGCGGCTGCGCGGGGCCAACCGCTGCGGCCGGGTCCGGTTGCGGTCCTGCTCCGTGTCGTACGACCCGCCGGCCGCCCAGCGGGCCGCCGCGCGGCACTGCTGCCACGGGAACCGGCGCAGCGTCCGGACCCCGCGGCCGGGGAGCGCCGCGACCCGGCGCACCGGCGCGGGGACCCGGACCCGCCGCCGGGCGGCGTGCTTGGCACGGCCCGTCGGTGTCGGTCTCGTTGTCGCCGTCGTCGGCGTTGTCGCCGTTGTCGGCGTCGCGGGCGCCGTCCTCGGCCCGGAACCCGCCGGTCTCGTGGTCGGTCTCGGCTTCGGCCGGGCCGGGGCTCGGCAGGTCGAGGTGGGACGCGGCCGCCTGGTCGTCCGCAGTCGGGAGGCCCGCTTCCGGTACCTGTCCGGGCTCTTCAGCGCCGTCGGAAGCGCCGTCCGGCAGTTCGTCCGTCCCCCTCAGGTGGTCGGCGTCCGACGGCTCGCCCGCGGGCGGAGCGTGCGGACCCGGCTCCACCGCGCCCGATTCACCGTGCGGCGCATCGGCTGCGTCCGGCACTCGGTCCACGTGCGGCCCGACCGCCTCGCCGCCCGTGGTGCGGACGGCGTCGCCATCGCCGGCGGACGGGTCCGCCGGCTGCTGCCCGGCGGGCGCAGGAGCCCCCGCCATCCGGGAGGTGACCCGGGTGACCAGCGGGAAGGCTCCCATCGGGAGCGGCATGGGCGTCGGCCCGGTACCCCACGGCTGGGCGATCGGAGCGGCTGGGGCCCCCGACGAGGTCCCGGGACCGTCCGCGGCCTCGCCGCCAGGCACCAGCGGCGGGGCGGACGGCACCGGCGGCACCACCATCGCGGTGCCGTTCCGGTGGACGGCGTCGAGGTGGGCGGTGCCGCCGGTGCCCGGGGCATCGGCAGAGACGGCGCAACCGCTGCCGGTCGCCGCGAAGTTGACGGACTCGGCAGCTGGAACCGGCGCGGTCGTCGGCGTCGGCTCCGCTGAATCCGCGTCGTCCGGCGGCCCGGCGAGAGCGGCCTCGACCACCGCCGCCGACTCCGGAAGGTCGAACAGCGCGAGCTGCGGCGGCTCCGCGCCGGCAGCGCAGGGCTCCGCCGCCGGGGTCGGCGAACCGCCGGCCGCCGCCACGGGCAGCGGGGACGGGGCGGCGGTCACCACGGCGGGTCTGGCGGGCTGGGTGACCGACGCGGCCGGTTCGTCCGCGTCCGCAGCACGGACTCCCGGCTCCGCCACGGCCGCCACCTCGGAGAGGGTCGGCAGCGCGAAGACCACGCCGAACGCGGGCCGGGCGGCCGAGCAGCCCGGCACGGCCGGGAATGCCGGCACGGCGAAGACGACGCCCGGCGCGGGCGCCGCAGGCGAGGTGCCCGGCCTCGGACCGGCCGCAGCCGTCGAGGGCGCGTCCGTGAGCGGCGGGAAGGGCGGGAGCTCGAAGACGGTGGCAGCCGCAGGGCGCGCCGCGGACGTCCCCGGCAGCTGCGGGAAACCCGGGGGCGGAAAGACACGGCCGGGCGCGGGCGCCCCGGCGGATCGCCCGAGATGAACCACGGGCGGAACGGCCGGGGGCGCCGGAACCATGAAGACGGCCCCCGGAGCCGGGGCAGCGGCAGAGGTACCGGGGGACGGCGCCGCCACCCGGTTGTCCGCCCCGGGCGCGGCCTCCGCCTCGGACCGGTGCTCGGCCGTTGCCGCCTCCGCATCGGCGGCCTCGGGCTGGAACTCGGCGTCGGCCTCGGTGTCTGCGTCGGTGTCTGCGTTGGTGGCGGGGGTCTTGGCGTGTTCGGCGTCGAGGGTGCGGCTGGCTGTGGCGCCGACGGGGTGGAGCGTGGTGTGGAAGAAGGTGGTGCCGGGGGCGGGCGCGGCCGGTGAGGTGCCTTCGGCGGGCTCCGCCGTGCTGTCGGCGTCCGCAGCCTCCACCTCGGGGTGTGGCTCGGGCTCGGTGTCCGGTGCGGTGGCGGCGGTCTTGGCGTGTTCGGCGTCGAGGGTGCGGCTGGCTGTGGCGCCGACGGGGTGGAGCGTGGTGCGGAGGGAGGTGGTGCCGGGGGCGGGCGCGGCCGGCGAGGTGCCTTCGGCGGGCTCCGCCGCACTGTCGGCGTCCGCAGCCTCCACCTCGGGGTGTGGCTCGGGCTCGGTGTCCGGTGCGGTGGCGGCGGTCTTGGCCTGTTCGGCGTCGAGGGTGCGGCTGGCTGTGGCGCCGACCGGATGGGGCGCGGTGCGGACGGTGGCCGGCTGCGCCGGAGCGTCGTCGTCGGGGTCTGCGGCGGGGGCGCCGGCCGGGCCAGGGCCCTCGCCTTCGGCTGCTTCCGCCGCCTGGCTCCTGTCGTCCGCCTCTTCCGCCCCTTCCGCCCCTTCCGCCCCTTCCGCAACGTCTGCCGTCGGGAAGGAGACGGCAGCCGGGGCCGGCTCGCCCCGCTCGCCCGGCCGCGGGGCCGAGGGTGCGCCGGCGCCGCTGTGCGGCTCCGGGTCCGCTGCGGCGGGCTGCTGCACGGGCGGCGCGACGGGCGCCTTCGGCGCTGCGGGTGAGGCCGGGGCGTCGGCGGACTCCGTGGTGGCGAGTTCGTCCGTGGGCTGGTCCACAGCCGTGGCCACCGTGCGGGGTGCGTGGGTGCGGCGGGCGGACGAGTCCGCGTACCGGGACGGGTCGTTGTCGGGGCTGTCGCCGCTGGTGGACAGCAGCGAACGCAGCCGGCCGCGCAGCCGCGAACGGCGCTCGCCCCCGGCCCGAAGCTCCGACGCGTCCTCTCGCTCGGGCGCCGACTGCGACTCCGACGTCCCGTCGGCGTCGGTGTGCCCGTCGGTGTCGGTGTGCCCGTCGGTGTCGGTGCCCGGGGAGGGTCCCTCCGACACGGACGCGGTCCTGCGGCTCGCTGCTGCGTCGTCGGCCCGGTCGCTGTCCGCCTCGGTGGTGCCGGAGTCGGCCGCGTCGCTCGTGCCGGTGCTGCCGGTGCTGCCGGTGTCCGCAGGGGCGTCGCCCCGCACGAGCGGGTCGGTCGTGGTGTCCGGCTCGCCGGCGGCACGTCGTCGCTCGGCAGCCGTGGTCGCCGCGTCGCCGTCGCCGTTGGAGGCGGGTTCGGCCGGCTCCGCCGCTGCCGCGCTCTCCGGGGCGGTGGTCTCGCCGGCCTCGCCGGTCTCGTCGGAGTCCGTGGTGGGGCCGTGCCGGAGGGCGGTGGCCCCGTGCGCGGCGCGCGCCGTCCGGAGGCCCGCTGTCCGAACGGCGGCTGTGCCCTCGCTGTTCGCGGCGTCGCCGGTCGCCGCGGAGTGGTCCGTCTCCGCAGCGACGTCGGCCTCTGCGACCTGCGTCGCGTCGTCGGCCTGCGCGGTCGCGGCGGTGGTGCGGTCGTCGTCGGCAGGGGGATCGGCCGAGCCCGGCCCGGCGGCTGCCGGGCCCGGCGCGGCGGGTGCGGTCGCGGGGTGCCGCC
>NZ_JAAVJD010000192.1 GCF_012033735.1 Streptomyces lonarensis | reverse complement strand
GCGGCGCCTGCCTGTCGGGCACCGGCGCGCCGGTGCCCGACAGGCAGGCGCCGCGACGACGAACACCGCGGCCGTCGGAGGCGTGTCCACCTCCGACGGCCGCGGTGCCGTCCTGCGCTGTGCGGTGCGGCTACGGGATCAGCGCCACCGTGTCCGAGGTCGCGGAGTCCACCGCGTCGACGCTCCAGGCCCACGGCAGGAACTCGCCGTCCGCCCACAGCTCCGTCTGGTCGGTGTAGTTGCGGTGGTAGGCGTGGCCGGAGGCGCCGGCCAGGTTGATCCACTGCGACTCGTCGAAGTCCGCCATGTTGACGATCATGCGCATCGACGGCACCCAGGTGACCTCGTAGCCGCCCGCGGCGTTCCAGCCGGTGGCGTCCACCGCGTCCTTGCCGCCCGAGAGGTTCCACGGGCCGCGGTTGAGCATCCACCGCACCGGGGCCGGGCCCTCGGCGCCCAGGGTCTGGTTCTCCAGCTCCAGCTGGTGCAGCCGGCCCCAGCTCCAGGTGGAGATGTCCTTGCCGAGCAGCGCCGTCAGCTCCCAGCGGGCGTCCCGCATCGCCTTGGCCAGCAGCTCGTCACGGTTCTCCGACGGCGGGACCGTGCGGTTGCCGGACGTCACCCACCAGTCGCTCTCCTCCTCGTCCAGCAGCGACCGGACGACCTCGAACCAGCGCGAACCGCCGTCGGGCTGCGCGGAGTCGGGGGACCGCTCACCGCACTCGCGGACCAGCGGCGCCCGCCCGTCGATGTCCTCGATCGGCCCCGAGTCGCCGGTCGGCCGCACCCGCAGGCACTGCCCCTCGACCCGGACCTCCTTCGGCAGCTTGTGGCCGAAGGCGAGCTTCAGCACGTGCCGCCAGACCGCGTTGTAGTAGGCGGCCGAGGCGGAGTCGGCGTCCTGCGTGTAGTCCCAGCCCTCCAGCAGCTCCTGCGCCTCGCGGACGTAGGGGTCGGAGACGTCGACCTTCAGCAGGTACGGGACCAGGACCTTGGCCATCTCGTTGCTGTTGTCCAGCTGGATGGTGCGCATGTCGCCCATCGAGATCTTCCCGCCGTCCTTGATCTTGGACTGGATCAGGTCGTCGATGCGCTGGCTGCGGGTGCCGTAGTTCCAGTCGTCGGTCAGCAGGTAGGGGTACTCGTCGGGGTCGATGACCGCCTGGTTGGCGGTGACGATGTAGCCGCGGTCCGGGTTGTACTCCCAGGGCATCTCCTCATGGGGGATGTAGCCCTCCCAGTCGTAGGAGGAGTCCCAGCCCGGAGCCGGGTAGCGGCCGTCGCCGGCGCCGCGGACCGGGATGCGGCCGGGCGCCTGGTAGCCGATGTTGCCCTCGGTGTCGGCGTAGATCAGGTTCTGGGACGGCACCGCGAAGTCGGCGGCGGCGGCACGGAACTCGTCGAAGTCCGACGCCTGGTTGAGGTTGAAGACGGCGTCCATCGTCTTCGACGGCTCCAGGGCGGTCCAGCGCAGCGAGACGGCGTAGCCGCTGCCGCGGTCCGGGGCCGCGTTGCCGACGGGCGCGAGGCCGCCGGTGTCCCGCAGCTCCTCGCTGCGGTCGGAGACGATCGGCCCGTTCTCGGTGGCGCGCACCGTGATCTCCCGGGACTCGCCACCGGCGACGTGGATGGTCTCCTTGCGGGTGGTGTAGGGGACCTCCTCGTCGTCACGCAGGTAGGTGCCGTCGTTGAGCTTCTCCAGGTACAGGTCGGTCACGTCGGCGCCGAGGTTGGTGAAGCCCCAGGCGATGTCCTGGTTGTGGCCGATGACCACGCCGGGCATCCCGGAGAAGCTGAAGCCGGAGACGGCGAACGGGCAGCTCTCGGTGACCTCGGTGCAGTGCAGGCCCATCTGGTACCAGATGGAGGGCAGCATCGGGGCGAGGTGCGGGTCGTTGGCGAGCAGCGGCTCACCGGTGGTGGTGTAGTCGCCGGAGATCACCCAGGAGTTGGAGCCGATGCCGCTGCCGTTCGGGCCGAGCAGCGCCGGGACCTCGTCCAGGGCGTCCGCGACCGCCGCGAGCTGGGTGGCGACACCTGAGCCGAGGCCCGCGGCGTCGCCGGGAAGGCCGTCACCGCCCGAGCCGTCGCCGGGGAGACCGTCACCGGGGAGGCCCTCGCCGCCCGAGCCGTCACCGGGGAGACCGTCACCGGGGAGGCCCTCGGTGCCGTCACCTGCGCCCTCGCCACCGCCCTCGGTGCCGGAGCCGTCGCCCGTCGAGCCGCCGCCGTCGGGGTCGTACGCCCCGCCGGAGACCCCGCCGCCGGAGACGATCGGTGCGTTGCGGTCATAGGGGTAGGGCGGGTAGAGCTCGTCGATCTGCTCCTGGCTCAGTCGGCCGGCCAGCAGCGAGCGGTCGATCTCCTCCTGGAGGTTGCCCCGCAGGTCCCACGCCATCGCCTTCAGCCAGGCGACGGAGTCGACCGGGTCCCACTCCTCGGGGGCGTAGTCGTTCACCAGGCCGAGCGCCGCGTACTCGACGGACAGCTCGGCACCGGAGCGCTCGCCGAGGTAGGCGTTGACGCCGTCGGCGTACGCCTGGAGATAGGTGACGGTGTCGTCCGACAGCTCCTCGTCGAACTCCTGCTGGGCGATGTCGCGCCAGCCCAGGGTCCGGAGGAAGGCGTCGGTCTCGACCTGCTCCTCGCCGAACATCTCCGAGAGGCGGCCGGAGGTCATGTGGCGCCGGACGTCCATCTCCCAGAAACGGTCCTGCGCGTGGACGAAGCCCTGCGCGCGGAACAGGTCCTCGGCGGAGTCCGCGTACAGCTGCGGGATGCCGTGGGCGTCCCGCTTGACGTTCACCGGGGCCGACAGACCGTCAATCTTGATCTGTCCGGTCACCTGAGGGTGGGAGGCGCGGACGGTGTCGACCGCCCAGAAGGCACTGAACCCCAGCCCCGCCAGCAGCAGCAACACCACCACGATGACGAACAGGCGGAGACGTCGCGTTTTCTTCTTGGCGGGCATCGCTGTCCTTCGCAGGCCATGGGCGGACTGGAAGCAACCATAGACACTCCGCGGGGCGTGTCGTTCCGCCGGGGATCGCTTCACGGCACCGCGCAGCGCGCCGAACACGCCCTGCGGACCGCGCTGTCGACCGCTCTGGGCGGCCGCCTCCACCACCCGCGGCGCGTGCCGGCACGAGGCCCCGACGCCCGCTTCCGGGCGGCCGCCGGCGGCGCTCGGCACGGACGGTCCGCCCCACCGCGGTGGCGGGCCGGGCCCGCCGCGCGCGGCACCTCCCGGCCTCGGCACCGGCTCGGCACCGCGGCGCCGAGGCCCACCGCGCACCGGCCGGACAGGGGCCGCGAGGGCCGGGGAGGACCTTCGGCAGTGGACTATGGGGCCGGAATGTTGCACGATGGACCGTCGTTAGCACTCACCGAAGCAGAGTGCCAGGAGGAATACCGTGCCGACGTACCAGTACCAGTGCACCGCGTGCGAAGAGGGCCTCGAGGTGGTGCAGAAGTTCACCGACGACGCCCTCACCGAGTGCCCCAGCTGCCAGGGTCGGCTGAAGAAGGTCTTCTCAGCGGTCGGCATCGTCTTCAAGGGCTCCGGCTTCTACCGGAACGACAGCC
The DNA here is from genome assembly GCF_012033735.1 of Streptomyces lonarensis. Classification (GTDB taxonomy): domain Bacteria; phylum Actinomycetota; class Actinomycetes; order Streptomycetales; family Streptomycetaceae; genus Streptomyces; species Streptomyces lonarensis. Next base: position 6,596 of record NZ_JAAVJD010000192.1, on the reverse strand, counting down.
GGAGCACCAGCTCCAGCTCGACGCCGGCCGGCGGCAGCAAGGCCGAGAAGAAGTCCGGCGGCTCCGACAAGCCCGCCGCCTCCTCGGACAGCGGCTCGTCCAGCGGCACGTCCTCCTCCTCGACCGGCGGCTCGACCTCGTCGGGCAGCAGCTCCGGGACCACCAAGACGACGGCCGGCAGCGCCGCGTGACGGCCCGCGCCTCGATCGGCGTCATCGGCGGATCCGGGTTCTACTCCTTCCTGGACGATGTGACGGAACTCACCGTCGAAACGCCGTACGGGGCGCCCAGCGACTCGCTGTTCCTCGGCCGGATCGGGGAGCGTGAGGTCGCCTTCCTCCCGCGCCACGGCCGCGGCCACCACCTGCCGCCGCACCGCATCAACTACCGGGCCAACCTGTGGGCGCTGCGCTCCGTGGGCGTCCGGCAGGTGCTCGCGCCGTGCGCGGTCGGCGGTCTGCAACCGCAGTACGGACCCGGGACGCTCGTCGTGCCGGACCAGCTGGTCGACCGCACCAAGGGCCGGGTCCAGACGTACTTCGACGGAGAGACCCGTGCCGACGGGGTGCGGCCGAATGTCGCGCACGTCACGTTCGCCGACCCGTACTGCCCGCAGGGACGCGCCGCGTCGCTCGCAGCCGCCCGGGGCGCGGAGTGGGAAGCGGTGGACGGCGGGACGCTCTGCGTCATCGAGGGCCCGCGGTTCTCCACCCGCGCCGAGTCCCGCTGGCACGCGGCGCAGGGCTGGTCGGTGGTCGGCATGACCGGCCACCCCGAGGCCGTGCTGGCGCGCGAGCTGGAGCTCTGCTACTCGGCGCTGGCTTTGGTCACCGACCTCGACGCAGGCGCGGAGAACGGCGAGGGCGTCTCGCACGCCGAGGTGCTGGAGGTCTTCGCCAAGAACGTCGACCGGCTCCGGGACGTCCTCTTCGACGCCGTCGCCCGGCTCCCGCAGGAACAGGGCACCTGCCTGTGCACCACCGCGCTCGACGGCCAGGAGACCGGCCTGCAGCTGCCCTGAGCCGCCGGCGCACGGCGGCCGGGCCCCCGCGGCCCTGGCTGCGGTGCGGCGCTGCGGGCTGCGGGCTGCGGTCTGCGACAGGCGTGCGCGCGGACCGTCGGTGGCGGGCGTGCGCGAGCCGTCGGCGGGAGCGTCGGAACGGCGGCGCGGACCAGCGGTGCGGACCGGGCCGGGTGAGCCGACCGCCGGACTTCCGGGCAGGCCCCGCCCTCCCATAGGGGGCAGACCACCCCTCCCCGCCCCGCACTCCATCCTCACGTCTCCGCGCCGAGATTCCGCCGGGAGGGACCGCAACCACTCTCACGGGTGGTGACGTTTTCCACAGGCAGCGGGTTGTCCACAGGCTCCGGCAGCATCGCAGCTTTTCCGGCACGGTGAGGCCATGAACAGCGCCGACACCCCGCACAGCTCCCGGCCCGTCCCCTCGTTCCCGCCCGTCGTCGTCCGCGGTGGGCCGGGGCTGATCCGCCGCTCGCTGCGAGGCGGCCGGCGGCTTCTCGCAACGGCGTTGATCGGCACCGGCGTGGTGCTGTCCCTTCTCGCCCTTGCGCCCCTCGGCCGGCCGGCGCCCGCCGCGGCGTCCGAGGCCGCCTCGCCCTCCGCCGGGCCGGCTGTACCCGAAGCCCCCGCGAGGGCCGACCCGCCGAGCTCGCCGCCGCAGGCCCCCACAGACTCCGGGGAGACGCACGGCGCGCACGATCCGCCCGTCCCCGACCTGCCCGGGCAGGAGGGCGAGCCGGACGACGGGGCCGCGGTGTTCGCCCCGGTCAGACTGGCCGACCCGGCCGTCGGCGGCCTGCTCGAAGCGGGCGACCTCGTGGACATCCTCGCCGCCCCTGCGACGACCACCGCGGGCGAGACGCCCGGCGCGGCGCGGCGTATCGCCCACCGGGCACGGGTGGCGGAGATTCCCCCGCCCGAAGAAACTGGCCCGGTCGGCTACCTGGACGGCACACTCATCGTGGTGGAGGTGTCACCACGGACGGCGGTGACCCTCGCCGGATTCATGAACGATTCACACCTGACGGTGACGCGATGGTAGACACCTCGTTGCCCGTCAGGAGAAGCGCGGTAATCCCCGCGCGGCGAACACGGAAAGGTCAGGGCGTTGAGCGAGGAAAAGCAGGGCGTTGTCGCGGGATTCAGGGAATTCCTGATGCGGGGCAATGTGGTCGAACTGGCAGTCGCGGTCGTCGTCGGAGCGGCGTTCACCAAGATTGTGAACGCTGTGGTGGACGGCGTGATCGGACCGCTGGTCGGAGCCTTCGGCACCCAGAACCTCGACAGCTACACGTCCTGCCTGAAGGGCCCCTGCGGCGAGGTGAACGGCGAGCAGATCGGCGTTCTCATCAGCTGGGGCTCGGTCCTGAGCGCAGCACTGACCTTCCTGATCACCGCCGCGGTCGTCTACTTCCTGATGATCCTGCCGATGAACCGCTTCAAGGCCCGTATGGACGCCAAGAAGCCCCAGGAGACGCCCGCCGCCACCGAGCTGGAGCTGTTGGCGGAGATCCGGGACGAGCTGGTCGCCCGCCGCACCGCCGCGGCGCAGGACCAGGTCGAGCTGGACAAGACGGTCAGCGCGCAGCGGTCGGGCTCCGGCGAGAGCTGAGCCCGGCGGCGGCCCGGCGGCGGCCTTCCGCATCAACAGCGGCCGAACGGTCCGTGGCGACGCCCCCCGAAGGGCTCAGAGGTGGTGCGGCGGCTTCTCGTCGAGGAAGCGCGCGAGGTCGGCCGCCACGCCGGTCACCGTCTGCCGGTCGCGGTGACCGCCCCACCCCTCGTCACTGTCGTCACGGGAGCCCGCTGCCAGCGGGTCCTCGAAGTCGAGGCGGGCGCGGGGTACGGCGCGCGGCTGGTCGGGAGTGTGACTCATGTTCCCCAGCCTACGGCCGGCGTCGGCCGTCCCGTGCTCGGCGCCGGGCGGGGCTGGAGCGTCCCGCAGCCTCGGGTCCTGCTCCGGCGCGAGCATCTCGTCCCACCAGATGTCACGGCCCGGCGTCCACGGGACGGGACGACGGAGCAGCGGCACGACCACCACGCTGCGGATGTCGGGGCAGGAGGCGAGCGCCTGGTCCAGCTCGGATTTGAGGGACACCACGCGCCCGTCCCGCTCACAGCCGTCCGCGACCACCACGATCCGGACCCCGGTGCTGCGCAACCTGTGCCGCACCCACCCCGTGTGGTCGCCCAGCGGCAGGCTGATGCGGACGGCGTCCAGCCGCAGGCAGGCGAGCGTCGTCGCGAAGGACACCGGCGACGTCGGAAGCATCACGGCCACCCGGTTGCCCGAGCCCGCACCCAGACGTGCCAGGCCCACAGCCGCGCGCCGGCCCAGTTCCATCAGATGGGCGTGGGTGGGTACCGCCACGCCGTCGCCCTCGTCCCCCGACTGCTGGATGGTCATACGCGGAGCCTGCACCCTCGCGATATACGTCCGCTAAACGCGCCGAGGAGGGTGGCGCGCTCCCCCGCGTGGTAGCCATGGTCCATGCGTGACGCTCTGACCGATGTACCCGGGTTGCTGGTGGGCCATGCCGAGCGGGTGGGGGACGGCTCGTTGACCGGGGTGACCGTTGTCCTGCCGCCTGCGGGTGGGGCGGTCGCCGGTGTCGATGTCCGGGGTGGCGGGCCCGGCACACGGGAGACCGACGCCCTGGACCCGCGGAACCTCGTGGGTCGCGCGGACGCCCTCGTACTCGCCGGTGGCAGCGCGTTCGGGCTCTCCGCGGCGGACGGCGTCATGGCCTGGTTGGAGGAGCGGGACCGGGGGTTCCGGGTGGGGCCGCGAGCCGGCCAGGTGGTCCCGGTGGTGCCGGCGGCGGTCCTGTTCGACCTCGGACGCGGGGGTGACTGGTCGCGGCGGCCGGACGCGGCGCTCGGTCGCGCAGCCGTGGAGGCCGCCGGTGAGGAGGTGGCCGAGGGAAGCCGCGGTGCCGGTACGGGTGCGGTCGCCGGAGGGCTGAAAGGTGGTGTGGGGACGGCGAGTCTGCGGCTGGCCTCGGGGGTGACGGTCGGCGCGCTGGTGGTCGTGAACGCGGCGGGCTCGGTCGTTGATCCGGCGACGGGCGCGCTGCACGGGGCGCCGGCCTGGCGTCCCACGGCCGAGGTGCGGGACGCGGCGGCCGAGCGGCTCGCGGCCGCGCGGCAGGAGTCGGACCGCCGGGCGCCGCAGTCCCTCGGCGGCCCGCTGAACACGACGCTCGCCGTGGTGGCGACCGATGCGGCGCTCGGCCACGGCCGGACCCACAAGCTGGCGGGAACGGCCCACGACGGGCTGGCACGCTCGGTACGCCCGGTGCACCTGCTCACCGACGGGGACACCGTCTTCGCACTGTCCACCGGGGAGCGCCCCCTTCCGGAGGGTGAGGCGGGAGTGCACGCCGCGAACGAGGTACTGGCGGCCGGGGCGGACACCCTGGCACGCGCGGTGGTCCGCGCCGTGCTGGCGGCGGGGAGCTGCGAAACACCGGGCGGCGTCTTCCCCTCGTACCGGGAGCTGTACGGCGGGCCGGCCGACCGGCAGGGGTGACGGCCTTCGGTGCCGCGTCAGGCCCCGCGCCGGGCGCCCGAAGCGGAGAGGCCGCTGCCGGAGCTGCAGAGGTCGGCGCTTACGAAGCCGACGCCGGAACCAACGCCGGAACCGACGCCGGAGCTGGACACCGGCACCGGCACCGGCACCACGCCCAGCCCCAGCCCCAGCCCCAGCCCAGACCGACACGCCCGGCGCACGGTCGGCCTGCCGTGCCCGGGGGCGGCACGGTCCTCGGCACCCGCCCGGTGCAGGGGCCGGAGCTGGACGGTGACAGCGCGACGCTCGCTGCCGCGGCGAGGCGAGCCCTCCGCGTGACGGCACCGCTGCCCCGGCCGGGCGGGGTGCGGGGACGCTGTGGTCACAGCGCGGGGCGGGGCGCCCCGGCCGTTGCCGGAGCGCCCCGCCGTCGGTACCGCGTGTCAGACGCCCGCGGTGGCCGGGGTCTTGGCCGGCTCGGCGGCTGCCGCCGCCGCCGGAGCGGCGCCGGACGCGGAGCGCAGCCCCTTGAGCACGACGGTGAGTCCGGCGGTGACCAGGGTGCCCGCCACGATCGCGACCAGGTAGAGGAACGGGCTGCCGATCAGGGGAACGACGAACATGCCGCCGTGCGGTGCCCGCAGCGTGCTGCCGAAGGACATGGTCAGCGCGCCGGTCACCGCGCCGCCCGCCATGGAGGCCGGGATGACGCGCAGCGGGTCGGCGGCGGCGAACGGGATGGCCCCCTCGGTGATGAAAGAGGCGCCGAGGACCCAGGCGGCCTTGCCGTTCTCGCGCTCGGAGGCGGTGAAGAGTCGCTTGCGGACGACGGTGGCGAGCGCCATGCCCAGCGGCGGGACCATGCCGGCCGCCATCACGGTGGCCATGATCTCCAAGCTGGCCTGGCTCGGCGAGGACGCCGCGATACCGCCGATGGCGAAGGCGTAGGCCACCTTGTTGACCGGTCCGCCGAGGTCGAAGCACATCATCAGGCCGAGGAGGACGCCCAGCAGGATGGCGTTGGCGCCCGACAGCCCCGAGAGCCAGTCGGTCATGCCCTCCTGGGCGGCGGCGATGGGCTGGCCGATGACCACGTACATCAGGATGCCGACCACGGCGGTGGACAGCAGCGGGATCACCACGACCGGCATGATGCCGCGCAGGACGTCGGGCACCCGGACGCGCTGGATGGCCATGACGACGGCACCGGCGACGAGGCCGCCGATCAGGCCGCCGAGGAACCCGGCCTCGATGGTGACGGCGATGGCGCCGCCGACGAAGCCCGGTACCAGCCCCGGCCGGTCGGCCATGCCGTAGGCGATGTAGCCGGCGAGCACGGGGATGAGGAAGTCGAAGGCCGCGCCGCCGACCTGGAACATCAGGGCGGCCCAGCTCTCGGTGCTGGTCCAGGTGAACTGGTCGATCACCGACGGCGCGTCGGTGATCTCGTAGCCGCCGATCGCGAAGGCGAGCGCGATGAGGAGCCCGCCGGCGGCGACGAACGGCACCATGTAGCTGACGCCGCTCATGAGCCACGTGCGCAGCCGTACGCCGATGTGGTCGCCGCTCTCGGACCCGGCGTCCATGGGGGCTCCGGCGCCGGCCGGGGCCTCGGCGGTGACCTCGCCGCGTTCCGCCTTGCGGCGGGCTTCCTCGACGAGTTCGGCGGGACGGTTGATGGCGGCCTTGACGCCGACGTCGACGACCGGCTTTCCGACGAAGCGGTGCTTCTCGCGCACCTCCACGTCGTGGGCGAGGATCACGGCGTCGGCCGCGGCGACGACGGCGGGGTCGAGGGGGGAGAACCCGGCGGACCCCTGGGTCTCGACGGTGATCTCGTGTCCGGCGGCCTCGGCGGCCTGCTGGAGCGATTCCGCCGCCATGTAGGTGTGGGCGATGCCGGTGGGGCAGGAGGTGACGGCGATCAGCCGCAGCGGGCGCTCGGCGCCGTCACCCCCGCCGCCGGTCGGGTCAGCGGTGCTGCCACCGGTCGGGGCGCCGGTGCTGCCGCCGGCCGTCGTGTCGCCGCCGCCTGCCGGGGCGGGGGCCGGGTCGGCACCGGCC
>NZ_JAAVJD010000191.1 GCF_012033735.1 Streptomyces lonarensis | reverse complement strand
GACCCGGGGATCGACCGGGGCGCCGGCGGCCGGGGGGCGGCGGGACGCAGCGGCCGGGTTGCCGGTGCCCGGCAGCCGGCGCGGGTCCACCGGCACGACCTCGGACGGCCGGGGGCCGGGAGGAACGGGTGGGGCAGGTGCCGCGGCCCGCGCCGGGCGGGCGGGGCGGGAGGCGGTGTCGGGCCCCCAGCTGAGGACCGCCCGGCAGGTGTCGCAGAAAGCCTGCCCGGGCTCGGCCGGGGTGCCGCATTCGGAACAGGTCTGGGAGCTCATCGTCGCTGGGTCCTTCCGCAGGCGGTCACCTGCACCGTGTACGGCATGTGGGCGGGACGTGCGGCCGCGACGAGGGCGGCCAGCCGGTGCTCGTCACCGGGGGTGGCGTCCGGCAGCTCCAGCCGGACGTGCAGGCGCGGCCGGGGCTCGCCGGGGAACGGTCCCAGCGGGCCGGCACTCCACTGTGCTCCCCCGCTCTCGGTGATCTCCGGTTCGACGCCGAATGCCAGCAGCACCGCCTGACGCAGACCCTGCCGGGTGCCGCGGATGCGGTGCAGCCGGGCCGCCTCCGTCACGGCGACGCGGAGCCGGTCCTCCGGCTCGGTGCCGTCGGTCTCCGCGCCCACCCAGGTGGCGAGCCAGCGGGTGAAGTCGAGCGGCGCCAGGTCCGGGTCGAAGTACGCCTCCAGGCAGTCGAGGACGTTGAGGATCGGGGCGATCACCTCGTCGAGACCGCCCACGAAGCGGTGGGCCAGGTCGTCGTCGGCGAAGACCGCCGGCAGCATCAGCCCGATCGGCGCGGACGAGGCGAGGCCGTCCACCGAGCCCCTCATCGCGCCGCCCCCGCCGTGGCGCGGGAGTGCCCGCGGCGGGCGGTCACGCGTCGTCCCCGATGACGCGCACCCGGTGGTCGAAGGAGAAGACCAGGGCGGACGGGCGGAGGTCCATCCGCTCGGTCCCCTCGCCGCGCTTGCCGGTGAGGGGGTCGGCCGCGTGGAGGGCGACCTCGTCCACCAGCTCCACGCCGGGCACGCGCTGCAGCACGGCGAACACCTCGCCGGCCTGCACCGGCCTGCCGAACGGCCAACCGGTCCGCTCCGCCCCGCCGGTGAGCGGGTCGAGGTGCCGGTAGAGCGCGTCGAGGGCGTCGCGGCGCACCCGGTCGGTCTCCTGGCCGCGGAACGCGTGGAGCGTCGCGACGACGGTGATGCCCTGGTAGTAGGGCGGGCCGACCGCCAACCGGGTGCCGATGAGGCGGCGTTCGTCGAGATGCCGCGTCACCCGCCGCAGGAGGGCGTCGCCCGGGACGAGCTGCTCGAACCGGAGCCTGCCGCCGGGGTCGGGCACGGCCTGCGGCACCACCAGCACCCGCACGGCGTACGCGCCGTGCTCGCCCTCCTCCCCCTCCAGACAGGTGATGCGGGCGGCCTCGGGCGCCGCCCGGCGCGCCAACTCCTCGTAGTCGCGCAGGGTCACGGCACGTTCCTGGGCCCGGAGGGTGACGGGCGCGCGGACGGTGGCCTCCTCGACGGTCTCCCCGTCGACGCCGCCGCGGGCGGACTCGCGGTTGACGACCTCGGCGACGTAGGGGACGGAGGTCCGCAGCACCCGGACGGCCCCGCGGGCCACGTTCCCGGCGCGCCCGCCGCCGACGCGGTAGCGGCGGGCGCGGATCGGGGCGCCCTGCGGCGCGACCCGGCCGTACTGGCGCAGGCTGCCGTCGGGTTCGCGGACCGCGGGCCCGAACGCGACCTCCCCGGTGGTGGCGTCGAGGGTGACGTGCCGGTCGCGGGGGCCGGAGGCGGCGAAGTGCGGCACCACCTCCCAGTCCACCCAGCGGTCGTCCTCGGCGGTCTGCAGCAGCAGCGGCGGGTCGTCCCCGACGACCGGCGCGTGCGGCAGCCGCAGCCGGTGGCCGGGGAGCCCGGTCGCCTCGCCCAGCGCCTCGTCGTACCGGGTGTCGGCGTGCACGGCGCTGGTGGTGCCGCCGATGGTGAAGGCCGCCGCCGAGCGGACCGTCGGGGACTGCGCGTAGAACGGCTGCCCCCCGGTGGGTTCGACGACGCGGCAGCGCACCCAGGCGGCCTGCCGCCCACCGGTCCGCGAGGCGACGTGGCCGGCGGGGACGTGCAGCACCACCTCGCCGGGCCGGTTGAGGCCGCCCGTCCCGTCCCGTTCCACCTCGCACTCCAGCCAACCCTGGTCGCTCCACGCCTCCCAGACGAGCGGCGGCCTGCGGGGGTCGACGCCGACGCCGTCGACACGGCTGTCGAGTTCCAAGACGACGGCGCAGCGGGGCGCCGCGGCGTCGAGGCCGAAGAGCATGCAGTCGCCCGGGGAGGGCGACTCCCCGAAGCACTGCACGTCCTCGCCCTCGGCGAGATCGGTCGTCCGGTCGGTGGGCGAGGCCCCGCCGTGCTGCGTCACCAGGTTGGCCAGCGAGGTGGGGACCATCGACAGCGCCTCCTCGACGGCGAAGACGATCGCCTCGTCGCCGCTGACGCGGGCCGTCGCGACCTCGGTGCCGACCTCGATCCCCACCGGCTCCTCCTGCGGCGCCGACAGCCAGAAGGTGACGTCGGTGCGGGCCGCGGCGGGCGGGAACAGCGTGATGCCGACCAGGTCGAGGAAGGCGAGACGGTTCTTCTCCGGCACCCGGTTCAGGCGGTACACGATCTGGTCGGCCATGTGCGCGACCGTCTCGACGAGGGTGACGCCCGGATCGGAGACGTTGTGGTCGGTCCACTCGGGGGCGCGCTGCTGGATGTAGCGCTTGGCGTCGTCGACGAAGTGCTGGAACCGGCGGTCGTCGAGGTTGGGGGAGGGCAGGGCCATCAGCGGTCGCTTTCGGAGGCCGGGCCGTCGGACGGCTCGTCGTGGGAGGGGATGACGTAGAAGGGGAAGACGAGGCTGCGCGGGTTGTTGGTCCCGCGGATCGCGTACCGGACGTCGATGTGGAGGACGTTGGCCGCCTCCCCCGCGGTCACGGTCACCTCGTGCACCTTGATGCGGGGCTCCCAGCGGTCGAGGCTCAGGTGCACCTCGTGCTGGATTCTTCCCGCCGTCTGCTCGTTGACCGGGGCGAACACGAGGTCGTGGATGGCGCATCCGAACTCTGGGCGCATGGGGCGCTCGCCCGGCGCGGTGGCGAGCACCAGCTGGATCGCCTCCTCGATCTCGCGCTCCCCGCTGACGAGGGCGATGCCCCCGGTCGGGGAGAGCCGCATGGGGAAGGCCCATCCGGAGCCGACGAACTGTTCCGACATCAGATCACCATCGCCAGGTCGAAGGTGGGCGGCAGCTTGGGGCCGGGCAGCGGCGCCATGCCGTTGAGCCCGAGAGCCGGTGCCTTGATACCCACGGCGGGGGCGGTGACCGAGAGGGCGGTGGCGGCGGCGAGGCTGACCTTCACGCCCCGGACGGTGAGCTTCCCGACCGCACCGATCGTGAGGTTGCCGCCCGCGTCGATGGCGAGGTTGCCGCCGGACTTCAGCGACAGGGCGCCCTTGGCCTTCACCGACACCGAGGAGCCGCCCTCGATGGTGACGGCCCCCTTGCTGGTGACCTCGATCCGGGTCTTCGCACGGTCCAGGTCGATGACGAGCTTCTCGTCGCCGCTGGCGATGCGGACGCCCTGGCGCCCGCCGCTCATGCTGCGGAAGTCCACCCGGTTCCCGTCGCGGTCGGCGAGGGTGTGGCGCGTGGCGCGGTTGCGTGCGCCGGCGTGCAGCGGCACGTTCTGCGGCGCCCTGCCCGGCTCGTCCCGGCCGTTGTAGAGGCCGCCGAGGACATAGGGGTGGTCGAGGGCGCCGCGGTCGAAGGCGACCAGCACCTCGTCGTTGACGTCGAGCGGGAAGACACTGCCGCCGCCCTTGCCGCCCCACTGGGCGACGCGCGCCCAGTCGCTCTCGTAGGCGTCGTCGAGCCAGGGGAAGGTGAGCTTCACCCGGCCCTGCTTCAGCGGGTCGCCGACGTTGGTCACCACCGCGTTCACCACGCCCGGCAGCCGCTGCCCGGCGGGGTCCGCGCCGCCCGAGGTGAGCCCGTACAGCGAACGCCACTGCCGGCCGCTGACGTTGGCCCACGCCTCGTAGTGGGACCCGGCCTCGCCGCAGACGTGCCGGACGGAGGTCACGGTGTACGTCCCCTCGAACGGCTCGCCCACGTACTTCAACCGGACCGGGATGCCCGGCCGCACCCGGGGGTCGCCGCGCAGCGCCACCTCCAGCTCCGCGAAGGACGAGGTCACGTCGGCGGCGAGCGAGGCGGCGGCGTGGGCGACCTCCTGCTCGGTGTCGTACGGCACCCGCGTCTGCACCGCCTCGGACCGGGCGAACGGCGCGACCGCGTCGGCCGGGGTCTGCCCGACGCTGACACCCCGGTAGGCGGCCGCGGGCCGCTCGGCGACGATCGGCTTCTTGGCGCGGACGTCCCAGCCGCGCGCCCCGGCGGTGGAGACCTGGTCGCCCGCGGTCACCGATGCCCGGCACCGCAGCACGCTCTTCCCACGCTCCAGGACGAGCGCCTCGCCCGTGGGGCTGGGCGCGGCGAACTGCAGCTTGCCCTTGGCGTCGACGGAGACGGCGACGCTGTTCTCGTCCGCGAGCCGCGCGAGGAAGTCCCAGTCGGTGACGCCGTCCTGCGCGATGAAGTCGTACCGCTTCTCGCCCTGCGGCCCGAACGCGATCCGGCCGACCTCCACCCCGTCGAGTCCGGCGAGCTGCCGGACGATGTCCGAGGCCGACAGCTCCCGGTAGGCGGCGACCCGGCGGCTGCGCATCAGGCGGAACCCGGCGTCGTAGCCGCGGATCACCGTGTAGGAGCCGGTGCCGTCGAAGTCCGCCTCCAGCGCGGTGACCTCCCCGGTGAGGAGGACGTCCGAGGCCCCGCGGCCGTTGGCCACCAGGGCGATCTCGACCTCGCTGCCGAACCTCACCCCCAGCTTCCCCACCAGCGTCCGCCGGGGGTCGCGGAAGGTGAGGCGGAAAGCGGCCGGCACGCCGATCCCCTGGTCGACCCAACCGTCCATCAGCTGCTGGGCGTTGACCGGCGACAAGGGGGTCCCGTCGATCGTCACCTGGACGACGCTGGAGTGCGCGATCTTGATGGTCATCGGCTACCGCACCTCCTCGGCGGCCGGGAGCATCAGCTCGGTGCCGGGCCGCAGCCGCGACGGGTCCTCGATGTCGTTGGCCTCGGCTATCGCGCGCCAGGCGGTGGCGTCGCCGTACTCCCGCCAGGCGAGCGACGGCAGGGTGTCGCCCGCCACCGCCCGGTGCACCCGGCGCGCCGTCAGCGCACCGGAGGTCGGGTTCTGGGAGCCGATCGTGCGGGGGATCTCCTTCAGCTGCGTCCGGCACGTCGCACGGATCGGCACCCCGCTGGTGCCGAAGAGCGAGTAGGTGACGTCCACCGAGGCGACGTAGGCGATGAACCGCGCCGTGGAGAACGACCCCCACTGGAAGACGACCCAGGGCGGGGAGGGCTGCTTGGCGGCATAGCTGCTCTCGGTGACCGAACAGCAGCCCAGCAGCTCCTCCGCGCGGCGCAGCACGGTGTCGCCGCCCGGCTCGTGCGAGGAGTCCAGGAAGATCTCCACGGTCATCTCGCGCGGGTCGGGGCCGAGGAACTCCGGCTGCGGACCGTCCTTGGTGAGGGCCTTGGCGGTGGCCTCCCAGGTGGTGCGGCGGCTGAGGGAGAGCTGGGCGGGGTTGAAGTCGAAGGAGAAGTTGCTGATCAGGCCGCCGGGGGTGACGCTGTCACCGAGCGGCGGCTCGTGGATGGCGAGGGTGGCGCGGACCAGGCTGTCGCCCGCGCCACCGCTTCCGAAGACCATCGCGGCTCAGGTCCTTTCGTGAGGGCGTCGGGTCAGTCCGTGAAACCGTGGTGCGCGATCTCCAGCACCTCGTTGGCCACGGCGGGGCTGGAACTGTTGAGGGTGGGGCCCTGCCAGCTGACGGGCAGGACGTCGATCAGCCCCCAGGAGACGACCTCCGAGCCGTCGGCGCGCAGCGCCTGGATCTGGGCGGTCGGCCGGGTCACCCCGGTGGTGACCGACGAGATCCACTTCGCCACCTGGGCGGTCTCCGGGGTGAGCGGCCGGGTCAGCCGGATCGTCGAGTAGGTGACGCGGGTCGGCAGGTGCCAGACGAAGCCGTTGTTGCCGCCCTCCTGCCGCTGCTCCGTCTCCACCTGCGCCGACAGGCCCTCGCACTCGTTGAAGTAGCCGAGGCTCTCACCGTCGATGCTGAGGCTGAAGAAGACGGTGGTGCCGGGGTCGAGCTGCTCGCTCATCGGTGCTGGCCTCTCTCTGGCTCGGGCGGTGCGGACCGCGTGGTCGGCTCCGGTGGGCGCGCGTCAGTTGCTGCTGTCCCGCAGGCGGCCGATCCGCTCGCGGTCCATGCGGAGCTCGGTGCGCACCAACCGGGTGACGCGGCTGATGAGCCTGCGGGCGAGCTGGTCGAGCTCGCGGTCGGTGAGCCTGTCGATCTCGAGGCGGCTCCGGTCGGCCGCGGGCCGTGGCTCCGGCTGCAGGGCGGCGCCCGCCCCGGCCGGGGTGAGGCCGCCGAGCCGCTTGGCGAGGGCGGCCAGCGGGGGGACGGCGGCGAGGGCGTTGGCGGGGCGGGCGAGGCGGAGGGCGGCGGTGAGGCGGAGCCAGTCCGGCAGCCGTCCCATGGCGTAGTGGGCGGCGGGGCGGAGCCGTCCGCGGTAGTGCTGGTGGAGGAACTCGGCCTTGTAGGTGGCCATGTCGACGTTGACGGGGCAGTCGGAACGGCAGCCCTTGCAGGAGAGGCAGAGGTCGAGTGCGTCGTGGACCTCGCGCGAGCGCCAGCCGTCGGTGACGACCTCCCCGGCGAGCATCTCGTGGAGCAGTCGCGCCCGGCCGCGGGTGGAGTGCTTCTCCTCGCCGGTGGCGCGGTAGGAGGGGCACATGACGCCGGCGCCGGGCTTGGTGTCGCGGCACTTGGCGACGCCGACGCAGCGGCGCACCGCGGCGGTGAAGTCGCCGCCGTCCTCGGGGTAGCCGAAGGCGACGGGGACGGGTCCGCGGGGCAGCGGGGCGAACCGCAGGTGGTCGTCGAGGGCGGCGGGGCGGGCGAGGACGCCGGGGTTGAGGCCGTTGTCCGGGTCCCACTGGTCCTTGAAGCGGTGGAAGAGGTCGACCATCTCCGGGCCGTACATCCGGGGCAGCAGTTCGGCGCGGGCGAGGCCGTCGCCGTGTTCGCCGGAGAGGGAGCCGCCGTGGGCGGTGACGAGGTCGGCGAGGTCGAGGGAGAACGCGCGGAACCGTTCGATGCCGGGCGCGGTCAGCAGGTCGAAGTCGATACGGACGTGGATGCAGCCGTCCCCGAAGTGGCCGTAGGGCAGGCCGCGCAGGCCGTACTCGGTGAGCAGTGCGCGGAACCCCCGGAGGTAGGGGCCGAGGCGTTCCGGGGGCACGGCGCAGTCCTCCCAGCCGGGCCACGCCTCGCTGCCGTCGGCGGTGCGGGTGGCGGTTCCGGAGGCGTCCTCGCGGACGCGCCACAGCGCCCGCTGGTCGCGGGGGTCGGTGACGACGGTCTCGCCGGTGGTGGTGCCGGTGGCGGCGCGGCATACGCGGCGGGCGGCCTCGGCGGCCTCCGCCGGGTCCGCCCCGCCGGTCTCGACGAAGAGCCAGGCGGTGCCGCGCGGCAGGTGGGCGCGGGCGGCGTCGCCGACGAGGTCCGCGGCCATGCCCTCGACGGTGAGGGGGTGGAGGGGCAGCAGCCCGGGGGCGGCCTCGGCGGCGGCGGACTCGTCGGGGTAGCCGAGGACGGCGAGGGCGCGGGCGGGCGGTGAGGGCACCAGGCGGACGGTGGCCTCGGTGAGGATGCCGAGGGTGCCCTCGCTGCCGGTGTGGGCGCGCGCCCAGTGGGTGCCGTGCTCGGGGAGGAGCTGGTCGAGTGCGTAGCCGGAGATCCGCCGGGGCAGTTCGGGCATGCCGGTGCGGAGCAGCGCGAGGTGGTCGTTGACGAGCCGTTCGCCCGCCTCGCGGAGGGCGGTGGGGACGCCGGTACCGCCGGGGGCGAGGTGGGCCCGGTCGCCGCGGTAGGTGAGGACGGTGAGGTCCTCGACGTTGTCGGCGGTGGTGCCCCAGGCGACCGAGTGGGAGCCGCAGGAGTTGTTGGCGATCATGCCGCCGAGGGTGCAGCGGCTGTGGGTGGAGGGGTCGGGGCCGAAGGTGAGGCCGTGGGGGGCGGCGGCGTCCCGGAGCCGGTCGCAGATGACGCCGGGTTGGACGCGGGCGGTGCGGGTGTCCGGGTCGAGGTCGAGCAGGCGGTTCATGTGGCGGGTGAAGTCGAGGACGACGCCGGTGCCGGTGGCCTGTCCGGCGATGCTGGTGCCGCCGCCGCGGGCGGTGACGGCGACGCCCCTCTCGCGGCAGACGGCGAGGGCGGCCGCGACGTCCTCGGCGTCGCGCGGGGCGACGACGCCGTCGGGGACCCGCCGGTAGTTGGAGGCGTCCATGGTGTTCAGGGCGCGGTCGGTGGTGGAGAACGCGACGTCGCCGCGGACCGCCGCGCGGAGGGCGGTCGCCAGTTCCGTGGTCTCGGTGTCACTCGCCATGCCACCAGCGTGCCCTCTCGGCGCCTGCCGCGCCCGGTTCACGGGTCGGGGGTGTCGTGCGCGGGCGGGGCGGGTGGACCGGACGGGTGAGTCCGGCGGGGTCGCGGCCGCCGGTGGGGGCGCCCGGGGCCGCGGGGACCGGCGGTGTGCCGAACGGCCCCCGCGGCCGGGGGCCGAGTGGCGGGAACGCGTCGGTGGTCGTCGTCGGCCGGGGCGGGCGATGCGGACCGCCGACGGCCCCAGTGGCCCCAAGAGACCACTAAAATCCCAGCAGTGACAGCTCGTCAGCGTTCGCTGATCAGCAGTGACCGAATCCTTCACAGGAACTCTACGCATTCAGACGATAACTCTCCTATAGTTGCTGCGAATTGCACGTGCGCGCAGAGTGACGGACCCGTTCCCCATACATCTGTCTCGCCAGGATCAGCCGCCCGAGGACCTCATTGATGACAGCGCAACCCGCCGCGCCCCACCGCCGGGCGGAGCGTCCCCCACTGCGTGACCCGCTCCTGGCGCTCCTGGGGGTGGCTCTCGTCATCGCCCTCCTGGAGACGGTGGTGGTGGACGACGCAACGTGGTTCGTCCGCACGCTGTACGGGATCGGCGGCGTCGCCGTGGTCACCGCGGTGTTCTTCCGCGCCGTCGCGGCACGGCAGCGCCGGGCAGCCGAGGAGGCGCGGGCCGCGCTGGCACGTCACGAGGAGGCGAGCGCGGCGCTGGCCGAGCGGGTGATGCCGGCGCTGCTGGAACGGCTGCGCGAGGGCGACTCCGCGGACACGGCACTGGCCGCCTGCCCCTCGCCCGACGACGCGTCGCACCGCTCCGTGCTGCGGCAGGTCGCCGAGGAGGTCGGCCGCGCCGAGGCGGCCCGCGCGGCGACCACCGCCGCCGGCGCCAACGCCGCGGGCCGCATGCAGGCCCTGGCCACCAGCATGCTGGCCGACCTCCGGGAGATGGAGCACCGCCACGGCGGGGAGGACGTCCTCGCCGACCTGCTCCACCTCGACCACCGCACCGCGCAGGCCGGGCGGATCGCCGACTCCATCGCCGTGCTCACCGGTGCCCGCTCCGGTCGGCGGTGGGCCAAGCCCATCGTCATGGAGTCGATCCTGCGCGGCGCCATGGGGCGGATCGCCGGCTACCAGCGGGTCCGGCTCCACTCCACCAGCACGGCGGCGATCGCCGGCCACGCCGCCGAGGGCGTCATGCACGCGCTGGCGGAGCTGATGGACAACGCGACCAGCTTCTCGCCGCCCACCGCGGAGGTCCACGTCTACGTCGAGGAGGTCCCTTCCGGCATCGTCGTGACCGTGGAGGACAGCGGCCTCGTCATGGGCGAGGTCGCGCTGCGCCGCGCCGAGCAGGCGGTCACCGCCGAGACCCTCGACATCTCGGCGCTCTCCGGCACCCGGCTCGGCCTGGCCGTCGTCGGCTGCCTGGCGCGCAAGCACGGGCTTGCCGTGTCGTTCCGGCCCTCCGCCCGCGGCGGCACCGGCGTGCTGGTCCGCATCCCGCAGGCCGTCGTCAGCCATCCGCAGCGCGACGACGCGGCGGAGGCGCCGGCGACCCCGCCGGCCCTCGCCCAGGACCTGCCGACCGGGCTGCCCTCGCGCCGCGCCACCCGGCGGACCTCGGCCGGTGCGCATCCGGCGCCGCTGGAGGACCCGCCCGCCCCCGCCC
>NZ_JAAVJD010000190.1 GCF_012033735.1 Streptomyces lonarensis | reverse complement strand
GATGGTACTGCATGGGGGACCGTGTGGGAGAGTAGGTCGCCGCCGAACAAATTGTGTGGGAGAGGGTCTCACTGGAACTCCGGTTCCGGTGGGGCCCTTTTCTGCGTTCTCGGGCGGGTTTTTCTTCTCCCCGTGCCTGCCGCCCGAACCGGCCGGCAGGAGGCGGGACCGCCGGGCTGCGGTTCGCCACGGCTACCGCGCCCCCGACCGCGGCTCGGTTACGCTCGGCGGATGGCTTCCGACAGCACCACCCCGAACGACCCTGAACAGCCCTTCGTCCCTGACGACTTCGACGTCCCCCGGACGCTGATGACGGACCGCTTCAGGCTGGAACCGCTGGGTCCCGAGCACAACCAGGCCGACCTGGTCGCCTGGTCCGGCAGCATCGAGCACATTCGGGCGACGCCCGGCTTCGCCGGCCGTGACTGGCCGACCGAGGGCATGACCGCCGATCAGAACCTCGTCGACCTGCGGCAGCACGCCGACGACTTCGAGCAGCGTGTCGGCTTCACCTACACGGTGCTGCAGCCCGACGCCGGCGACACCGACGACGGTGACGTGCTGGGCTGCGTCTACGTGTATCCGGCGGACGCGGCCGACGCGGACCACGACGCCGCCGTGCGGTCGTGGGTGCGCGTCGAGCGAGCCGAGCTCGACCTGCCGCTGTACGAGGCGGTACTGAGCTGGCTCGCCGAGGAGTGGCCGTTCCGCGCGCCGCGGTACGCGAAGCGCTGACGCGGCCGTCGATCCCCGCGCGGCCGCTCGGCGGGGCCGCTCCGCCTCCGGGGCAGCCCCGCCGAGCGGCCGCCCCGGGGCGGCGGCGTCAGAGCTTGCCCGCGGCCTTCAACGACAGGTAGGCGTCCGCGAGGGAGGGCGGCAGCCGGTCCGGGGCGGCGTCCACCACGGTCACCCCGAGACGGCGCAGCAGCTCCGCGGCGCGGTGCCGCTCCGCGGTGAGCCGGGCGGCCGCAGCCGCCCCGTAGACGGCGGTGACGGTACCCCGCCCCGCGGTCATCTCCTCGATCCCGGGGTCCGCCACCGAGGCCACGACGACGGTGTGGCGCTGCACCAGCCGGGGCAGCACCGGCAGCAGGCCCTCCTCCAGGACGCCGCTGTCCAGGGAGGTGAAGAGCACCACCAGGGAACGGCGGGGCGCCGCCGCCAGCGCCGCGGCGACCAGCGACCGGGGGTCGGTCTCCACCAGTCGCGGTTCGAGCGGCGTCAGCGCACGGGTCACCGCCGGCAGGACGTCGCGCCCGCTGTGGCCCTGCACCGAGACGCGGGTGGTGCGGTCGTGCGCCACCAGGTCGACCCGGTCGCCGGCGCGGGAGGCCAGCGCCGTGAGCAGCAGTGCCGCGTCCATCGACGCGTCGAGCCGCGGCACGTCGCCGACCCGGCCGGCGGCGGTGCGGCCCGTGTCGAGCACCAGCAGCAGATGCCGGTCGCGCTCGGGCCGCCAGGTGCGGATGGTCACCTCCGACTGGCGCGCCGTCGCCCGCCAGTCGATGGATCGGACGTCGTCCCCGGCGACGTAGGGGCGCAGGCTGTCGAACTCGGTTCCCTCACCGCGGATCAGCACCGAGGTGCGGCCGTCCAGCTCCCGCAGCCGCGCCAGCTTGGCGGGCAGGTGCTTCCGGGCCGCGAACGGCGGCAGGACCTGCACCGACCACGGCACGCGGTGGCGTCCCTGGCGTGCGGCGAACCCCAGCGGGCCGTGGGAGCGGATCGCGACGACCTCGGCCCGCCGCTCACCGCGGCGGGTGGGGGCCAGCACCGTCGTCAGCCGACGGCGCTCACCGGGCGGGACCGTCAGCGACTGCCGTGAGCCGTCGTAGGAGGTGCCTGGCGCCCAGCTGCTGGGCGGCCAGGCGTCCCGGACCTCGGCGCGGAGCGAACGGTTCGAGGGGTTGGTGATCGTCAGGTCGACGTGCGCCTCGTCGCCCTGCCGGACGGTGGTGGCGCCCGACCGCTGAAGCCGCAGCGACCGGACCGGGGCCGCCAGTGCGACGTCCAGCAGGACGACGAGCAGCAGCGGCACGGTCACCAGCGCGATGCCCTGCCACCCGGGCACCAGCCATGCGACGACCGCGCCGAGTGCGGCGACGAGGGCCGCGCGTCCGGAGAGAGCCATGGCGGCGGCTCAGCGGGGGACCGCGACGCGGGCCAGGATGCCGTTCAGTACGCTGTCGGTGCCCACGCCCTCCATCTCGGCCTCGGGGCGGAGCCGGAGCCGGTGGCGGAGCGTCGGCAGCGCCAGCGCCTTCACGTCGTCCGGCGTGACGAACTCCCGACCGGACAGCCAGGCCCAGGCGCGGGAGGTCGAGAGCAGCGCCGTCGCACCGCGGGGGGAGGCCCCCATCGCGAGCGAGGGCGACTCACGGGTCGCCCGGCAGATGTCCACGATGTAGCCGGCGACCTCGTCGGTGACGGTGATCCGCGCGACGGCCTCCCGGGCGGCGGCCAGTTCTCCCGGTCCGGCGACGGCGCTGATGCCCGCTGCGGCCAGGTTCCCCGGGTTGAAGCCGTCGGCGTGGCGCCGCAGCACGGTGATCTCCTGCTCCCGCTCGGGCACCGGCAGGTTGAGCTTCAGCAGGAAGCGGTCCAACTGGGCCTCGGGCAGCGGGTAGGTGCCCTCGTACTCGACCGGGTTCTGGGTGGCGGCCACCAGGAACGGTTCCGGCAGCGGCCGTGCCGTGCCGTCGACGGAGACCTGCCGCTCCTCCATGGCCTCCAGCAGCGAGGCCTGGGTCTTGGGCGGCGTCCGGTTGATCTCGTCCGCCAGCAGCAGGTTGGTGAAGACCGGGCCCTCCTGGAAGGAGAACTGCGCGGTGCGGGCGTCGTACACCAGCGAGCCCGTGACGTCGCTGGGCATCAGGTCGGGGGTGAACTGGACGCGCTTGGTGTCGAGTTCGAGCGAGGCGGCCAGCGCCCGCACCAGCAGGGTCTTCGCGACGCCCGGCACGCCCTCCAGCAGCACGTGGCCCCGGCAGAGCAGGGCGACGACCAGGCCGGCGACCGCCGCGTCCTGGCCGACGACGGCCTTGGCGATCTCGCCGCGGACGGCCTCCAGCGCGGCGCGGTGGGTGGCGGTGGTCTCTTCCGTCACGGGGTGTCCTTCTTCGGTGGGGCGGGCGGGCGGCCGGGGTCGGCCGGGGGCTGCGACGGTGGCGCGGGGGAGGGCCGAGCACCGGCGCCGGGGAGCTGTGCCACGTGCTCCCGGAGCGTGTCCAGGTCGTCGGCGAGGGCGATCAGCGCCGGGTCGTCGGCCGGTTCCGGCCCGGCCAGCAGCGCCTCGACCTCGGCGGAGGGGCGGCCCGTGCGGTCACCGACGGCGCGGACCAGCTCGGAGACCGGGGCGCTCGGCCGCACGCCCACCAGGGGGGCGAGGCGGGCACGGGTGGACTCGCGGAGCGCGTCGGCCGCCCTGCCGCGGGCGCCCGCGCGGTGGTAGAGACGGGCGCGGCCCTCGGTGGTCTCCGCCGCACGGATGCGGACCGGCAGGCGTTCCGGCACGGCAGGGCCGAGGCGGCGCATCCGCCACACCGCGGCGAACAGCACCGCGACCACCAGCTGGCCGGCGGCCCACCGCCAGTTGTCGCCGGTGAGGTCCAGCAGGCTCTGCTCGTCCTGTTCCGGCGGGGGTTCGGAACCGTCCGGCACGTACCAGAGCAGCTTCTCGGTCGCACCGAGCAGCCCCATCGCCAGGGCGGCGTTGCCGTCGTCGGCCAGCGCGTCGTTGGTGAGGAACTCGGGCGAGCCCAGCAGGACGGTGGCGGCGCGGGTGCCGTCGGTGCCGTCCGTCGCCCCGAGCACCGCGAGGGTGCCGAGGGAGCCCTGGCCGTAGCAGGCGGCGGCCCCTTCGACGGCGGAGAGGTCGAAGACCCGACCCCCGAGGGTCGCGCCGCCGGCGCGGCGCGCCGTCGGGTCGGCGCACCCCGGCTGCCGCTCGTCCACCTCGGCCTCCCCGGCGAGTTCCACGCCGGGGGCGATCCGGTGCACGGCCCCCTCGCCGGGGGAGACGAGCACCAGGCGGGCGTCGGCGCGTGCCGCCTCGCGCCGGAGGTCCGTCAGTCGGCTCGGCGGCACGGCGTTGGGGAAGGCCACCAGCAGCGTGGTGTCCGGGCCGAGGGCCCGGCCGGCCTCCGCGGCCGTCCCGACGGGGGTCGTCCTGATGCCCTCCTCGGCCAGCAGCGTGGTCAGGGCGAGCGCCCCCGCCGGGGTGGGGGAGTCGTGGCGCAGGGCGCCGCCGTCGCCGGAGCGGAGCACGGCGAGGAGCACGCCCGCGACCAGTACGACGACCACGCCGAGCAGCGGCCCCCGGCCACCGCGCCACAGGGCGCGGGAGTCCGGGGAGACGGCGGTCGTGGTGGCGCTCATCGCGGGGCTCCGGCGAAGGGCGCGGCGTCCGGGGGCGTGGGCGGCGCGGTCAGGCGCGGGCGGGCACGGCGCACGGTCTCGTCGAGCTCCAGCAGGCGTCGGTGGTCGTCCTCGGCGGCGGGCGCGTCGCCGTAGGTGACCGCGTCGAAGAGCCGGGCCGCGGCACGGACGCGGTCGGCCAGTTCGGGCAGCACGGCACCGGCCTCGGTGGCGGCCTCGTCGGCGGTCCGGCCCGGTCGCGGGTCGAGCAAGGTGCGCTCCTCCAGGGACCGCACCAGGGCGCGCATCCGGTCCCGTACCGCCTCGCGCCAGGCGCCGGCGGCGGCGTGGGCGTCGGCGGCGGCACGGTACTCCGCCGCGCTGCGCACCGTGTCGCCGAAGACGTCGGGGCGGGCTGCGCCGGCCGCGCCCGTCCGCAGCCGTCCCAGGCGCAGCCGCAGGGCGACCAGCAGGGCGACGGCGACGGCGACGAGGACCAGCACGCCGATCCAGCCGCCGGGCGCGACGGCGAAGTCGAGCAGCTTGCCGAGCTGCTCCCACACCCAGTCGAACGCCTGCCGGATCAGGCCCGGGCGGTGCTGCTCGTAGATCTGCCGGGAGAGCTCGTCTCGGGCGGCCTCCCGGGCCGCCTCCCGGTCGGTGTCGACGGGGGTGGCACGCGGGAGGAGGGTGAGCAGCGCGGCGGCAGCCGTGGTCATCCCCTCACCGTCCTCTCGCCGTGCGGCCCGTGGTGGGCTGCCCGCTCATCTGTCGTTCGCCGGTTGGGCGCCGGTCCCGCGTCAGTACGCGGGACCGGTGGGCGGGGTGTCCGGGTCGGCCAGGCCGGCGGCCCGGGCGAGCTCCAGGTCCAGCGCCTCGCGCCGAATGCGGCGGTCCATGTACAGCAGCGCGGTGACGCCGGCGGTCAGCGGCAGGCCGATGACCGAGCCGAGGACCGCGCCGACACCGTTGATGATCAGCGGGGTCCACTCGGTGCTGAAGCCCACGGTGGCCGGGGAGTCGGTGAAGAGCGCCGCGAGCATGGTCGTGGGCACCTGGACGATCGAGGTGACGACCACCAGCAGGAGCAGGATGAGGAGCTGGATTCCGAACACCCGCCACCACGAGCCGGTGACCAGGTGCCACGAGCGGCGCATCGCGGTGAAGACGCCCTGCCGCTCCAGCATGAGCGCGGGCGCGGCCAGCGACAGGCTGACCCAGACCCAGACGGCGAGGACCAGGCCGACGATGACGCCGACGGCGATGAACGGGCCCATGCCGGTGGCGGCCGTCATCAGCACCAGGGCGATGACGGGGAGCGCGGTGGCGAGGCCGACGGCGACGACCAGGCCGAACAGGCGGAGCAGCCGGCCGCGCGAGTCGGCCCAGGCCTCCCCGACGGTCACCTTCTGGCCCAGGACGGCGCGACTGACGACGATGGTGAGCATCGCCGTGGCGAGCACCGAGCCGACCATGGCGGTGACGGCGAGGACGCTGCCGGCGAAGAGGCCGGAGGTCATCGCGTCCAGGATCTCCTGGTCCGTCGGCTCGGCGTTGGCCTCCAGCGCCGCCATGGCGTCGTTGTTGAGCCAGAGGCGGGACGCGATGATGCCCATGGCCTCGGTGAGCAGCGCGATGCCGAGCGCGATGGCGAGCACCGGCCGCCAGTGCGCGCGGGCGGTGGAGACGGCGCCGTCCAGGATCTCGCCGACGCCCAGCGGGCGGAGCGGGATCACACCCGGCTTCGCCGCCTGCGGCTGCTGCCAGCCGTGGGGGCCGTTGTTCCAGCCGTAGCCGCCGGGGCCCTGACTCCAGTGCTGCTCACCCCCGTGGTGGGGCGCCTCACCGCCGGGCGGTGTGCTCCAGCCCTGCTGCGGGCCCTGGGCGCCGCCCCAGCCCTGCGGTGGCGGGGTCTGCTTGTCCAGGGAGTGCTGCTCGCCCCGGGCCTGACCCTGACCGTTCTCGTCGGGACCCTCCCCCGGTGCCGGTTCGCCCGGCGGGGTCCAGCGGTCGTTCATCCATCGCTCCTTCACAAGCCTCGGCCTACATCGTGCCACGCCGTGGCCAGGGCACCGTGGTGCGGGCGCCCGCGGTGCCGGCCTGTGGAACGGAGCGACTCGCGGCACGCGCCTCGTGGACCCCCCTGGCCCCACCCGCCCCCTCCGGCGCGCTGAACGGCGGCGGGACGAGGGACGTGACCCCTCGTGTTCCCCTGCCCACGGCCCGCGGCGCGCACACCCGTGCGCCGTCCGGTGCGGGACGCGGCCGACGGCCCCGGACCGAGGACGTCCGACCCCCGCGCGGAGCGGCCGGTTGCGGGCACACTGTGCGAATGGCTGATGACATGACCGCGGTACTGCGGTGGGCGGACGAGCCGGGAGGCGGCCCCGCGGTCGTCCTCCTCGACCAGACGCGGCTCCCGGCGCACGAGGAGGAACGGTGGTGCCGTGACGTGCCCGCGCTGGTGCGGGCGATCCGGGAGCTCGCCGTGCGGGGCGCACCCGTGCTGGGGGTCGCCGGCGCCTACGGGGTGGCGCTGGCCGCCGCGCGGGGCGACGATGTCGAGGCGGCGGCCGCGGAACTGGCCGAGGCGCGCCCCACCGCGGTGAACCTGCGGTACGGCGTGGAGCGGGCGCGGGCCGCCTGGCGCGCGGCCGGCCGGGCCGGGGGCGACGCGACGGGTACCGCGCTGGCCGCGGCGCGGGAACTGCACGCCGAGGACGCACGCGCCAGCACCGCCATGGCCGGCCACGGGCTGGAGCTGCTGACCCGGCTGCTGCCCGCCCGGGAGGCGGGCTGGCGGCTGCTGACCCACTGCAACACCGGCGCCCTCGTCTCCGGCGGCGAGGGCACCGCGCTCGCCGTGGTCCGCGCCGCGCACACCGCCGGGCGGCTGGAGCGGCTCTGGATCGACGAGACACGGCCGCTGCTCCAGGGCGCGCGGCTCACCACCTGGGAGGCGGCGCGGTGGGGGCTGCCGCACACCCTGCTCGCCGACAACGCCGCCGGGTCGCTCTTCGCCGCGGGCGCGGTCGACGCGGTCCTCATCGGCGCGGACCGCGTCAGCGCCGACGGATCGGTCGCCAACAAGGTCGGCAGCTACCCGCTCGCGGTCCTCGCCCACCACCACGGGGTGCCGTTCGTCGTGGTGGCGCCGATCAGTACTGTCGACCTCGACACGGCCCGGGGCGCGGACATCACCATCGAGCAGCGTGGTGCGGAGGAGGTCACCGGGAGCGGTGACGGACGCCACGCCCCGGCGGGGGTCGCCGTGCACAACCCCGCCTTCGACGTCACCCCGCCGGACCTGGTGTCCGCGCTGGTCACCGAGGGCGGCGTCGCACCGCCGTCGGAGGTACGGCGGCTCGCGGCGGGGTACGACGGTCCACGTGCGACGGAGCTGCGGGAAGCTGATGGGATGATGAAGGCATGAAGGGACGCGTACTCGTCGTCGACGACGACACCGCTCTGGCGGAGATGCTGGGGATCGTGCTGCGCGGCGAGGGCTTCGAGCCGTCGTTCGTGGCGGACGGCGACAAGGCCCTTGCCGCGTTCAGGGAGGTCAAGCCGGACCTGGTCCTGCTGGACCTGATGCTCCCGGGGCGTGACGGCATCGAGGTCTGCCGCCTGATCCGGGCCGAGTCCGGCATCCCGATCGTGATGCTGACCGCCAAGAGCGACACCGTGGACGTGGTGGTGGGCCTGGAGTCCGGGGCCGACGACTACGTCGTCAAGCCGTTCAAGCCCAAGGAGCTGGTCGCCCGCATCCGTGCGCGGTTGCGCCGCTCGGAGGAGCCGGCGCCCGAGCAGCTCGCCATCGGCGACCTGGTCATCGACGTGGCGGGCCACTCCGTGAAGCGCGCGGGCGCGCCGATCTCGCTGACCCCGCTGGAGTTCGACCTGCTGGTCGCCCTCGCGCGCAAGCCCTGGCAGGTCTTCACCCGTGAGGTGCTGCTGGAGCAGGTCTGGGGGTACCGGCACGCCGCGGACACCCGGCTGGTCAACGTGCACGTGCAGCGGCTGCGGTCCAAGATCGAGCGCGACCCCGAGCGTCCGGAGATCGTGGTGACCGTCCGCGGCGTCGGCTACAAGGCCGGATTCAGCTGACGTGTCGCTGACCCCGGGGCGCTCCTGGCGGAACGCCCGGCTGCTGCCCGAAGGGGCCACGGGCAGCCGGGCCCAGCCCGCCATGCGCATCGTGGGGCGGTTGGCCCGGGGGCCGCTGCTGCCGGTGACCCGGCTGTGGCGGCGGAACATCCAGCTCCGTGTCGTCGCCTCGACGCTGCTGCTGTCGCTGGCTGTGGTGCTGGTGCTGGGTGTCGTCGTCATCGGGCAGGTCCGCAACGGCCTGCTGGACGCCAAGCGCCAGACGGCGCAGAGCCAGGCCGAGGGCGGGTTCGCCGTCGCGGCGGACGCGGCGGGCGCCGGCGAGGACGTGCTCGACGGGCGGGTCGTGGACCCGGGCGTCTGGCTGACCGGCATGGTGCAGCAGCTCGCCAGCGGCGGGCAGGGCGTCTACTCGGTGGTCGCGCTCCCCAGCGGGCGCACCGCCGCCACCGTCGGCGAGGGCGCGCCGGGAGCGCCGCGCGGGCCGCGCGCCTCCCGGGACGTGCGGCCGGAGGAGAGCATCTCCGCCGAGCTGCGGGCCGCCGTCGACGCGGAGCTGGTGCCGCAGCGGCAGTACGGCACCGTGGTCCGGCCGGACGGCACCTCCGAGGCCGCGCTCGTCGTCGGCAAGCGGCTCAACGACAACCACGGCAACCAGTACCAGCTCTACTACCTCTTCCCGTTCACGCAGGAGGAGAAGTCGCTGGCCCTGGTCAAGGGCACCATCGCCACGGCCGGGGTCTTCCTGGTGGCGCTGCTCGGCGCCATCGCGTGGCTGGTGGTCCGGCAGGTGGTGACCCCCGTGCGCATGGCGGCGCGGATCGCCGAGCGGCTGGCCGCCGGCCGGCTGCAGGAGCGGATGAAGGTCAGCGGCGAGGACGACATCGCCCGGCTGGGCGAGTCCTTCAACAAGATGGCACGCAACCTGCAGACCAAGATCCACCAGCTGGAGGAGCTGTCGCGGATGCAGCGGCGGTTCGTCTCCGACGTCTCCCACGAACTCCGCACGCCGCTCACGACCGTCCGGATGGCGGCCGACATCATCCACCAGTCCAAGGACGAGTTCGACGCCGTCACCGCGCGCTCCGCCGAACTGCTCATCGACCAGCTGGACCGCTTCGAGTCGCTGCTCGCCGACCTGCTGGAGATCAGCCGGTTCGACGCCGGCGCGGCGCTGCTGGAGGCGGAGTCCACCGACCTGCGGGCCGTGGTGCGGCGCGTGGTCGAGGGCGCCGAGCCGCTGGCCGAGCGCAAGGGGAGCCGGCTGGTGGTGCTGGGGGAGGAGAGCCCCGTGGTGGCGGAGGTCGACGCCCGCCGGATCGAGCGGGTGCTGCGCAACCTCGTCGACAACGCCGTCGAGCACGGCGAGGGCAGGGACGTGGTGGTCCGGCTCGCCACCTCGCCCGGCGAGGGCGACGCCGTCGCCGTGGCGGTGCGGGACTACGGCATCGGTCTCCATCCGGGCGAGGCCGAGCGCGTCTTCAACCGGTTCTGGCGGGCCGACCCCGCCCGCGCCCGCACCACCGGCGGGACGGGGCTGGGGCTCTCCATCGCCGCCGAGGACGCCCACCTGCACGGTGGCCGGTTGGACGCCTGGGGGGAGCCCGGCGGCGGCGCGCAGTTCCGGCTGACGCTCCCCGGGTCGGTCGGCGCGCCGCTGCGCGGTTCCCCGATCGAGCTGGTGCCCGCGGACTCCGCGGCGGCACGGGCCGCACGTTCCGCCCCGCAGGGCGACGACCCCGCCGCGGCGCTCGCGCCCGCGGCGGTGCAGGAAGGCGGTGTCCGGCGTGGCTGAGACCGGGAAGCGCGGCGCGCCGAGCCCGGCGGGCG
>NZ_JAAVJD010000018.1 GCF_012033735.1 Streptomyces lonarensis | reverse complement strand
GCGGCACACGCGGCCTCGGCGAACGCGCCGCCGCCGAACTCAAGCAACGCTGGCGCGCACTCCAGCACGTCACCCTCAGCCCCAACAGAATCGGAGCCATCACCAAAGCCGCCCTCGTCCTACACGGCTCATGGAAGTAAGGACCGTTGAGAAAACCTCATTGAAGGGGATCTTCATCGTTCGCCCAACTTCCTGAGATGTTCCTCAATGCGCGCCGCGAGTTCCGCACTCCGGGCCAGAAGCTGGGCGAGCGTCGGCAGGTCGGATTCCTCCGCCGGCGGTTCCGGCGGTGGCGGGGATTCCGCTTCGTCGTTGTTCACGCGAGGGCCGCCCGGGGGAGTGCGGTCGCCTCGCGCGAGAGAAACCGCAGGCCAGCGGTGCGCGGCGGCGAGTGGTGCGAAGGATGGGAACTGCGGAAACACGGATGGGGCGACACCGCAGGAGGCCCGGAGGCGCGCATTGTCGCACGCGATTTCCGTGCTTCTCGCCGTTTGTGGCGTGTCATGGATTCGAATCCTCGAATCTGTGCATGTGGGGCGCAGGTGACTGTTTGTGGCTCTAGGGTTGCGCTCGGTTCGGTGGACACGCCAGTGGTTCACCGATGAGCCGCATTCCGTCATGTGAAGGGAGAGGAGGACCATGACCGCCGAACGCATCACCCCGTCTCCGAAGGTTTCCTTGCTGGAGTTCTTCGGGACGGAGCTGCGGCGCCTGCGCACGAAGGCGTCGTGGGCGCAGGGGGAGCTTGCCTCGGCCGCCCACACCACCCAGTCGATGATCTGCAAGATCGAACGGGCCCGGCAGGTGCCGTCGATCGAGATGTCCGAGAGCCTGGACGCCGCGCTGGCCACCGACGGCCACTTCGCCCGCCTGCACCCCCTGGTGCTGGCCTACGCCTACCCCGCCTGGTTCCTGCCGTACGTCGAGATGGAGCGGGAGGCCATCGCGATCCGGAGCTTTGAAAGCCAAGTGATCCCGGGGTTGTTGCAGACGGAGGAGTATGCGCGAGCAATGCTGTCCGCCCTGCGATCAGACATGCTCGACGACCTCGTGACGTCGAGGATCAGCCGTCAGCAGGTCCTTGCCGGGAAGGGAAGGCCGCGAGCGTGGTTCGTCCTCGACGAGCAAGTGTTGCGTCGCCGGTTGGGCGGAGACAACGTCATGCGGGGGCAGCTCGAGCGACTGCTTCAAGAAGGTGAGCAACCGAGGACCGTTATCCAGGTTGTCCCGGAAGTGGTGACGGCGCACACTGGCTTGGCCGGTCCCTTCACGATCCTGAGCTTCACGGAGACGCCCGACGTGCTCTACGCGGACGGTTTCGCTCAAGGACGAATGAGTGCAGACGAGTCTGAGACTCGGGATGCCCTGCATGCATATGATCTCTTGAGGGCTGAAGCTCTGTCGCCCGGCAAGTCGGTCGAACTGATCCGCGAACACATGAGAGGTCTTCAGAGATGAGTGGTGGAACCGGACGTGCCGTGCAGTGGCACAAGTCCACCTACAGCAGCACCAACGGTGGGAACTGCCTGGAGGCCGGGCGTGGCCTGCCGGGTGCGGTCCCGGTGCGTGACTCGAAGCTGTCCGACAGTCCGGTGCTGAGCTTCCCGAGCGCCGGTTGGGGCAAGTTCCTGGCCACGGTCAAGGACGGCCGCTTCTCCGCCTGAGTGCAACGCGTGCGACGTCAGGACCCCGCCGGGTCGGATGAGTGAACCGGCGGGGTTCGCGCTGTTACGGCGGTCTTGCGCACCGTCCGGCCGCCGGTCACCGTGGTGGGTCCAGGGACCCGGCTCGCCCACCCGGAGGTGGCGCATGCACCGCGACCGATTCATCTGGCGGAAGTCCAGCTACAGCGGCACCAATGGTGGCGAGTGTCTGGAGGTCGGCTACGACCCACGCTGCTGCGGCCCGGTCGACTGGCACCGGTCGAGCTACAGCAGCAGCAACGGCGGCGCTTGCCTCGAAGCCGGGCTCGGCCCGGCGACCGTCGTCCCGGTGCGCGACTCCAAGCTGCACGACAGCCCCATCCTGGCCTTTCCGCCCTCCGGCTGGCTGGCCTTCGTGGCCACGGTGAAGGACGCCCACGCCGCGCGCTGAGGCGCCGCGCGTCGTCCCGTTCGCACGAGGGGTTGAGTCTCAAGCGGGTTGAGACCGCAGAGTGGCAGCGTGAACGACGACGCGACGATGTACCCGATCGGAGACGTGGCGCGCCGCACCGGCCTCAGCGTCAGCGCCATCCGCTTCTACGCCGACGCCGGTGTCGTGGAGCCCTCCGGGCTCACGCCCGCCGGCTACCGCCTGTACTCCATCGAGGCCGTGGCCCGCCTGGAGATGGTCCGCACCCTGCGCGACCTCGACACCGGCCTGGACGACATCCGACAGCTCATAGCCGGCCGGACGACCGTCCACGAACTGGCCACCGCGCACCTGGAGGTCCTGGAACGTGAGGCGTCCCGACTGCGCGCCCGCCGCGCGGTGCTCCGGGCCATCGTCCGCCAGCGAGGCAGCGCCGAGCAGATCGCCCTGCTGCACCGCCTCGTCACCATGTCGGACGAGGAGCGAGTGCGGCTGATCGAGGAGTTCTGGGCCGACGTGAGCGACGGCCTCAACGAGAACCCGCGGTTCGTGGCCGAGCTGAACTCGGCGCCGCCCCGACTCCCGGACGAGCCGACCCCGGAGCAGCTGGACGCCTGGATCGAGTTGGCGTCGATGGTCAGCGACCCGGAGGTGCGGCGCGCGATCCGCGACGACCTGAACGACCGCTTCACCGACGGCCCCGGCCAGATGCTGGTCTCCCCGACGGCGCTCGCCTCCTACGAGAGCGCCACCCCGCTCATCGAGGAGGCCGTCGAGGCACACAAGGCCGGCGTGGCCCCGGACTCGCCCCTCGGCCAGGAGCTGGCCGCCCGCTACCTCACCTGGCTCGGCGAGATGTTCGACGCCTCCTTCGAGGACCCGGAGACGCGCGACGAGATCGGCCGCGGGCTGCTGGAGATCGAGCCGACCATCCTCGCCGACCTGGAACAGGCAGCCCAGGGCCCACCCGCCACCGACCCCCAGGAGCGCTACCAGCACCTCGTCCAGGTCATCAGCGGCACCCTGGAATCCAACAATGCCCAACTAGCCGACTACGCCCGAGCCTTCACCTGGCTCTCCACCGCCCTCACCCCCACCACCACCCCACCCGACTATCAACCCCGCCCACCGCGCACCGGTTGACTCCTGGCCTCTCGCCGATCAGGCCCTGGACCTCCACCTGTCGGAGTGCGGGGTGCGGTAGACGCGGAGGTGCGCCCGGCAGCCTCCGTCGGCCTGGAGCAGGAAAGCGGCGCCCCCATCCTTCAGCCGCAGCCCGACGGTCTCGGCGACGAGGAGTCACCTCTGGCCCCGGACTCCCATGCAAAGTTCCGGCGAAACGGGCGATCTTGGTCGTGAACGCGTCAACCCGGGGGCTTCGCCCCATTCTCGGCCTAATCGCACAGCCTGCTCCGAACAGATTGAGAGGCTATTCCTTCGGGATCATCAGAATCCCGCCTGTTGCTAGCGTGAAAATCTGTGCGAAGGCTCTCCGAGTAGTAGGGTCTCGATCGATTCGCTCCAGTAATTTCAGTCTTGCCGGGTCGATATCCATGGTGGCGACGCCGCCAGCGTTCTGGTCATCATTTCGTCGCGAAAAGCAGCAGGCATCGATACGATCGCACGACTCCTCCGCGCTCCTCCCGCGTCAATGGTCGAAGCAAGACGTCGCCTTCCCTGGCTTGGCTCCGAAGCGCATCCGCAGAGGACCATCGGGTTGCCCATCCTTTCTCCTCCGCCTCTTCCTGGATGGTCAACAACAAGTCGAAACCGATCTCGCACACGCGAAAGTCGGGGTCAGTCAATTGAATGAGCGTCATTAGAGCTTGTAGCACGATCCTGTCGAAGTGTGCTGGTCGGCCGTGGCCGGTGTGACGACTCGGCCGTTCGTGATGGTGTCATACCCGGCCGGAGATCGTGGACGACGACGTGTGGGCGCTGATCGAATCGCTCCTGCCGCCTTGGCGAAACGGTCGCCGGGGCCCCAGAAGCCCCGCCGACACTCACCTGACGGGGCTTCTGGTCAGGGGTCTGCGCGGACTTGGTTGAGGACCTTCAACTATTGGCCCGTTGCCCGCCTCAGTCGCTCAGCAAGCGGGATTTGGTTAGGCGGCCTCAAGATGAACTTGTCCTTCTGCTCGTCAAAGTAGTCCAGGTAGCCGCTGACTTGATCGCCAACCTGGTAATTATCCCCAGCGTCGATGTACAGGGCGTCAATGAGCCCAGCGCGAGATAGTCCCAGGTCCACGATTATTCCCCAGCGAAAGACCGCCTCAATTTCACCATCGACCATCTCGCCGACGAGGGCTTGCTCGTATTCGCTGAGCTGTCCGTTTGTCACTGTCCTGCCAAACTTCGTGGGTACTGATCAAGTCGACCGAACGCCGTGTTCGGAATGGCAACCTCCACGCCAGGAACGCCATTATGCGAATGTACGTACTGACTGAAGTGCTAGTCAAAATCAGCTTTAGGGGTTCTGGCTGTGACGACACCGCCGTCATAACTCAGGACGAGAAGGTAACAATTGAGCCATCCTCGGGGTCGATGACCCGAACACCGAAGCTTCGTTCAGGAAATCCAGCGGACAATGCGGCGCGCCAAGTCTTGGCAACGCGTGCAGCAAAGAAATCCTGCGCCCGCCAGTCTTCTTCAGTCTCATTCGAATCGACACTTTGCCAGACTCGTAGTTGGTTCAACGTCGCCTCAATCTTCCGAACGTCGCCGGAGAGGCTATCACGCCAAGCTTTGAAATTCGACTCTTCGTAAGCGCGATCCCATGGCACGCAGCTCTCCACTTCGACGAGGCGCGGCCAGAAAACCCGAGAGAGTGCCACCATCATCCCTAGATCTCCATGAAATTTGACGTAGTCCAGGTAATCAACTCTTTCTCCCCATTCCTCTGTCTAGGACTTGATTCCGGAGTAGTCCATTGGGTCATTCACGGTCAACTCCTCGCGTCGCTCTTGTTGGTAGCCAGGCGCAGTCACGCAGGGAGACTTTGGCAAATGCGGCGGTTAAGGACCTCAGGCGCCCGCCATGTTGCTGCGGGCGCCTGAAACGGTAGACCTAGAGGTTGTCTCACGTGGTGGTGTTGGGAGCTGCGGCATGATGTCTCTTCGTGAGTGTCGATCTGTCGCAGCGGCTGGTTCCTGACGGTCTGTGGGAACTGGTTGCCCCGTTGCTGCCGTCGTTCAACTCTCGTCCGCAGGGCGGTGGGACGGCGCCGCTGGACGAGCGCGCCGTGTTCGCGGCTGTGGTGTACGTGCTGACCAGTGGGTGTGCCTGGCGGTATCTGCCGGAGACGTTCGGGGTGTCGCCCGCTACGGCGCACCGGCGGTTCACCGCGTGGACCGAGGCGGGACTGTGGCGCCGGTTGCACCGGGCGGTCCTGGACGAACTTGGCGCCCGGGGTGAGATCGACTGGACCTCGGCGATCGTGGACGCCGCGTCGGTGCGGGCGGAAAGGGGGGCTCGCTGACCGGGCCGAACCCGGTCGATCGCGGCAAGAAGGGCAACAAGCTGCACGTGTTGTCCGAGGCCCAGGGCCTTCCGCTCGCCGTGGCCGTGTCCGGCGCGAACATGCACGACAGCCTCGCCCTCAAGCCGCTGATCCGCGCGATACCCGCCATCCGCTCCAGGCGCGGACCTCGTCGGCGCCGCCCGGTCAAGCTCCGGGCCGACAAGGCGTACTTCTCTGCTGACCACCTCTCCTGGCTGCGTGAACGGGGACCTGTCCCGCGCATCGCCAGGCCGGGAATCGAGTCCGGTGAACGTCTCGGCCGGCGGCTACCGACGGCTCACCGTTCGATACGAGCGAAAGGACTCCCACCTTCTCGCCTTCCTCGGCCTGGTCGCCACGCTGACCTGCTACACGAAACTCACCACGTGAGACAACCTCTGACTCAATACTCGATCCAGTGCATCGAGGGCCTCCTCGATGTCCAATTTGTCCTCGCGGGACAGTTCTTCAAGATCGCCTCGGTCAAGGGCAACGGCATAGATTTCCTCTAGGGTCCACCAATGTGAGCGAAGCTCCTCGCCAAGTGAGGATGCCTCAAAATGCGAGGAAGTCGAGTCGAGGTCGTTGATCAGGGTTCGAAGCGAAATCTTTCCGGTGCGGTATTTCTGAATCGACTGACGTGCGCCTTCGCGCAGCCACTGAGCCTTTTCCATCATGCTGCTGAGCTGGCCAGATGCAGGGTGAGGACGGCTTGGACGAGGGCGGTGATGCGGGTGGTTGAGCAGCGGAGCTTGCGGAGGAGTCGCCAGGACTTGAGGGTGGCGACGGCCTGTTCGACGAGTGCGCGGATCTTCGCGTGGGACCGGTTCACCGCCTGCTGGCCTGCGGAGAGTGTTTCCCACCGTCCCCAGTACGGGGTGCGGACCGTGCCGCCGGCACCGCGGTATCCCTTGTCGGCCCAGCACGCGACGCCGATCTCGGTGAGGGCGTCGACGATGCCGTGCTCGCGAGCCGCGCGGACGTCGTGGACAGCACCGGGTAGAGCTGGTGAGGCCCACAGCAGCCGGCCGAAGGGATCGGCGAGGACCTGCACGTTCATCCCGTGTCTCTTGTGCTTTCCGGAGTAGAAGGGCCGGTCGGCGGCGATGCGGTCGGTCGGCAGGAGCGTCCCGTCCAGTAGCACGAACGCCTTCGCCGAGGCAGTCCGTGCCGCCTCGGCGAGCCTCGGAGCGAGAGCGGCCAGGACCTCTACGGCCTCGGCGATGTACCGGTAGGCGGTCGTGGTTCCGATGCCGAACCCGGCCGCGAGCTGGGCGTAGGGGCGGGGCGTTGCGGAGGTGGGCGAGGGTGAGCAGGGCCTGGCGCCCCGTGTTCAGGCGTCGCCAGCGGGTTCCGATCACCACCCGGCGTCGGCGGAGCTCGGTCGACAGCAGGCGCAGGGCAGAGCTGGACACGTCCAGCCCGGACGGGTAGACAAGCATGTGAAGCCTCTGGTGGGCGAGGGAATCTTGGTCGTGAACCCGTCTACCAGGGGCTTCACCACGTTGTCAGCCCAACCGCACTACCCGCCAGCCAGGTTGGAATCAGCTCAAGGAGTACTTCTCTGCTGACCACCTCTCCTGGCTGCGTGAACGGGGACTTGTCCCGCGCATCGCCAGGCCGGGAATCGAGTCCGGCGAACGTCTCGGCCGGCACCGCTGGAAGATCGAGAGATCGATCGCCTGGCTCTTCGGCTACCGACGGCTCACCGTCCGATACGAGCGAAAGGGCTCCCACTTTCTCGCCTTCCTCGGCCCGGCCGCCACGCTGACCTGCTACAAGAAACTCACGAAACGCACCACGTGAGACAGTCACGTGAGACAGCCTCTTAATGTGAGCTCTTGTGTTTAATCTCAAGGGTAAGAGATTCACCCGAGCTGACGGTTACCCATGCCTTGGAGAACTCCAGTAGAATTCCGAAATTCTCACCCGTCGAATCAAAGAGGCTTGATGTTGAGGTGATGACGTCGATCCCGGGGCTTCCGATTTCTTCGATTTCGCGGAAAGCCCACGACTCGGCGGGCCAGCACCAGGCAGGCATTTCTGGCCAGTTGCCTTCGTTTACCTTGAGTGTCCAGTCCGTGCCGCAAGACAATACGATAGACTGTTCCGCTTCGCGCAAAAGCTCCAGGCCTTCAAGTGAGGAATCCTCGGTTTCGTCTGCGACGTATGTAATACCGAGCGCGGCTCGGATGCGATGCCCCGTCAGTAGATTCCCGGAGGTGTGCTCGGTCATTTTCAGGGCCTTACGAATTGGGAGTGGCTTGCTGAAGCCATTTGTTCGGGCCCTCCATGGGGAACATGGTGACGAACTGGCCGTCGCTCTTGGTGATGAGGAGGTCGTCTCCTTGGCGATAGAAGAAGTAGTCTTCTCCGCCACCTCTCGTGGGATTATACGGGCCCTGTCGGACCTCGTCGGGTGACGTTCGAACCTCGGCGATCCTGTCGCGGAACCACTTTCGAGAAGATGCGTCGCCGGGGTTCAGGTCATAGTCTTGGGCGTGCTTACCCCATTTTTTGCCAAATTGACCCTCGTTGATAGAAAGGTTGGGGCCGCAATTGCTGTTGTGTGCGAGGACGGGGATTTCGCCGGCCAGCACATAGTACGTGTGGATGCCCTCGATGGTGAGGTTGTGGACGGTCGTGGCCGTGGTGCTGGTGGCGACGGCGGTGACGTCGACGAGGGTGCCGTCGTTGGCGTAGAGCTGGACGCCTGGTTCGAGATCGACGGCGTCTATCCACTGCTGGGTGGTCGCCAGCCAGAGTGGGTGGTTGTCGGTGGCTATGAGCTGCTGCGGGTTGCCGTTGCCGTCCAGGACGCTCACGGTGACGAGTAGCTTGTCGCCGGTGCTGGTCAACTCGGCGGTGACTGTGCGTGCACCGGTTTCGCCGGTTGCGGGGTCGGTGGCGAGTACCTCGTCGCCGACCGCGACATCCTCGATGGCCTTCGTGGTCCCGTCGGCCATGAGAACGCGGGTGCCTGGGACGAAGCTGCTGCATGCCCCTACCAGGCGTCTCGCGCCTGGGAGTGAAGTTCCTATGAATCGGGCAATTCGGGAAGCTGGTATCGCGGCAGCCAGCGTCCAGCCGCACTCCGCCGTGAAGCCGGGGTCCTGCGCACACCCGACCATGTCATCTACGCCTACTACTGATGCGCCGAACTCTAGCGAGTCCTTGCCGAATTCGACGCTCCGATCGAGCCAATCTAGTGCTTTCCTGCCCAAGAAGCCGGGGAGCCAGTCCGGGCAGAACCGTTGCGTCGTGCAAGAATTGGACGTTTGGGATACGCCGGTCCCGGGGCTGTAGGAGGCCTGCGTTGCGGTGGGAGATTGCGCTCGGGTGTTGTTCGCATGGGAACTGCGGGACTTTGAAGATGAGAAACGGCTGATGACAGGGCGGCGGGGAGGAGAGACCTTGCGTTTCGCGGTCCGCATGGCCGATGAGGCGTGTTTGACGACCGTCTTGATGATGGTCTGAACGATGCGGTGTACCCAGCCCACCGGCCCGAAGAAGAACAGCCCCGTGGGGTCGCTGTAGGCGAGCGGGTTGTTGTTCGCGTACGCGTAGCCGTGGACCTGCTGGGGGTCGGTCAGGTCCATGATGGGGTCGGCCGAGATGAAGCGGCCGATGGCGGCGTCGTATTCACGGGCGCCGATGTTGTAGAGCCCCGTGGATACGTCGTCGGTCCCGCCGACGAAGGTGCGAGTCCCCGGCCACAGCTCCTCCGGCACGTCGTCGCGGTACGCCCCGAAGGGGAGGGTGCGCCGATGTGTCGTCTCCAGGCTCTCCGCGTCGATCGCGAGATTGCCCGTGCCGTGGTGGTCGGCCATGACGAAGCTGGTGGTGCCTTCGGAATCGACGACCGCGGTGTGGCCGCCGCCCATCGGAAGGTAGCGCTCGGCGGTGGGCGTGCTGCCGCCGTTGGCGACGGTGACCTCGGTGTGGCCCAGGTAGAGCGTCGTCTCCGTGCCGGTGCGGCCGATCAGCCGCGAGCCGTCCGCGTCGTAGACGTACTCGACTGTCGTGCCGTCCGCGTCCTCCACGGAAGCGACGCGGCCCTCGGGGTTCCACTCCAGTGTCTGGGTCTTGCCCCCGACCTGCCGGGAGACGGTGTTGCCGGACTCGTCGTAGCCGTACTCCTCCAGCGACCGGACGCCCGGCGCCTCCTGGACGACCTCGGTGAGCGTGTGCGGCTGGTCCTCGTCGTAGCTGTAGGTGCGGGTGATGTCCTGCTCGTGCAGGGTCTCCGTCGTGCGGTTCCCGGCCTCGTCGTAGGTGTAGGCGTGATGGTAGGGGGACGGCCCACCGATGTTCGGCGCTCCGCCGTCAGTCGTGCAGTCGGTGCGCGACTGCGCCCATGCCTCGGTCAGTCGGCGCAGGTGGTCGTAGGAGAAGCACTGCACGTCGGCACCGCTGCTGGAGGTGTCCGCGATCGAGAGGACGTTGCCGGCGTCGTCGTACGAGTAGGTCTCGCGCCGGTCGAAACCGGGCTGGTCAGAGCGGTCGACCCGTGTGGTCTGAAGCCGTTGGGTACCTCGCTCGTAGGTGTTGGTGGCCCAGACGGTATCCGCCGCGTCGCGGTGCATCGCGAACTGCACCGGCTTACCGGTGTGGCTGTAGACCGTGGTAGCGGTCAGCCCTCCCTGCTCGAAGGCCCGGATCGGCCGCAGCGTGCCGTTCTCGTAGGTGTAGGAGATGCCGTGGGTCGGAAGACCGCCGGCAGCGGGGTACGTCACACCGCGGACCAGGCCGGCGGGCGTGTGGTCCTGCCTTGTCTCGTAGGTACCGGCGAGTGCCCCTTCCGCTCCCGGGATGATGGTCCTGCTGCGCACAGGCCGGTACCGGGGGTCGTAGGCGACGACTTCGTTGACGTACGCCTCGCCGTCCTCCCAGCGAGTCGCTCTGCTGAGCTGGCCCTTCCCTCTCGGGACGGTGTCGTACTCCCACTGTGCGCGCAGCCGCCCTTCGGCGTTCTCCTCGCGCAGTTCGGTCTGCCGGCCCAGCCCGTCGTAGGTGCGGTGGAGGGTGACGCCGCGGGCGTTGGTGGTGGTCACCAGCTCGCCGCGGTCGGAGTACGTGCTGGTGGTCGTTCCGGTGTCCGGGTCGATCGAGGCGGTCCGCTGCCCCTGCTGGTCGTACCGGTACTCCCACGTCGCGCCCGACGGGGTGGTGACCCCGGCGACCTGGTCGGCGGGTGTGTAGGTGTAGCGCGTCGTGTCGTACTCGCCGGCGGCGCTGCGACCGTGGTGCTGGCGCAGCTCGGTCAGACGGCCCCGTGCATCACTGAGCGACGTCGTGACCGTCGCGCCGTCAGGGGGGACCACCGTGACCCGGTCGCCGAAGTGCGTCGTCTCCGTGGTGGCGAGGACCTTCGCGCCGTCGCTGTTCCCACCCAGGACCTGGGTCCGGATGTCGCGCCCCACTCCGTCGTAGGTGTGGCGCGTCTGGGTCTCCACACTGTCGGCGTCGTCCGGGAGGAACAGCGTGCCGCTCGGGGCCCCGGGCGTGTAGTAGGCGCCGAACGTCCGCGAGACGAGACCGCGTTCGTCGTGGAAGGTGTCGGTGAGCAGGCGGCCCCCGTTCGGCCCGGGTTCCTGCGTCTGCCGCGGGCGCAGCAGTCCGTCGTAGATCGTGTAGCCGGTGTCCCGGGGCTGCGCGGGTAATGACTGAGGCTTTCACGCTCGTACTGGAGATGGTGATCCAGGTTCAGCAACTGCACACCCGGCCGCCCAACCCAAGTCAGCCGTCGGTCACCCTGCGGGTCTGCACGAACCACTCGAACCATAGACCTAGGCAGGAGGTCGGGCCTGGTTCCGTATACACCGTGGACCGTCACGAATTACCGCCAAGCATTCTCGCGAAATCGTCTTCTGTTCCATTCCATGGCACTGCCCACTTGCGTGCGAAGTCACCCTTGCCGACTTCCAGGTTAATATGGGGACCCTTCACCGGATTGTAGTCCATCCTGAACCTCTTGAATTCGCCGTCCACTCGAGTGGTGAATCCCACTACCTTGCCGTAGGTAGTCGGCGCAGATTCGAGACGCCCGATGTACGGCTGCCGAGTAGCTGGATCAACCTCACCCAGGAGATCGGGCGCCTTGTTGCGAGCTTGTTCGAAGATGTCGAATCTCGGCAGGGTTACTTCCTTGCACGCCCCTCCGGAATCGTGCACCAGCACCGGAGTGTCGTCCGCCAGCACATAGTACGTGTGGATGCCCTCGATGGTGAGGTTGTGATCCCTTGCGATGCCGGTGTCGGTGT
The DNA here is from genome assembly GCF_012033735.1 of Streptomyces lonarensis. Taxonomy (GTDB): domain Bacteria; phylum Actinomycetota; class Actinomycetes; order Streptomycetales; family Streptomycetaceae; genus Streptomyces; species Streptomyces lonarensis. The sequence goes on along the minus strand of NZ_JAAVJD010000018.1, from coordinate 30,416 downwards.
CCACGACGACGACCGGGAGGCCCCGGACGCCACGTGGCGGCACGACGGACACGTGTTCACCACGGTGCAGGGCAGGCCGATCGACCCGACCGACCTCACCCTTACCCCCACCGCGTTCCTCCGCAAGGCCGGCCTCCGCCGCATCCGCTCCCACGACCTCCACCAATCGACCGCGACCCTGCTCCTGGAGCAGGGCGTCGAACTCGTCATCATCAAGGAACCGTTCGGCCACGCCCACATCGGCGTCACCGCCACCGTCTACGCCCACGTCAGGCTCCGCCTCCAGCGCGACGCCATCGACACCCTCAGTACCGCCCTTCGCCACGCCGCCAACAGCACTGCCGGGCCCGATGAACGGTGACGATCCCTCGCTTGCGCAGTACCCACCCGCTGACGATGCCGTTGCCAATGCCGTTGCCGTCAGACCACGCTGAAGCCCCGCCAGGTGTCACCCGGCGGGGCTTCAGGTTCGCATCTCGTGGCTTCACTCCCGCCGCCGCTTACTGGGGCCCCATCGTCGAGGCGTCGCAACGCATCCGGAGCGGCTCACCTCTCTTACGGGAGAGAATTAGAGTGTATCGATTTCGTTCCCCTGTGAGTCAACGATCGCATAGTCGCCGGGGTAGGGGACCCAAACCCCAACCCCATTAGGCCACGAGACAATCTCAAACGAGGCCACGTTCGATATTGCGGTCCGGAGAAAGACCGCTTCACCGTCACTCAGGGAGAAGGTGGTTCCTACGGGCTCGAAGCACACCTCGATGCTTTCCCCCTGCGCCGCCGAAAACTTCAGGTCTGCGACCTGATCTTCCTTGCTCACCTGACTATCTCCAAGCACGATGATCTCCTGAGTCAGCAACGCGCGCGCCGGTGCAGTCTTTCTACCCTTACCTGCAAGCCCTGCATAGTCCGTGTGGACGCACTCGACGGTGAGATCGTGGCGATGGCGCTGGCGGTCACGGCGGTGACGTCGACGAGGGTGCCGTCGTCCGGGTAGAGCTGGGTGCCTGGCTCCAGATCGACGGCGTCGATCCACTGCTGGGCGGCCGGCAGCCAGAGCGGGTGGTTGTCGGTGGCTATGAGCTGCGGCGAGCCACCGTTGCTTCCCTGATCAGGAGGATGCTTCGTCACCGATGGCGCGAAGCACGTCGGAGAGCCACACGAAGCCGTGTCCCACGACACGGTCGGGATCGGAGAGCATATCTTCCAGGTGGCCCCACGACTCAGAGAGCATACCGATCGTGAGATTCTGCGGTTCGCTGTAGACGTTGTACGCCTGATCCCGCGGAACCGACCAGAAGGCGTCCGCTTCGATGTCCAAAACCTGCTCATCGGTCTGGATCCGCTCCATGAGCAAGTCGATCACATTCTTGAGCTTGTCGACTGGAATCTCGACCATCAGAAAACACTCCCCCTGATTTTGTAAGTTCTCGTGAAGGTCGGCGTCGGCGCAGTGACTTGAATTACCATGGCGATACTAGGGCCGGGGTCCAGCGTCAGACTGCTCCGGGTGCCAGGCGTTCCGCAGCTGAATATCGGCACACCAGCCGCTGGGGCGCGCTGAGTCTTCCGCCCACCGGTACCCCGATTCCTTCCGAGCGTCTCGAGCTCGTGCGATGCCCGAAGGGCGTATACCTTCGTACCCGAATTCGATCCCGCAGCAGTCACAGATCTCGAAGCTCGGAGTATATCCGTCTTCCCCCCCCCCAGGGGGGTTGGTGCTGCAGCAGGCCACAGACTCGACGGTGCAATGTGACCTCTCTGGACATGTAGATCTCTCGCTGTCTTTCGGTTCTGTCAGGCTGCCGAGCCTCAACCTTGTCTGTTGTTGCAGATCGGAAGGTCAAGGCCCTCGCGGCAGCTCGCGTTCGGCTCGCGAGACCAGCTTGCCGTAGGTGAGCCGTCGGCCCGCTATCTCCGATATCAGGAGTTCACGCTGCGTGTCTCTCATGCGCGTACCCAGCGTCCGCTCTGCTTTCCTGAAAGCGGCGACTTGGCTTTCGTCAAGCCGTCGCTCCCATCGGGTGTCGCTGAGGAAGGAGCCTTCCGGGTCGCGCAGCAAGAGCCCACGAGCTGTCTCGATCGTAGCCCGTTCCGGAAAACTGTGATGCAGCTCTGCTGAAGAGATGCGAACCGCGTGAACGCAGTGCCTGAACGAATTCAGCCTCGTTGGTGAGTAGTCTTCGAATCTGTTCCGCAACGGTAACGAATGCCAGCAATCTTCCTTTGGGCTCACCATTAAGGTTGACCTGAACAGGCTGGTCCGGGAAACAGAAGGAGCTCGATCCCGTCGCACGGAGCGAGCAGACCGCATCAACCAGGTATGCGCAGGGGGGTGGACGTAGTCCCACAGGTGACGTCGAGAAAGGGGCGGCCATCGATGGAGACGGAGGCCGATCCCTCGATGCAGCCAGAATCCTTGGCCTTGCTCTGTGTCGACTCGAATGAAATGAAGTTGTTGGAATGCGCTCTGAGGAATGTTTCGACGATGATCATCGGTGGATCAGTGGGGTCCGTTTCGGTCGTCTTTGCCGCTACTGGTTTCGATTGGGTAATGATCTCTACTGGCTCTTTTGTGTGACGTCCAGCGAAAGGGCGTCGCCGGAGCTGACGGTGACCCAGGCAGTGCGGAACTCCAGCAGAGTGCCGATCTCCTCGCCCACGGCATCGAGGAGGCGTGAGGTCGAGGCGATGACATCGAGTCCGGGTTTTCCAATCTCTTCTACTTCCTCGAAAGCCCACGACTCGATCGGGAAACACCATGCGGGCAGGTTGGGCCAGTGGCCCTCGGTTGTTCTGAGGGTCCAGTCCGTTCCGCAAGGGAAGACGATGGAAGGGGGCGTGTCGCACACGAGCTCCAAGGCCTCGAATGTGGCAGATCGGCCGGAGTCGTCCGGGGTGTACCTCACGCCGTACGCGGCGCGCACACGCCTACCCGCCACCGGAGCAGCGGAGCTGTCGCGGCTCGTTGATTCGCCTCTCGCGAGTTTGGGTGTGTTTGCAGAGCCCTGTCGGGATGGAGTAGCGTCTCCAAGTGGTTTCGTGGGTCCATCCGTTTTCGTTCCAGCTTTGCTTTGGGGTGTTTGGTAACGACGGCTGCAGCGGCGAGTCCATGCCCGCAGGTCATCGCCATCGGCTTCTGTGGCGGTTTGGTGCGCATGGATTTCGATGTGTTGTTGCACAGCTCGCCCCGGCCTTGCGTGTGAAGACTTTTCAGCCTGCCATCCTTTCCAGGATCAGATCAACTTCTGATTCGATTTCTTGGTCGGCGGTGAGGTGGACGTGCGTGCCGTTTGTCACTTCTTTTTGTGCGAGCGTCATGAGGTGCCGCGCCAGTGAAGTGAGTCCTGCTCGATTGGCCCTAATGAGCACTTCCGATTGAGTCGCAGAGACGAAGATATCGAATCCCTCATCCCACGAGAAACGCAGGCCTTCGTCGGGTCGGTAGTCGGGTGTGGAAATGACGTGCTCCATCGGGCGAGCCTAGCGTGATTTTCGGTGACTTTGCTGCCCCGAGGCAGGCGCCAACTGCCTTGGGTGCTGGGAGGGGGCGGTAATTGACCTGCGTGCGGTCGAGCTGTCGATGACCTTGAAGCAGGCATACACGACCGACGAACGGAGCCGCCACTGAAATCTTTCCGGCCGGCCTGTCCCCTCGCGGCGTGTGGTGGGTCTGGCAGCGATGTGAGGGCCCGGGTGGACGGGTTCACGATCAGACATCTCTCGCCGCACCAGAGGCTTCGTCCTCGGCCTCGTCCCGAGCGTCCTCAGCCCGTGGCAGAGCCGGGGCTGGACCTCCCTGCGGTGTGCCAGATCATGGCCGGTGCCGACCCCGCCGTGGCGGTTGCCCGACCTGGTCCGTGCAAGCTGGTGCACTGTGATCAGTCCCGCACGCGACCGACGTGTCCCCGCGTGCTGAAAGGGCGTGCAGTGCGGTGCAGAGCGTGAAGGCGGCAGCAGTGGCGTGCCGGTGGCGCTGTATGTTCGAGTCGGTTGGGGCCGTCCTCGAGGTGCGGGGACCCGTCAGCGGCGGGCGCCCGTCGAGGACATCGGGGCTCATCGCGCGAGGTGTGGCGGCTCGGCGGGAAGCATCGACCGGAACGGGGCAGCGGTGAAGTACGTCAGTCTCGATGCGCAGGTCGGCGACCTCACGGGGGTGCTGGACCCACGACGGTACCTTCGTGACCTTCCCTCGTTCGCCAGGGAACTGCCCCCTGGTGCGCGTACCTTCGCCACGGATGCGGCGCACTACGACTTCCACAGCAGTCGATGTGTGAAGGACCTGACGGTCAGCCTTCTCCAGCGGTCCGGCGAGGGGGAGTTGGTGGTCGAGTTCCGGCACAACTGCTGGAAGCACGACCGGGACCTGGTGATTCGCTACACGGGCGTTTCCAGCTTCGCTGTCGATCTGCCCGCCGATGAACGAGGCCGGCACCGTGGGACGGTGATCCTCGACGAGATCCTGCCGCACCAGGAAGGCTGCAGCCATGAGATTGCCTGCTGGGAGGGCTCGCTCACCCTGGTGTGCCGCGACCTCCGGGCGTCGTGGACCCAGGCAACCTGTTCGAACGAATGCTAGGCGGGCCCGCGCTGGGGTCTCTTCTGCTGTCAGCCGCTGACGATCGGGGCGGCGAGGTTCCGCGTATGAGCGGGCCCGAGTCGGCCGCTGTCGTCCGAGTTGGCCCGCGTGACGGTCGACGTAGCACCGCTTGCGGTCGGCGGGGGCCGGAGTGCCGCGCGCAGGGCGTTGTCGTGGGTGATGGACGGGGTCGCGCGGGTCGAGTCGGCAGCGCCGACCTCACTGCTCCCGCAGGCCGGCCAGCTCCGGGCGGAGCGAGGCGCGTCCCCAGTGCAGGACCTCGCGGAGCCTGTCGGCAAGATGGGCCGTGTCGACCGCCGCGGTGCCGAGTTCCAGCGCGACCTCGGAGGGAACGCCCAGCGCTTGCGCGTCCTCCTGGTGGAAGACCAGTGTCAGTGTCGTTCCGCTGAGCACGACGGTTCGCAGGCACCCGTAGACGGTGAAGCCCTGCTCGGTGGAGACACAGTAGGAGTCCATGCCGCCCTGGACGTCCTGCTCGTCGGGTTCGTGTGTGCTGCGTTGGAGCAACAGGGACCTGGCGGCACCCTCCTCGTCGGTCCACTCGATGCCCACGACCAGGACGTGCTCCTCTTCGTCGTCCTCGAAGAAGCCGATCGCGGTGACGCTCACCTGCTGTCTCCCGGGACGGTTGGGGGCGTGACGCGATGGAGTATCGCAGCCGCCGACCGGCGCGCGGTTCGGTGGGTTGCAGCCGGGGTGCAGGGGCGGGCCGTGGAGTTCGGCGAACGCCGCCCTGGCGCGGAGCGCGGTGCGTAGCCTCGGCGGCAGCAGCGCGGCCGTCCGGCAGGGGCGCGGCCCGGAGGCCCGGCGGAGTCGGAGGGGGCGACGTGGTGGCGGAGACGAGTGGCGGGGGCGGAGCCGGGGCCGGAGCCGAGGCCGAGGCGGCACGCGTGAGGTTGCTGGGTGGCGGACACGCCGAGCTGACGCTCGCGATGGTCGCCGTCGCCGCGTTGCGGACGCCGGCCAACACCGATCACGAAGTGGTCGTCGAGGTCGGCGGGCGGAACCTGCCGGTACTGCCGCTGGTGGAGACCGCGCTCGGCCGGCGGCCGGCCAACACGCATTCCGCGGAGGAGGCGCTGCACGCGCTCGGCTTCACCATGTACGTGCGTCGCCGCTACGACAAGGTCAGTGGGCGGCCGGTCGTGCTGGACCGGGCAGCGCGGAAGTCCTCTTCCTGAGACACCCCGGCATGGAGTCGGGCCCCGGTGCGCCGTGGGCGGCGCAGCGGGGGCCGAGGTCGTGGGGACCGGCGGTCGGTCGGTCAGGCGGCGACGATGCGGTCGGCCAGCAGGTAGATGCTCTCCTCGCCGCAGGCGAAGGTCAGCGCGTAGGCGCCGGAGACGCCGGATCCGCCGAGCAGCACGGGCGACTCACCGGCGCGCACCGCCGAGGCGAGGCGCTGCGAGGTCTCGCGGTGGCCGGGGGAGAGGCAGAGGGTGGTGCCGTCCTCGAAGAGGAAGACGTCCAGGGTGCCGAGCGGTCCGGGGCGCACGTCGGCGAGCGGGGTTCCGGCGCGGGCGAGGCGGCCCAGCCGCTCCGTGGTGCGCTCGTACTCCTCGACGGCGGCGTCGTGGCCGGGCTCGCGGGCCTGGCCGGGCAGCTCGACGGGTTCGCCGGAGAGGGAGTAGCCGGGGTGCGAGGGGTGGCGGCGGCGGGCGGCGGCCATCTCCGCGGAGAGCTGGTCGTCCTCGTCGCGGGGTTCCGGCGCCGGCGCGGGCGTCACGTCACCGGTGGCCTGGCGGGGGAGGAAGGGGCGACGGGGCGCGGACTCGCCGTGCTCGCCCTGCCCGCGCTCCTCGCCGGCGCGCCGCTCGCCGGCGGCGGACGACTCGTCCACGCGGCCGGTCGGGGCGTCCCCGGGGCGCTCGGCGGAGTGCTCGGTGTCGAGGAAGTCGGCGTCCTCGCGGCCCGTGCCCTGGCGCGGCACGACCGGGCCGGTGGGGCGGATGCCGAAGGTCGCGTCGTGGGCGTCGTAGCCGTGCTGGTCGTACCCGGCCAGGTCCACGTCCGGGCCCAGTGCGCCGAACTCGGCACCGCCCAGCAGCGACCCGTCGGCACCGGCGTGGTCGCCCTCGGCGAGGTAGCGCTCCAGGAGTGCGTCCAGCAGCATCTCGTCGGCGGACGAGGCGGCGGAGGTGTGGTGGCCCATCGAGGCGTTCTCGGCGTCCCGGGCCTCCTGCTCCGCCCAGAAGGCGCGCGCCTCGGCGAGTTCGCGGTCGCGCTCGTCGGCCAGCGCGTCGGCGACCGCGGCGCGGATCAGCTCCTCGTCCGGTGCGACGCGGGCCGGCGGCAGCAGCGCGGGCGCGAGAAGTGCCCGCAGTGCGGTCACCTCGGCGCGCAGGCCGCGTGCGACCCACAGTGCGGCCGTACATACGGCCAGAGCGAGGCCGGCGGCGAGCATCAGGATGAGGGATATGGCGCTCACAAAGCATCTCCTGGTCGCGGTGTCCCCCTAGTTCCTATCCCACGTTTCCGCACCGGTGCCACGTGGTGCAGAGCGGAACGTCACGAACCGGGAGGGTATTTGGTCCCTCGGCCTCCTTCGCCCGACGCCCCGCACCGCGCTGACCTGCGCGGATGCGGGGCGTCCTGTGCTGGGTCACATCACGGGGCCGCTTCGGTATCGCTGGTGTATACCGAGGGGCGCCAGTGACGCGCGTCACCTCTAGCTCAGGCGTTCCAGGACCATGGCCATGCCCTGGCCGCCACCCACACACATAGTTTCCAGCCCGAACTGCTTGTCGTGCCACCGGAGCGAGTTGATGAGCGTGGTGGTGATCCGCGCACCCGTCATGCCGAAGGGGTGGCCGACGGCAATGGCGCCGCCGTTGACGTTGAGCCGGTCCAGGTCGACCCCGAGGTCGCGGTAGGACGGGATGACCTGGGCGGCGAACGCCTCGTTGATCTCGACCAGGTCGATGTCCCCGATGGTCATCCCGGCGCGGGCCAGCGCCTGGCGGGAGGCATCCACCGGGCCCAGGCCCATGATCTCGGGGGAGAGGGCGGAGACGCCGGTGGAGACGACGCGGGCGAGCGGCGTGATGCCCAGCTCCCTGGCCTTGGTGTCGGACATGATCACCAGGGCGGCGGCACCGTCGTTGAGCGCGCAGCAGTTGCCGGCGGTCACCAGGCCGTCGGGGCGGAAGACGGGCTTCAGCCCCTGCACCGCCTCCAGCGTCACGCCCGCACGGGGGCCGTCGTCCTTGCTGACGACCGTGCCGTCGGGGGTGGTGACCGGGGTGATCTCCCGCTCCCAGAACCCGGCGGCGATCGCCTGCTCGGCGAGGTTCTGCGAGCGGACACCGAACTCGTCCATCTCCTGGCGGGTGACGCCCTTGGCGCGGGCCAGGTTCTCCGCGGTCTGCCCCATGGCCATGTAGACGTCGGGCAGGTCGCCGTCCTCCCGCGGGTCGGTCCACCCCTCGCCGCCCTCCTCGGCGCGGCGGGCGGTGCGCGCCTCGGCGTCGGCGAAGAGCGGGTTGTGGGTGCCGGGCATGCCGTCCGACGAGCCGTGGGCGAACCGCGACACCGTCTCGACACCGGCGGAGACGAAGACGTCGCCCTCCCCGGCGCGGATGGCGTGCAGCGCCATCCGCGTCGTCTGGAGCGAGGAGGAGCAGTAGCGGGTGATCGTGCAGGCCGGCAGGTGGTCCATGCCCAGCTGCACGGCGACGACCCGGCCCAGGTTGTGGCCCTGCTCGCCGCCCGGCAGGCCGCAGCCCAGCATCAGGTCGTCGATGTCGCGCGGGTCGAGCTGCGGGACCTGGTCCAGGGCGGCGCGGACGATCGACGCGGTGAGGTCGTCCGGGCGCAGGTCCTTCAGGGACCCCTTGCGGGCCCGGCCGATCGGGGAGCGGGTGGCGGCGACGATGACGGCTTCGGGCATGACGGGCTCCCAGGGCCGGGGCCGGCGACCTCGCCGGCCGGGCGGTTGGCGGACGAACGGTGGTGCGTGAGGCGGTGGTGCGTGAGGGCGTGCTGCGCGCCACCGCTGCCACCGGAGTCGCTGCCACCGGCGTCGCCGTCACCGAACTCCCCGCCGTCCCCGAACTCGCCACCGTCGGCCCCGCCGCTGGTCGGCCCGCCGTTGCCGCCGGGGTCCGGGCGAGCGCCTTCCTCCGGGCGAGCCGGGGCGTCCGCCTCCGGCCCGTCCGCGCCGGGTTCGCCGGCCCGCTCGGGTTCCGAACCCGCGATGCGCCGCCGCCGGCGGTGCTTGAGCAGCGCCCACGGCGCCCGCGAGGGGGCCGCGTCGTCCGAGGCGACCTCCGTGCCGCCCTCCTTGGCCGCCCGTACCGCGGCGCGCTCCACCGAGAGCACCGACTCGCGACGGGCCGGCTCCACCCGCTCGGGCTCCGGCCACACCCCCATCGCCGCGCACACCGTCGGCAGCAGCGCCATGGCCGCGGTCGCGTACCCCTCCGCCGACGGGTGGTAGCGGTCCGGGCCGAACATCTCGCGGGGGTTGGCGGCGAACTCCGGGCCGAGCAGGTCGCCGAGAGAGACCGTCCGGCCGCCGAGCTCCACCACGGCGATGGTCTGCGCCGCCGCCAGCTGCCGACTGAGCCGCCGCGCCACCCAGCGCAGCGGCTGGGCGACCGGCTCGATGGTCCCGAGATCCGGGCAGGTCGCCACCACCACACGCGCCCCGGCCGACCGCAGGCGGGCGACGGCCTCCGAGAGGCACCGCACCGAGGTGGCGGGGGAGAGGCGGCCGGTGACGTCGTTGGCGCCGATCATGATCACGCAGAGGTCGGGGGCCGGCGACACCAGCGGGTCGGCCAGCAGCAGCGAGACCTGGCGATCGAGGTCGGTGGACTCGGCGCCGCTCAGCGCCACGTTGCGGAGCTCCACCGGCTGCTCCGCCACCGCGGCCAGACCGGAGGCGACCAGCGCCGCCGGGGTCTGCGCCGCCCGCTGCACCCCCAGCCCCGCTGCCGTCGAGTCGCCGAGGAACCCCAGGCGCAGCGCCGGACGGCGCCCGCTGCCCAGCGCCGCACCGTACCTGCCGTCGGCGACCGGCGGCGTCTCCTCGCTCACGCCGATCTGCCGCCGGGCCAGCTGGGCCTCGGTGAGCAGCACACCCAGTGCCACCCCACCCACGACGCTGATACCGCCGCCGCCCAACGCCGCGGCCGTCGCGATCCGCCGCGCCACTCGCGCTCCCGCCATGGACGTTCCACCTCCCCGCGGGGCGGGCCACCGTGCCCGCCGCTTCGACCGGGGTGCCGGGCCGCGGTAGCGGCGCGACACCGCCCGGTGTGACTGCTCCCGGTCCGCTGTCCTCGTTCGTCCCGCCGCCACCCCGGTCCGGGTGACGGCGCCCTTGCCGTCCTCGTCCTGCGTCGTCCTGGTGCTGCCTACTGCGTCCTGCCTACTGCCTACTGCCTAGTGCGTCGTGCGTCGTGCCGTGCCCGGCCGCCCTGCCGCCATCGGCACCCGCACCGCCCGGTGGGGCGGGTGAAGGCTCCGGTGTTCGTGCCGATCCTGCCGTGTGCCGTGCCGGTAGCGTGCGCACCACCGCCGTCCGCGCGCGCCGCGCACGGCGGCGCGCCCCGCCCCGCCGTCCGGCAGCAGTGCACGGCACGTCGCCGCCGGTGACCGGGCGTATCTGCGACGTACCCGCACCGGCGTGCTCCACGCTTCCCGCGCCGGGGCGGTCGAGCGGGTGTGCGCAACGCGCGTCCACATGCGGGGCCGCGCCGATAGAGTGCCGGTGGCGACACACAGCCGACAGCCGGTCCGCAGCCGTCGTACCGCGCGGCCCGCGTGACCGACGCACCACCGGAGCCGGCCCCACCGCCGCGACCGACGCCGATCAGGAGTGTGGAGACACAGTGCAGTACTACGAGTCGATGATCGACCTTGTCGGCAACACGCCGCTGGTGAAGCTCAACAGCGTCACCGAGGGCATTGAGGCGACGGTGCTTGCCAAGGTCGAGTACTTCAACCCCGGCGGTTCCGTGAAGGACCGCATCGCGCTGCGGATGATCGAGGCGGCGGAGGCGTCCGGCGCGCTCAAGCCCGGCGGGGTCATCGTGGAACCCACCTCCGGCAACACCGGCGTCGGCCTCGCCATCGTGGCCCAGCGCAAGGGCTACCACTGCGTCTTCGTCTGCCCCGACAAGGTCTCCGCCGACAAGATCAATGTGATGCGCGCCTACGGCGCCGAGGTCGTGGTCTGCCCCACCGCGGTCGACCCCGACCACCCGGACTCCTACTACAACGTCTCGGACCGCCTCGTCCGCGAGACGCCCGGCGCCTGGAAGCCCGACCAGTACAGCAACCCGGACAACCCGCGCTCGCACTACGAGACGACCGGGCCGGAGATCTGGACCCAGACCGAGGGCCGCGTCACCCACTTCGTGGCGGGCGTCGGTACCGGCGGCACCATCTCGGGCACCGGCCGCTACCTCCGCGAGGCCAGCGGCGGGAGGGTCCGGGTCATCGGTGCCGACCCGGAGGGCTCCGTCTACTCGGGCGGCAGCGGCCGCCCGTACCTCGTCGAGGGCGTCGGCGAGGACTTCTGGCCGGACGCCTACGACCGGGGGGTCGCCGACCGCATCGTCGCCGTCTCCGACAAGGACTCCTTCCAGATGACCCGGCGCCTCGCCAAGGAGGAGGGGCTGCTGGTCGGCGGCTCCTGCGGCATGGCGGTCGCCGGCGCCCTGGAGGTCGCCCGCGAGCTGGGCCCGGACGACGTGGTCGTGGTGCTGCTCCCCGACGGCGGGCGCGGTTACCTCAGCAAGATCTTCAACGACGAGTGGATGGCCGACTACGGCTTCCTGGAGGGCGGCGAGCCCGAGACCCGCGTCAGCGACGTGCTGCGCCGCAAGACCGGGGGCATCCCCGAGCTGGTCCACATGCACCCCGACGAGACAGTCGGTGAGGCCATCGAGGTGCTGCGCGAGTACGGCGTCTCGCAGATGCCGATCGTGAAGCCCGGCGCCGGCCACCCGGACGTCATGGCGGCCGAGGTCGTCGGCTCGGTCGTCGAACGCGAGCTGCTGGACGCGCTGTTCGCGCAGCGCGCCACGCTGGACGACGCGCTGGAGAAGCACATGAGCCCGCCGCTGCCGCAGGTCGGCTCCGGTGAGCCCGTCGCCGACCTGATGGTCGCGCTGGAGCAGGCCGACGCGGCGATCGTGCTGGTCGAGGGCAAGCCGACCGGCGTCATCAGCCGACAGGACCTGCTCTCCTTCCTCGCCCAGTAGCCGCGCCGCGGCGCGCCCTGCCCCGGCGCGCCCTGCGCCGGCCCGGGAACCCGGCCGGCGGCACCGCGAACCCGTCGGACCGTCAGGCCCCGCACCGTGCGCCCGCGCAGTGCGGGGCCCGCGCCGTTCCCGGGCCTGCGCCGTTCCCGGCGGGCTGAGGTGCCGGGCGGGCGCCGGCACCGGGCGGACGGACGGGCTGTCGGGGCGCGGCGGTCGGCGCGCGCCGGAGGTCCGGGGTCGGCGCGCGCGACCCCGGCGCGTGGTGCGCGTCACACCGGCTGAGCTGCGGTGACGCAGGTCTCACCCGGCGGGGCGGCCCGCCACGGGAATGATCCAGGCACGACACGGAGAGGCAATCTTCGCTTAACACCCGTCCGGCAGAGTTCTGGGTGTCGGCGTCACGGACTTCCGGAGCGGCTCCCGGACCTCCCATGGACGCCAGAACGGCGGCAGCGACCCGATCGCCGTTCCCGCGGGGACCGTCGTCGTCCCGCCTCCGGCCTCGGCCGGGGTGGTGCTCCCGGCAGCGGCGTCGGCGTCGTCGGGCAGGTCGTCGTCGACTTCGCGGCGGCGGCCGGGCAGCGCGAGGATCACCAGGACCAGCAGGCCGAAGCCCTGCGCCCAGCCCCACAGGGTGTGGAGCGTGCCGTCACTGTGAGAGACGAGCAACCGACCTCCGCCGGCCGGAAGTTCGAACCCCTGGGCCCAGCCGTCGACGGTCACGGGGGTGAGGGGGGCGCCGTCGAGGGTCGCCTGCCAGCCCTCGGAGGCCGTGTCGGCCAGGCGCAGCACGCGGCCCTCGGGGCCGTCGGGAAGGTCGGTGTCGACCTCCACGGGCCCGGCCGGCAGCCGCGCGGGGGCGGTGGAATCGCCCTCGGCGGGCAGCACCATGACACGGGAGAGCTCGCGCTCCACCCGCCACAGGGCGCTGCCGTCCTCCTGGCTGAGCCGCTTCAGGCCGGGGGTGGTGTCGAGAATCCGGTGGAGTTCGTCGGGCGAACCGTCGCGGACCAGCACATACCGGATGGCGTAGCCGCTGAGGCGTTCCGCCTGGTCGGCACCGGAGCCGGCGGCGAGATCGGCGACCATCCCGGAGAGGCCGGTGTCCTCGGCCATGAGCCGCGCGATGTCGGCGTCCCCGAGCCGGGTACCGGCGCCGCGGACCACCGCGTAGTCCAGGGCGGCGGGCGCGCCGTCGGCGGTCTGCTCCTCGCCGGCGAGGACGAGGGTCCGGGCGCGGTCGCCGGTGGAGCTCTCCTCGGCGACGAAGGCCGGAACCTGTACGGGGTTGGCGCGTTCCAGCGGCCCCTCGGCGCCCCGGACCATCCAGCCGGCGGCGGCGAGCGCCGGGCCGACGGCGGCGGCGACGGCGAGCAGCACCGCGACCGGCTGGCGCCATCCGAAGCTCTCCGCGGCGACGCGGTGCCGGGCGCCGTCGGCGCCGAGCGCCGCGGCGGCGATCACCGCGAGGCCGACGACGACCAGCCCGGGGCCGGCCCAGTGGGAGCCGTTGGCCCAGGCCGAGACGGCCAGCGCGGCGAGGGCGGCTCCCCACGCCGCGGTGACCGCGGTGCGGCGCTCCCGGCGCAGCAGGGCGGCGAGACCGGCCAGCAGCAGTCCGAGCATCAGCCAGTCGGCGGGGGTGCCGGGGCCGCCGGGGTTGAGCCCGAGGAGGGCGAGCGGCGAGGCGGGGTCGGCCGCCAGCCGCTGCCCGGCTTCGGTCAGCAGCTCGTCGACACTGGTCAGCGCGGTCAGGGACCACGGGGCCAGCATCACCAGGGGGGTGAGGAGCAGCGCGGCGAACCGGCGCAGCCGGTGCCCGCGCCCGGAACCGGGCCGGACCAGCGCGGCGGCGGCGAGCAGCACGGCGAGCGGCCAGATCACCGGCGTGAAGGCGGTGACGACGGTGAGCAGCAGCGCGCCGGCCCAGGCGGCCCGCCAGGGGCCGCGACTGCCGGGCACCAGCCCGGCGGAGTACACGGCGCACCGGGCGAGCGGCGGCAGCAGGATCGCGAGGACCACGGTGCCGACGCGGCCCGAGGCGATCGCCCCGGTGACGGCCGGCAGGAAGGCGTAGGCGGTCGCGCCCCAGGCGCGCAGCACGCGAGAGGTGACGAGCCGTTTGGAGGCGAGGTAGGCGCTGAGCCCGGCCAGCGGGACGGCGCCGACCATCAGCAGCGTCATCACGAGACCGGTGGAGCCGAGGAACGGCACCGAGAGCAGCGCGAGCAGCGCCAGGTAGGGCGGCGCGGTCCCGGTGTCGCCGATCCCGAGCGGCTGCCAGCTCTCCCGGAAGCGGGCGAGGAGTTCACCGGCCTCCGCGGGGGCCGCCAACAGGGCGCCCCCGAAGAGCGCGCCGCCGCCGACGAGTTCACGCGAGGCGGCGAGCGCGACCAGGCAGAGCAGCAGGAAGAGGACGGGGGCCGGGCGGCGGGCGACCGCGCGGACCCGGGTGAACTGCTCGACCTCCAGGACGTCGGCGTCGTCGCTTCCCGGGCCGGACTCGACCGCGCCGTGCCGGCTGCCGGCGGCCGCGGCCTCGTCGCGCCGGGAGATGGCGCTGACCGCCTGCTCCACCGTCGCCTTGACCGTGGCGCCGGGGGGCGGGAAGAGCGGCCGGAGCGCGGCGTGGTCGAGGTCGGCGGAGGTGGTGGTGCGGCGCTGCGAGCGCGCCTTGAGGATGCGTCCGGGGCGCAGCAGCGCGGAGAGCAGCCCGGCGAACTCGTCGAGGGCGCGGCCGGGAGCCTTGCCGACGAGGTACGCGAGGATGCGGATGGCGGTGCCGACGACGAGGCGCAGCATCACCCAGGGCAGCACCTTGGAGCGGCTGTTGCTGAGGAGCGCGTAGACGGCGGCGGCCTTGTCCACCCGGTGGGGGCTGGCGCCGAGCCGTCCGGCGCTGTCGATGGTGCGCCGCTCCCGGGCGGCGGCCTCGGCGTGCCGCATGACGGCGCTGGGTGCGACGCGGACGTCCATGCCGGCGGAGTGTGCGCGCCAGCAGAGGTCCAGGTCGTCGCGCATGAGGGGCAGGTTGCGGTCGAAGCCGCCGAGCCGCTCGTAGGCGTCGCGGCGGATGAGCATGCCCGCGGTGGAGACGGAGAGGACGCTGCGGTGCTGGTCGTGCTGGCCCTGGTCCTGCTCGCGGCGGTCGAGCCCGGTCCAGCGCCGGCCGCTGCGGGCGATGGTGACGCCGGTCTCCAGGAGTTGCCTGCGGTCGTACCAGCCGCGGAGCTTGGGGCCGATGACGGCCGCCTCCGGGTGGGCCTCGGCGTGCCGGAGCAGCTTGGCGAGGGCGTCGGTGTCCGGCGCGGAGTCGTCGTGGAGCAGCCAGAGCCAGTGGATGGGTTCACCGTGCGGCAGTTCGGGCATGCCGTAGGTGTCGTCGCGCCAGGTGCGCGTCTCGGGGTCCCAGCCGCTGGGGCGCTTGAGGTAGCTGAGGTCGTCCGGGGTGAGGACGGGCGCGGTGCGGACCGCCTCGGCGACGGCGGCACCGAAGCCGGTGCGGCGGGCGAGGTGGAGGACGCGCTCGGGACCGAGTGCGTCGGTGACCAGGTCGGCGGAGCGGTCGGCCGAACCGGTGTCGGCGGCTATGACGTCCTGGACGGGTCGCTGCTGGTTGACCAGCCCGGCGAGCACGTCGGGGAGCCAGCGCTCGCCGTCGTGCGAGACCAGCACGGCGGTGACGACATGCTGCGGTAGCTCTGGATGTGAGGCGGCTGCGGCAGGCATCGAGGTACGGGCCCCGGTTCGGTGGAGGTCGGCGGACAGCCACACACTACCGGGGCTGCGGGGGCCGCCGGTCCGGTCCGCGCACGGTGCGGGGCGTGTGCGCGGGGGTTGGGCCGGCGGGTCCGGCCGCTGCTTCGATGAGGTCCTGCTGAAGCGGGTGCTGCTGGTGACGGGGCCCCGGGCGGGGGCCGGGTATACGGGGTTCGCGGCCGTCGGCCGTGGGGGACGGGTGGATCACGCGGGCACGACGACGCCGGCGCCGCGGTGACCGGTTCAGACGACGGCCTTCTTCAGCCGCCTGCGCTCGCGTTCCGACAGGCCGCCCCAGATCCCGAAGCGTTCGTCGTTGGCAAGCGCGTACTCCAGGCACTCGGAGCGGACTTCACAGGCGAGGCAGACCTTCTTGGCCTCGCGGGTGGAGCCACCCTTCTCGGGAAAGAACGACTCCGGGTCGGTCTGGGCGCACAGTGCGCGCTCCTGCCAGCCCGGCTCTTCGTCGGTGTCCTCGACCAGCAGTTGCTGGAACAGCTCGGTCATCTGCGCCTCGCCTTCCTTGCGTCCCCGTGATGTTGCCGTTACCGATACAGACCGAACGACACGGGTGAAATTACAAGTGCGTCATCCGGGCCCGTCAAGCCGTGTTCTGCCTGCTGCCCGGTGATTCACCCAGCGGCACCACACCCGCGCCGATCGTGATCAATCACCACGAACCTCCGGACACTTCGGGTGTTTCGACCGCCCGCTCCAAGGGGTCCTGGAGTGAGGACGATTCGCACACCCGGCGTGTTCCGGTGGCCCCGGTCGAGCGACCCGGATCACAGTGGAATCACAGGAAGACAACGGCGCCTGTCAGGTCCGATGTTGCGCCACCTGTCCAGTCCCCGGACGCATAAACCTTTCGGCACCGGTGGCAACCGGATGTGGTGAAACAATGCGTCCGAACGCACGGGTCACTTGACAGACCTCCCCCGGAAGCGCTCATCTGAGGCGTCAGCCACGCTGCGTGTCCGACCGGTCACAGGCTTCCGGGCGGGGCTGTCGACGCCCCCACCGACCGTCCGCCCACTCGACACCACGGGTTCCCCATGTACAGCGACAACGAGATCGCCGGTGACACCACCGCGCTGCCGCACCGAATGACGCCGCCCGCCGAACACCCCTGCACCGTCGCGGGGTTCGCCGGACTGCTGCGTTCCGTGGCGGACTGTCCTGAGCAGTGGCGCCCGCTGGTGGGATACGACCCGACCAGCCGCTGGTACCACCGGCTGCGCACCGGTCCCGGCTACGAGCTGTGGCTGCTGAGCTGGCTCCCGGGCCAGGGCAGCGGGCGCCACGACCACGGCGACGCCCACGGCGTGTTCACCGTGCTGGCCGGCGAGCTCACCGAGTTCACCGCCGGCGCGGCGCGGGGGCGCGCGCTGCGGCCGGGGCCGCGGCGGGTGTTCGCGCCGGGGTACGTCCACGAGATGGTCAACACCTCGCTGGAGCCGGCGGTCTCCCTGCACCTTTACCACCCGGGGCTGACCGCGATGCCGATGCACTCCGGGGGCGCGGTGACCGCCGCCGGACGGGCGGCCCACCCCGGGCTCCCGGCGGCGGGGCAGCCGCTCCGGGAGGCCGCGCCGCAGCCCCCGGCGGCCGTCGGCGCCGCCGCGGTCCCGGCTGCCGGCGGCACGCGGACCGCCGGGCGTCCGGGCCGCAGCTGCTGACACACTGGGGCGTATGCAGCGCATCGTGGTTCTGGCCGGCGGCACGGGCGGTGCCCGTTTCCTGCGCGGTCTCAAACTGGCCGCGCCGGAGGCGGAGATCACCGTCATCGGCAACACCGGCGACGACATCCACCTCTTCGGGCTGAAGGTCTGCCCCGACCTCGACACCGTGATGTACACCCTCGGCGGTGGCATCCACGAGGAACAGGGCTGGGGCAGGGCCGAGGAGACCTTCACGGTCAAGGAGGAACTCGCGGCGTACGGCGTGGGACCCGACTGGTTCGGGCTGGGCGACCGGGACATGGCCACCCATGTCGTCCGCACGCAGATGCTCGCCGCCGGCTACCCGCTCAGCGCGGTGACGGAGGCGCTGTGCCGCCGCTGGGAGCCGGGCGTCCGGCTGCTGCCGATGACGGACGACCGCGTGGAGACGCACGTCCTGATCGACGACGGGGACAGCCGTCGCGCCGTCCACTTCCAGGAGTACTGGGTCCGGCTGCGGGCCGAGCCCGAGGCGCACGCCGTGGTGCCGGTCGGCGCGGACACCGCCACGCCGGCGCCCGGCGTGCTGGAAGCCGTCGCCGAGGCCGACGTGGTGCTGTTCCCGCCGTCCAACCCGGTCGTCAGCGTCGGCACCGTCCTGGCCGTCCCCGGCATCCGGGAGGCCATCGCCGCCGCCGGCGTCCCGGTCGTCGGCCTCTCCCCCATCGTCGGCGGCGCCCCCGTGCGCGGCATGGCCGACAAGGTGCTGGCGGCCGTCGGGGTCGAGGCGACCGCGGCGGCGGTCGCCGAGCACTACGGCTCGGGGCTGCTCGACGGCTGGCTGGTGGACACCCGCGACGCCGACGCCGTGGCGGCGGTGGAGAGCCACGGCATCCGCTGCCGGGCCGTGCCGCTGATGATGACCGACCCCGAGGCCACCGCCGCCATGGCGCGGGAGGCACTCGACCTCGCGGCGGCCCTCACCGCGGACGTCGCGCCGTGACGGCCGCCACGCGCCCGGGCGGGGAACCCGCCCAGGCCGCCCCCGTCGCCGCGCCCGCGGGTACGTCGGCAGGCGCCGCACGCTCCGACTCCTTCCGGGTGTGGTCGCTCGCCGGCCTGCCCGAGGTGTCCCCCGGCGACGACCTGGCGAAGCTGATCGCCGAGGCGTGCGCCGCCCCCGGCGGGCAGCCGCTGGCCGACGGCGACATCCTCGTCGTCACCTCCAAGATCGTCAGCAAGGCCGAGGGGCGCGTCCTGCGGGCGGCCGACCGCGAGGCGGCGGTCGACGCCGAGACGGTCCGCGTCGTGGCCCGGCGCGGACCGGCCCGGATCGTGGAGTCACGCCACGGCTTCGTGATGGCGGCGGCCGGCGTGGACGCCTCCAACACCCCGCGCGGCACGGTCCTGCTGCTGCCCGCGGACCCGGACGCGTCGGCGCGGACGATCCGCGACGGGCTGCGCGAGCGGACCGGCGCCGAGGTCGCCGTCGTCGTCAGCGACACCTTCGGACGGCCCTGGCGCGAGGGGCAGACCGACGTGGCCATCGGCGCCGCCGGCCTGCGGGCCCTGGACGACCTGCGGGGCGGCACCGACACCCACGGCAACCCGCTGGGGGTCAGCGTCACCGCCGTCGCGGACGAGCTGGCGGGCGCCGGCGAACTCGTGAAGGGCAAGACCGAGGGGCGGCCCGTCGCCGTCGTCCGCGGGCTCGCCGAGCACCTGCTGACCTCCCCCGGCCCCGCCGACGACCCGGCGGCCGGCCCGACCGACGCCCCGGGGGAGGACCCGGGGGCGCGCCCGCTGGTCCGCGACGCGGCCGCGGACATGTTCCGGCTGGGCACCTCCGAGGCGATCCGCGCCGCCGTCACCCAGCGGCGGACCGTCCGGGAGTTCACCGATGCCCCCGTCGACAGCGCGGCGGTCCGCCGGGCGGTCGCCGCCGCCGTGACCGCGCCCGCCCCGCACCACACGACGCCCTGGCGGTTCGTGCTCCTGGAGTCGGCCGCCGCCCGCACCGGGCTGCTCGACGCCATGCTCGACGCCTGGGTCGCCGACCTGCGTGCCGACGGCCGGGAGGAGGAATGGATCGCGCGTCGGGTCCGCCGGGGCGACGTGCTGCGCCGCGCCCCCTACCTGGTGGTCCCCTGCCTGGTCGCCGACGGCGCCCACCACTACCCGGACGCGCGGCGGTCGGCCGCGGAGCGGGAGATGTTCGTCGTCGCCGCCGGTGCGGCGGTGCAGAACCTGCTGGTGGCGCTCGCCGGCGAGGGGCTGGGGTCGGCGTGGGTGTCGTCCACCCTGTTCTGCCGCGAGACCGTGCGCGGCGCGCTGGACCTGCCGGCGAGCTGGGACCCGATGGGGGCGGTGGCGGTCGGCCACCCGGCGGCCGCGCCGGCGCCGCGTCCGGCCCGGGACGCGGACGCGTTCCTCACCGTGCGCTGAGCGCGCCCGGCGGCACCACCGGTCGCCGGTGGCGCCGCCGGGCCCGGTGGGGGGGGACCCGCTCAGTCGCAGATGATCTGGTCGCCGGTGGCGGCGCCGAAGCCGCCGTCCTTCCACTCCTGGGAGCTCATCGGCCGGCGGCCGTCGCGGACGGGCTGGACCCGGTCGAAGTCCTCGCCGATCGCGACGAGCAACTGGTCCCCGTGGTCGGCGACCTCCCGCAGCTGGGCGTCGGGCAGCGCGGCGCGCAGCGCGGCGGCCTCGGCGCGCTGCTCCGGGCCGTGGGTGATGGTGGTGCGGGACTGGGAGGTGGCGGCGGAGCCGGGGTCGTCCTCCGGGGTGAGGCCGCCGGTGCTGAAGCCGGTGGCGGCCAGCTGCTCGTCGGCGCGGGCCGCGAGCCCCGCCGTGGTGCTGGCGTTCTCCACCCGCACCCGGACCTCCTCCGGCGCCAGCTCGACCGGCACCGCACCGCGCGGGGCACCGGCCCCCTCGCCGCCCTCCTCGTCCTTCCCCCCGTCGCCGGCGGAGCCGTCGGACGCCTCCTCCCCCTCCGGGGGCGGGGCGTCGGCGCCCGCGAGCGGGCGGTCCTCCCGGATCGCGGCGAACAGCCGCTCGGCGCCGTCCTCGTCCCAGGCGACGGTGGAGCCGCCGCCCGGCAGCTTCTTACCGGCGCCGTCCACGGGGACGGAGGTCAGTTCCGCCGAGGAGGCGTCGAAGCCGCCGAGCGCGCGGCTCAGTTCCAGCATCTGGTCGACGCCGAACTCCGGGTCGACCCGGACCGATTCCAGCATCACGTCCGCTGTGCGCCGCAGCTTGGCCGGGTTGAGCAGCACGTCGGTGCTGACCGCCTTGTCCAGGAAGGCGGCGAGGAACTTCTGCTGCCGCTGCATCCGCCCGAAGTCGGCGGAGGGGTCGACCGACCTCGCCCGGACGTACTGGAGCGCCTCGCCCCCGCTGAGCGTGGAGGTGCCGGGCGGGATGTCCAGCCCGGACTTCTCGTCCTTGAGGGGGCGGACGGTGCAGACGTCGACCCCGCCGATCTCGTCCACGCCCCGCATGAAGCTGAGGAAGTTGACCTCCAGGTAGTGGTCGATCCGCACCCCGGTCATCTTCTCGACGGTGCGGACCATCAGGGAGGGGCCGCCGTGGGAGAGGGCGGCGTTCATCTTGTCGGGGTGCGCCGGGTGGCGCTCGCCGCCGCCGGCCTCGAAGGCGTGGGCAGGGAGTTCGGCGTAGGAGTCGCGCGGCAGCGAGACGACGCTCGCCCGCTCCCGGTCCTCCGAGAGGTGGACCAGGATGATGGTGTCCGCGCAGTGGCAGGCCTCGCCGCCGATGCCGAACTTCTTCTTCTCCTCCGCGGTGATGCCCTCCCGGCTGTCGTTGCCGATCAGCAGGAAGTTCAGCCCCTTGGAGGTGTCCGGCCGGTTGCTGAGGTCGTGGAAAGGGTCGACCCGCTCCACCCCGGTGTCGATGGTGGAGACCATGGCGTGGCCGACGCCGCCCGTCAGCAGCACGCCCGCCGCGGCCACGGCGGAGAGCCGCAGCCCCCAGCGCGGCCGTCGGCGCCGGCCCGTCGCTGGGCGGGGGCGCTGGCTGCTCGGGTGCTGCGGGCGGCTGGCGGGCAAGGTCGGAACCTCCGCTTGTCGTACGAACGGGGGCCGGGTCACCCCGCTGGGAGCGTAGGAACGGCCGGGGCGCGGCGCGCGCAGACCCGCCGCACACCACCCGGGTGGGCGAACCACGGTGATCCGTTCGCGGTACCGTGAGCCGGTGACGACACGAGGAGACCGGGGCGGCAGCGACCCCGGTGAGCACGGCCTTCCGGCGGTGTCGGTGATCATGCCGGTGCTGAACGAGGAACGACACCTGCGCCACGCGGTGGAAGCCATCCTGCGGCAGGAGTACGCGGGCGAGATGGAGGTGGTCATCGCGCTCGGGCCGTCCACGGACCGGACCGACGAGATCGCCGCCGACCTGGTCGCCGAGAACGCGGAACGGCCGTGGGGCAGGGTGCAGACGGTGCCCAACCCGACCGGCCGGACCCCGGCCGGGCTGAACGCGGCGATCGGGGCGTCCCGCCACCCGGTGGTGGTGCGCGTCGACGGCCACGGCATGCTCTCCCCCGGCTACATCGCCACGGCGGTGCGGCTGCTGGCGGAGACCGGCGCCGCCAACGTGGGCGGCATCATGCACGCCGAGGGCGAGAACGACTGGGAGCACGCGGTGGCCGCGGCCATGACCTCCCGGATCGGCGTCGGCAACGCCGCCTTCCACACCGGGGGTGCCGCGGGCGAGGCGGAGACCGTCTACCTGGGCGTCTTCCGGCGCGAGGTGCTGGAGCGGCTGGGCGGCTACAACACGGAGTTCATCCGCGCGCAGGACTGGGAGCTCAACTTCCGCATCCGGCAGGACGGCGGGCTGATCTGGTTCTCGCCCGAGCTGCTGGTGTCCTACCGCCCGCGGCCGACGGTCCGGAAGCTGGCCAGGCAGTACCACGACTACGGTCGTTGGCGGCATGTCGTGGCCCGCTACCACCAGGGGTCGATCAACCCGCGGTACCTCGCGCCGCCGGCGGCGGTGCTGGCGATCGCCGCGGGGCTGGCCGGAGCGGTGGTGACGCCGTGGACGCTGGTCGTCCCGGTCGGGTACCTGGCGGCGATCACGGCGGGCTCGCTCCCGGCGGGCCGGGGCCGTTCGCTCGGCGCGCGGGTGCGCATCCCGGTGGCGCTGGCGACCATGCACATGTCGTGGGGCTGGGGCTTCCTGACGAGCCCGCGGTCGCTGGCCCGCCGGGTGCGCGCCTCGCGTCGCGCACCGGCCGGCACGGCCGTCTGAGGCCGGCCCCCGCGGGCAGGACGTACGGCGGCGCCCCCGTCGCACCCCTCACAAGGGGGTGCGGCGGGGGCGCTGTCGTACCCGGGTGCCCGACGCAGCCGCCGGCGGGGCGGGGCGCGGCTCAGTCGGTGGCGTGCAGCGGGTTCACGACCATGCAGGCGCTGTCGTCGTCCGCGGTGATCGCCTCGGCGCTGTCGAGGCGCTCCTCGGGCTCGGAGGGGCCGGCGTCGGGTGCGGCGGGGAACTGGTTCCCCTCGCGCCAGTCGACGCCGATGACCAGCGTGAACGCCTCCGCGGAGGCGGAGGAGCGCAGCGCGCGGTCCGGGAGGCCGAGGGCGGCCGCCACGGCGCGGGCGTCGGCCTCGGCCTGGTCCCCGGTGGGGTGGGTGAGCGAGGTCTCCGCCTGCGAGATGGGCCGCTCGTCGACGTGGGACTGCACGTAGCCGAGGGCGGCCAGCTCGGCCACCACGACGCTCGCCCTGCCGGTGATCGCGGGCAGGGAGACCGAGCCGGTGCCGTTGCGGACGGTGACGGCGACCTCGGCGGGTTCGCGGGCCTGGGCCGCGTCCTCGTCGGCGTCCGTGTCCTCGCCCGCCTCGGCGATGTCGTCCGGGTACTCCTCGTCGAGCGCGATGTCGTTGCGGACCAGCGCGAAGAGCTCCTCGGCGGCGCCGGGCTTGGGCGCGACGTGGGCGGCGGGGTTCTGCGGCGCGGGGACCCACGGCATGGTGATCATGTTGATCCGCTCGCTGGGGACGTCGCGCAGGTCCTCCCCGAGGTCGTACAGCCGGTTGACGCTGCCGAGGTCGGGGTCGACGGTGAGGGCGTTGGTGGCGGCGTTGGCCAGCGCGTTGAGCTTGCCGGGGTCGGTGAGCCGCGCCCCTTCCTTGAGCTCGCGGACCATCGAGGAGAGGTACATGTGCTGGGCCTTGGTGCGGCCCACATCGCTGCCGTCGCCGAAGCCGTGGCGGGTCCGCAGCCACTGGAGGGCCTGTTCGCCCTTGATGACGGTCTCGCCCGCCTCCAGCTTCAGGTGGGACTTGGGGTCGTCGACACCCCGGTCGACGCAGACCGGGACGCCGCCGACGGCGTCGGCCATGCTGACCACCCCGGCGAAGTCCAGCATCATGAAGTGGTCGATCGGGATGCCGGTGAGCTCCTCCCAAGTGGCGACCGAGCAGCCCGGCCCGCCCCGCTGGAGGCTGTGGTTGATGGTGTCGGATTCCACCATGTCGAACTCGCGGCCGGTCGCCGGGTCGGTGCACTTGGGGATGGTGACCCGGGTGTCGCGCGGTATCGATACCACCGTCATGTTGCTGCGGTCGGCGGAGACGTGCAGCAGCATCTGGACGTCCGCGATGGGCGGGCCGCCGACGGTGTCGGCGGCGCCGCCGAGCCGGAGGTTCTCCTCGGAGTCCCGGGCGTCGCTGCCGAGCAGCAGGATGTTGAGGGGGGTCTGGCCGCGGTCGTTGGGCGCGGCCTTGTCGAGCTTGTTGTCGCCGAGGTGCAGGTCGCTCTTGGTGAGGTTGCCGTTGAGGTGCTGCACGTAGTACCAGCCCGCGCCGCCGGCGCCGACCACGGCCAGGGCGAGCGCCGCGGAGCCGGCTATGAGGACACGCGCCCAGCGGGGGCGCCGCTGCCGGCCGGAGGGCGTGGGTCCGTCGCCCCCGTCACCGTCGGCGGCGTCGGTTCCCCCGGTCCCGGTGCCGTCCCCGCCGGCGGAGCCGCCGGTCGCGGGGCGGTCGCCTGCGCTGTCCCCGTCAGCACCGGAGGTGTCGCTCTCCCCGCTTGTCTCGCTCGCACTGCCGTTCCCGGCGGGGAGCGCCGCGGGGCCGGCCGCTCCCTCGGCCTGCTCCGGCCGGTCGGCCCGCTGCGGGGCGTCGTCGCGGTCGCGTCCGGCGCCGCCCGCGGCGGGGGTGTCGTCGTACAGGCTGTCGTCCCACCCGAGGTCCTCGGGTCGGACGACCGCGACGGGCTGCTGCTCGTCGTCCTCGGGTATGGCGTTGCCGTTGCCGTCGGTGCCGCGCACGGCTGCTCCCCGGTCGTCTCTGCGGTTGTCGTCAGGTGGCTGCGGCGGGGCGGCCCGGACCGGATGGCCCGGGGTCACCCGGCGCAGTTGTCGGCGGCGTCGTTGGCCGTCGAGGAATCGAGGTTCTCCGGCTTCTTCGCCGGGGCCTCGATCGGGACGCCCGGGCCGGAGAAGTCGTTGCCGAGGATGAGCGTCATGGCCCGTCCCGGTTCGGCGTTCTCGCGCAGCTTCACCGCGCTGTCGGCCATCCCCATCATGTCGGCAAGCGTAGCTGCCTGCGCGGCCTGGTCGGGGGTGTGCAGCAGCACAGTGGTCTCCTGCGCGTCCGCGTTGCCGCCGAGCGTGGCGAGCACGGCTCCCTTGCCGAGCAGCCAGTCCAGCGTCTGCTGCGCGGCGCCGGGGGTGTCGCCGCCGTTGAACACCTCGGTGCGGATCTCCCCGATGGCGGCGGGCTCCGGCTTGTCGTCGCCGTTCTTCGCGCCCTCGTCCTCCTCGGGCTCCTCCTCCGCGGTGAGGGAGATGTCCTCCTGGATCATCCGGAACAGCGGCTCGGCCTTGGTGCGGTCGAGGACGACGGTGGCCGCGATCTCCTCGGCGGGGTTGTCCTTGACCGGGAGGGTGACGAAGGAGATGTCCTCGACGGGGACCTGGCCGAGGTCGCGGGCGAGCTCGTACAGCTTCTGGACGTCACCGATGGCGCTGTCGACGGTGAGCGCCTTGGTGGCGGCGTCGGCGAGGTCGAGCAGCTTGCCGGGGTCGGTGAGCGTGCCGTTGGAGGTCAGCGAGCGGGCCATCGAGCCGAGGAACTGCTGCTGCAGCTGGATGCGGCTGAGGTCGCTGCTGTGCCCGACGGAGTCACGGGTGCGGACGAAGGCCAGCGCCTCCTCGCCCTCGATGACGTGCGTGCCGGCGGAGAGCTTGAGGTGCGACTTGGGGTCGTCGATGTCCTTGGCGAGGCAGACCTCGACGCCGCCCACGGCGGTGGAGAGGGTCTTGACCGCGTTGAAGTCGAGCAGCATGAAGTGGTTGATCTCCACGCCGGTCAGCTCCTGCACCGTCTTCCAGGTGCAGCCCGGGTCGCGGCCCTGCTGACCGTAGCTCTCGTTGAAGCGGACGCCCTGGCTGCCGGGGATGGTCTCGGTGACGCCGTCGCGGGTCACCTCGCACTCGGGGATGTCCACTATCAGGTCGCGCGGGATGGACAGCGCGGTCGCGTGCTCGCGGTCCTGCGAGAAATGCAGCAGGACGGTGGTCTCGGCGTGGCCGAGGCTGTCGCGGTCGCCGTAGCCGTCGTTGCCGTCGCCGGTCCGCTGGTCGGAGCCGACCAGCAGGATGTTCACCGGGGCGTCGCTCGTCGCGGGGTTGTCGTAGGGGACGTCGACCTTGGTGATGTTGTCGTTGAGCCGCTTGTAGGTCAGGTAGGCGGCGGTGCAGCCGACGACCAGGAGCAGGGCGAGGACGCCGGCGACCCACATGAGGATCTTCTTGCCGCGCTTCTTCTTCTCCTTGGCCTTGCGGCGGCCGTGCCCGGCACGGCGGTCGCGCTGCGCGGGGAGCTCGCGGTCGCGGGTGGCGGCGCGGCCGGCGGGCGCCGGGTCGTCGTCCTCCGGCTCGACCTCGTCGGCCGGTGCGGGCGGGCGGCCGCTCTCCTCACTCGGGGCGCGGCGCTGCCGGGGAGGAGCTCCCCGGTGGCCGGCGTCGCCCGGTTCGGGGTCGCGCCGCGGCGCACGGGTGCCCGCGGGCGCACCACTGCCGCCGCGTGCCCCGCTCTGCGGGCGCAACTCGTAGTTGCCCGTCTCCGGATTCAAAACCCACTGATCAGCGGGGTCCATGCCCCCCGCTCCCCCACGTCCCTGCGCGTCCACTGGTGCGTGCGCCCTCCGTGCCGACTTGCGGATCGGACGGCAAACACTAACCCCCGGGTTCCGTCACCGACGACGCCGGTGACCCACTGCGCAGGCTTCACATCAGGTGATAGCGCCAGCTGTTCGACTGTCGTCACATATCGACCCTGTCTGTTTTATGGCGCTTTAAGCGTCTTCGCCGATCCGGAATCCTCATCTGTTCGACTACGCAGCGGAATCATCGAGCGGAAACGTTCCTGTCCTGTTCCGAACGGTCGCAAACTGGTCGCGGCGGGGTCTCGTTCGTGTCACGGCAGCGGCGAACCAGCCCCGTCGGCGGGCGTGACCGCCCCCGGCGCACGCCCCGTCCCATGGCCGGCGGCGGGACCGCGCTCCCCCTCACCCCGCTCCCCTCACCCCGCTGCCGGGCCTGAGCCCGCCTCCGCGTCCTCGGCGGCTCCCGCGGCGGGGAGCAGTCCGCCGGCCGGGGCGCCGTCCCGGGGGCGGGAGGTCACCGGCAGGTCGTCGCGGAGCTGCGCGAACAGGGTGTCGGCGTCCGGCTGGACCAGGACGTCCCGGTCCGGGTCGACCGGGTCCGCGGTCCGCGGCACCGTGACGAACCCCAGGCCGCCCTCGGGCAGGTCGCGCAGGTCGCCGACGAGGCCGTGCAGCCGGGAGAGCGAGGCGAGTGCCGGGTCGACCGTGAGCGACGCGGTCGCGGTGCGGAGCACGGGGTAGAGCCTCGCCGGGTTGAGCAGCACCCCGGAGGAGCGCAGCTCGTCCAGGAGCAGCCCCAGGAACTGGTGCTGCCGCTCGATGCGGGCGGTGTCGCTGCCGTCCCCGATGCCCTGCCGGCCGCGGACGTAGGCGAGGGCGGCGTCGCCGTCCAGTACCTGGCGGCC
Source organism: Streptomyces lonarensis (assembly GCF_012033735.1). Classification (GTDB taxonomy): domain Bacteria; phylum Actinomycetota; class Actinomycetes; order Streptomycetales; family Streptomycetaceae; genus Streptomyces; species Streptomyces lonarensis. The sequence goes on along the minus strand of NZ_JAAVJD010000018.1, from coordinate 3,127 downwards.
GGCGGTCAGGTCCAACTCGGTGTGCTCGTCCCGGACATCTTCGGTCAGGTGCACCTCGACCCCGCCGACGGCGTCCACCAGGTCGCGGAAACCCGCGAAGTCGATGTCGACGTGGTGGTCGACCCGCACCCCGGTGAGCGCCTCGACGGTGCGGATGGTGCACGCCGGACCGCCGTGGGAGTACGCCCAGTTGAACTGTGCGCGCGCGGCGGGCACGGTGCCGCCGTCGGGCCCCGTGCAGTCGGGGACGTCGACCAGCAGGTCGCGGGGGAACGAGACGGCGGTGGCACGCTGCCGGTCGCCGGAGAGGTGGAGCAGGAAGACGGTGTCCGACCGGGCGCCGATCCCGCCGACCGCGCCCGGCAGCGAACTGGGGTCGTCCGATCCGATCACCAGCACGGTGCGCGCGTCGCCGGGCGGCTCCGGCGGGCGGTCCCCGCCCCGCATCTCCAGCTCCCGGGCGGTCCCGTCGTCGCGGGTGATGCCGGCGTCCAGTGAGCGGTAGGCGAGGTAGCCGGTGCCGGCCGCCAGCAGGGCGAGGCCCAGCGCTCCGAGGGCCGCGGCGCGCAGCAGCAGCCGCCCGCGCCGGGGGCGCGGGCGGTCGGGCTCGGTGGTGGTGAGCAGGTCGGCGAGGGGCGTGGGCCGGTCGGCGCCCCGCGCACGTGCCGGCTCCGGGTGGTGGTCGTCCGCTGTCATGGGAGCGATGGTGGCCCCGCGACCCCGCCGGGAGCGGTTCAGTCGGCGAAGTGCGTGACGTGTTCACTCTCCGCGCGGCGTGTCCGGGCCGGCTGGTCCAGCCCGTCGGCGGGGCGGCAGAGCACCACCGAGCCGCCGACGGCGAGCGGTGCGTACAGTCCGGCGGCGAGACCGGGCCAGCTGTCGTAGCCACGGGTGGACATCAGGCGCGCGCCGGGGGCGAGGCCGAGCCCGGTGGCGGCGGCGCGCGCCTCGGCGACCAGCTCGGCGCCGCTGAACCGGCGCCCGTCGACGGTGAGGGCGAGCGCGTCGGGCTCGGGGTCGGTGTGGGGATGGAAGATGTCGGGCTGTCCGGGGGCGGCCACCGCGTAGTCCGTGAACCCCTCGGGTGTCTCGGGGAAGCGCAGGCCGAGGGGGCGGAGCGAGAGCGCGACGCGCTCCCCGGTGCAGGCACGAGCCTCCGCGAGCCGGTCGGGTCCGGTGACGACGAGGTCGGCGGCGGCGGGGTCGCCGCCGATGTCCACCGCGACGCCGGCGGCGGAGCACGCCAGCAGCCAGGCGGCGGTCTGCCAGTGGGCGGGGAGGAGCAGCGCGAGCCGGTCGCCCGGTTCGGCGCCCAGTTCGTCCTGCAGGAGTCCGGCCGTCTTCGCCACCCAATTGGCGAGGGTGACGGCGGAGAGCTCGACGCGTTCCCCGGTGGCGTCGTCGTAGTAGGTGACGAGGGGTCGGGTGCCGTCCGCCGCGAGTGCTGATCGCAGCAGGTCGTAGGGGGTCTGATCGCTGGTGTTCATCGTCGGAAGGGTACGCGGGGCGCCGGGGGGCGGGCAGGGTGCCGCCGCCGGGGCCGGGGCCGACACGCCGCGGCATTGCTTACATACCGTCATATTTCCATTCGACAGATGTATACGGATATGCACAGCATGGTTGCTATGCGTGCATTCATCGCTTCCACTGTCGGGGCCGCGTCGATCGCGGCACTTGTCCTTCCGTCGGCCGTCTCCCCGGCCGGCGCGCTCTCGCCCCCGGACTCCGGCCGTGCCGTGGTCGAGGCGCCGGTGGCCGCGCCGGAGACCGGGGGCACCCAGTCGCTTGCCCTGGGGCCGCTGGGGGGTGGTGGTCGCACCGCGGGTGCGGACGCCCCGGCGGCCGGAGCGGTCGGCCTGGAGGAGACCGACGTCGACTCCTTCTCCCTGCTCGGCGTGGTGTGGTCGGACGCTGCCGCCGAACTGGCGGGCGAGGCCGAGGTGCGGACCCGCTCGTCGGAGACCGGGGAGTGGTCGCAGTGGGAGCACCTGCACGCCACGGCGGAGCACGGCCCGGACCCCGGGACCGCCGAGGAGGAGGACCGCGCCCTCGCCGGCGGCACCGAGCCGCTCTGGGTGGGCGACTCGGACGGCGTGCAGGTGCGGGTGGTCCCGGACGGCACGGGCCGCTCCGGCGCCGAACTGCCGGCGGGGCTGCGGTTGGAGCTGATCGACCCGGGCGAGGACCCGGCGGCCGGGGCACCCGACGCCGGGGCCGAGGAGGTGCGGGAGGAGCGGTCCGGCGCGCCCACCTCAGCTCCCGACGGCGGGGAGGGGCTGGACGGCGAGGGGGGCACCGCCCCCGGGCCGGCGGTCACCGAGGATTCGCCGGAGCCCGCGGAGGAGGCCGACCCGCGCGCGGAGGCGGACGTCCAGCTGCTGGCCGCGCCGCGCCCCGGCGTGGTGACACGCTCCCGGTGGGGGGCGGACGAGTCCTGGCGCGAGGGCGGCTTCGCCTACACCGACGCCGTCAAGACGGTCTTCGTGCACCACACCGCGGGCGGCAACGGGTACGCCTGCTCCGAGGCGCCGTCGGTGATCCGCGGCATCTACCGCTACCACACGCAGAGCCAGGGCTGGCGCGACATCGGCTACAACTTCCTGGTGGACAAGTGCGGCACGATCTACGAGGGCCGCGCGGGCGGCGTGGAGCGGGCCGTGCTCGGCGCGCACACCTACGGCTTCAACCACAACAGCATGGGGGTCGCCGTGCTCGGCACCCACTCCTCCACCGACGCACCGGCCAAGGTGACCAACGCGCTGGCCCAGCTGAGTGGTTGGAAGCTGCGGGCGGAGGGCCGGAACCCGGCCGGGACCTGGAAGCGGGTCTCCGCCGGCGGCAAGTACGCCAAGGGGACCGTGGTGACCATGCACAACATCTCGGGGCACCGCGACGGTTTCAGCACGGACTGCCCCGGGAGCCGGCTGTACAACCAGCTGCCGGCCATCCGGAAGACCGCCGCCGCGATGTGACACCGCGCCCGGCACCCACCGGGCGTGGTGGGCCCGCGGGGTGAGACCCGTCACGGTCCGCGCGCCGCGTTCCGGTGCCGGAGGCCCGCCCGGCCGCCGGGCGTCCGGGGCCCGACTGCCGCCGCCCGCCGCTCCGTCGCGGCGCTGCTGCGCCG
>NZ_JAAVJD010000189.1 GCF_012033735.1 Streptomyces lonarensis | reverse complement strand
GTGCGGTGCGGCGCCGCACCGTTTGGCACCATGGCGGCCATGACTGGGCGCTGGGAGTTCTGGATCGACCGGGGTGGCACCTTCACGGACGTCGTGGGCCGGCGCCCCGACGGGCGGTTGGAGACGGCCAAGCTGCTCTCCCACGCGCCCGACCGGTACCGGGACGCCGCCGTCGCCGGCATCCGCCGCATGCTCGGGGCGGGCCCCGACGAGCCGTTCCCGGCCGACCGGGTCGCCCTGGTCAAGATGGGCACCACGGTCGCGACCAACGCGCTGCTCGAACGGCGCGGCGAACCGACCGTCCTGGTGACCACCACCGGCTTCCGCGACGCGCTGCGCATCGCCTACCAGAACCGGCCCCGGCTCTTCGACCGGCACATCGTCCTCCCCGAGGCGCTGTACGACCGGGTGATCGAACTTCCCGAACGGGTCGCCGCGGACGGGCGGACCGTGCTGCCCCTCGACGAGGCCGCTGCCGAACGCGCGCTCCGCGAGGCCCACGCGGACGGATTCCGCAGCGCCGCGGTGGTCCTGGTCCACGGCTACCGCCACCCCGACCACGAGCAGCGGGTGGCGCGGATCGCCGAGGCCGTCGGCTTCACCCAGGTCTCCGCCTCCCACGAGGTCAGTCCGCTGATCAAGCTGGTGCCGCGCGGCGACACCACCGTCGTCGACGCCTACCTCTCACCCGTGCTCCGCCGCTACGTCGACCGGGTCGCCTCCGAACTGGACGGTGTGCGGCTGATGTTCATGCAGTCCAACGGAGGGCTGCGTCGCGCGGCCGCCTTCCGGGGGAAGGACGCGGTGCTCTCCGGCCCGGCGGGCGGCGTGGTCGGCATGGCGCGCAGCTGCGCGGAGGCCGGGTACGACCGCGTCATCGGCTTCGACATGGGCGGCACCTCCACCGACGTCTCCCACTACGCGGGCGAGCTGGAACGTGTGCTGGGCGCGCAGGTGGCCGGGGTCCGGATGCGGGCACCGATGATGGACATCCACACCGTCGCCGCCGGCGGCGGTTCCGTCCTGCACTTCGACGGCGCCCGCTACCGCGTGGGGCCCGACTCCGCGGGCGCCGACCCCGGCCCCGCCGCTTACCGGCGCGGCGGCCCGCTCACGGTCACCGACGCCAACGTCATGCTCGGCAAGGTGCAGCCGGACCACTTCCCGCACGTCTTCGGCCCCGACGGCGACCGGCCGCTGGACGCCGCCACCGTCCGCGAGCGGTTCGCGAAGCTGGCGGCGGAGATCGCCCGCGCGACCGGGGACTCCCGGGGCCCCGAGGAGGTGGCCGCCGGCTACCTGGAGATCGCCGTCCTCAACATGGCGAGCGCCGTGAAGAAGATCTCCGTCGAACGCGGCCACGACGTGACCCGGTACGCGCTGGCCGCCTTCGGCGGGGCGGGCGGTCAGCACGCCTGCGCGGTCGCGGACGCACTGGGCGTCGACACGGTCGTCGTCCCGCCGCTGGCCGGGGTGCTCTCCGCGTACGGCATCGGTGTCGCCGACGCCACCGCGCTGGGGGAGCGGTCGGTCGAGCGCCCGCTGGACGCCGCCACCACCCAGGAGGTGAACCGGGTCGCCGAGGAGCTCGCCGCGGCGGCGCGCGCCCAGCTCGCGGCGGACGGCGTGCCGGCCGACGGCGTCCGGGTGCACCACACCCTCCACCTCCGCTACTCCGGCACGGATGCCGCGATCCCCGTCCCGCTCGACACCCCCGAGGCGATGGCGGCCGCCTTCGCCCGCGCCCACCGCGCGCGGTACGGCTTCACCGCCGACCGGGAGCTCGTCGTCGCGACCGTCGCCACCGAGGCGGTCGGCCCGCCCGGCCCGCCGTCGCGGCCGGCGACCGCGGCCGGTGCGGGCGGCCCGGCCCCCCGGCCGGTTGCCCACGTCCCGCTGTACACCGGCGGCGCCTGGCGGGAGGCGCCGCTCCTGCGTCGGAGCGACCTGCGGGCCGGGGACACCGTGGAGGGGCCGGCGATCCTCGCCGAGGAAGACGCCACCACCGTGGTCGACCCGGGCTGGCGCGCCGGCGCGGGCGACCGCGGCCACCTGGTCCTGGAACGCGTCGCGCCGCGCCCCCACGCCGCCGCCGTGGGCACCGGTGTGGACCCGGTGCGGCTGGAGGTCTTCAACAACCTCTTCATGGCCATCGCGGAACAGATGGGCCTGGCGCTGGAGAACACCGCCCACTCGGTCAACATCAAGGAGCGCCTGGACTTCTCCTGCGCGCTCTTCGACGCGGAGGGCAACCTGATCGCCAACGCCCCGCACATCCCGGTCCACCTGGGGTCGATGGGCGAGTCGATCAAGGAGGTGCTGCGGCGCAACGCCGGGACGATGCGCCCGGGCGACGTCTACGCCGTCAACGACCCGTACCACGGCGGCACCCACCTGCCCGACGTCACCGTCGTCACCCCCGTCTTCGCCGGCGACCCGGGCGCACCGGACGGCGGCGGCCCCGGCGCGGTGCCGGAGCTGCTCTTCCTCGTCGCCTCCCGCGGCCACCACGCCGAGATCGGCGGCATCACCCCCGGCTCCATGCCGGCGTTCAGCCGCACCGTCGACGAGGAGGGCGTGCTGCTGGACAACTGGCTGCTGGTCCGCGACGGCCGGCTGCGGGAGGCGGCGACCCGCGCGCTGCTGGCGGCCGGACCGTACCCCTCGCGCGACCCCGACGCCAACCTCGCCGACCTGCGGGCCCAGATCGCCGCCAACGAGAAAGGCATCACCGAACTGCGCCGGATGACGGAGCAGTTCGGCCTCGACGTCGTCCAGGCGTACATGGGCCACATCCGCGCCAATGCCGAGGAGTCCGTCCGCGCCATCGTGCCCGGTCTGCGCGACGGGTCCGTGCGGTACGAGACCGACGGGGGAGCCGTCATCGCCGTCTCCGTCACCGTGGACCGCGACCGCCGCAGCGCGGTGATCGACTTCACCGGCACCTCGGAACAGCAGCCGGGCAACACCAACGCGCCGAGCTCGGTGGTCATGGCCGCGGTCCTCTACGTCTTCCGCACCCTCGTCGGCGACGACATCCCGCTCAACAGCGGCTGCCTCGCCCCGCTGGAGATCCGCATCCCCGAGGGCAGCATGCTCGCCCCGCGCCACCCGGCCGCCACGGTCGCCGGCAACGTGGAGACCTCGCAGGCGGTCACCGGCGCCCTGTACGCGGCGCTGGGGGTCCAGGCCGAGGGCTCGGGGACGATGAACAACGTCACCTTCGGCAACGCGGGTTTCCAGTACTACGAGACCGTGGCCAGCGGTTCGGGCGCCGGCGACGGCTTCGCCGGAACCGCCGCCGTCCAGACGCACATGACCAACTCCCGGCTGACCGACCCCGAGGTCCTGGAGTGGCGGTACCCGGTGCGCGTGGAGGAGTTCTCGGTGCGCACCGGCAGCGGCGGCGGCGGGCGCTGGACGGGCGGCGACGGCGTGGTCCGCCGGCTGCGGTTCCTGGAGCCCGTCACCGTGACCCTCCTCAGCGGCCACCGGCGGGTCCCGCCGTACGGCATGGCCGGCGGCGCCCCGGGGGCCCTCGGCGAGAACGCGGTGATCCGGGGCGACGGGGCCACCGAGCCGCTCGCCGGCTCGGACACCGCCGAGCTCGCCGCCGGGGAGCAGCTGCTGCTGCACACCCCCGGCGGCGGCGGATACGGCGACCCGGACACCGACGCCTGACGCCGACCGCCCCGACGCCTGACGACCGCCCGACGCCGCGCCCCGGCAGCTGCCGGGACGGAGCGTCGGGCGGCGGCTCACCAGCCGGCGGCGTACGGCGCGTAGCGGTCCAGCAACCGGGAGCGGGCGCTGTGCACCCGGTGCGCCAGGATCTCCGCCACCACGCGCAGCAGCGCGTAGCCGAAGGCGGGGTCCTCGTCGCACATCCGCTGGACCCGGCGCCCGTCGAACTCCACGGTGCGGACCGGGCTCAACGCCTCCGCCCCGAAGTCCCAGGCGTAGGGCGGGAACAGCCAGGACCAGCCCAGCATGTCCCCCATGCGCAGCGTCGCCACCTCCATGGGGCGCGGTCCCTCGCCCAGCCGCAGGTCCAGCGTCACCGATCCGGAACGGATCACCCAGAACCGGTCGGCGCTCTCCCGTTCCTCGAAGATCCGGGTGCCCTGCGGGAACGCGGTCTCCCGCCCCACGGACAGCAGCCGCTCCCGCTGATCCGGCGCCAACGCCTTCAGCAGGTGCTTCTCCACACTCATGCAGCGACCTCCTCGCACTCGCCGGGGCGGGGCACGCCCGCCCCGGGTCGGACGTCCGGCGCCCGTCACCATTGACCCCCATTCACCCGGATGCCGCATCCCCAGCCGCCCCGGTGACCCCGCGAGCGCCGTCCCGCCCCGGGCGTACGCGCCCCGGGGGACCCGGCGCGCGCCTCGCGCGCGGCTGTCGTTGAATGGCTCCCGTCAGCGGTGGGTGCGGCGCGGCGAGAGGCGGACGGCGTGGCCGGGGACGGCGAGCAGCGGCGGGGTGGTCCCGCCGGGGACGGTACGGACGGCGGGCCTGTCCCACCGCCGGGCGGCGACGCGGCCGCCTATTTCGCGACCGACGACGGGGGAGTGGTGCGGCAGTGGAGCGGCGAGGCCGCCGCGCTGCTGGGCCGGACTGCGGCGTCGGTCCTCGGCACGCGGGCGGCGCTCCTCGCGGACCCCGCCCACCGCGACCGGGCGCAGCGCTGGTTCGGGAGCGCCGCGACCGCCGCCGGGGCGGGGGCCGTGGTACTCCCGGCAGTACGCGGCGACGGGCGCACCGTCCTGCTCTCGCTGAGCGGCCGGCTGCTGACCGGCGAGGCCGACGGCGTCCTCGTGCTGGTGCGCGCGGCGGACGCCGGCCGCGACGCGGACGCCGAGCCCGCGCTCGCCGCCGGACTGGTCGACCAGTCCCCGGTGGGGCTCGGCATGGTCGGCCCCGACCTCCACTGGCTGCGCGCCAACCCCGCGCTGGCCCGCATCAACGGCACCACCGGCCGCGACCTCCTCGGCCGGGCGATCGGCGAGGCAGGGCAGGGCGTGGACACCCCCGAGGTCGCCGCCACCATGCGCCGCGTCCTCGCCGACGGCGAGGCCGTCTCGGACCGGCAGATCACCGGCACCACCCCGGCGGACCCCGACGCCGAACACGTCTGGTCGGCCTCCTTCCACCGCGTGCGGGACGCCGCCGGCCGCACGCTCGGTGCGGCCACCTCCGTCGTCGACGTCACCGCCCGCCACCGGGCGGGTGCCGAGGTCGCCGCCGCCCGGGAGCAACTGGCGATGATCGCCGAGGCGGGCCGCCGGATCGGCACCACGCTCGACCTGCAGCACACCGCCCAGGAACTGGCCGACGTCATCGTGCCCCGGCTGGCGGACCTCGCCGCGGTGGACGTGCTGGACTCCGTCTTCAGCGGCGAGGTCGTCCCGCCCGTCGCGGAGGACGGCTCCGCCCGGTTCCGCGCCCTCGCCGTCGCCTCCCGCAGCGACCACAGCGGCGCCGAACGCGCCGCCGACCGCGTCGGCGGCCTGGTCTCCTACGGGCCGCACCGGCCCATCACCCAGTGCGTCGCCGAGGCACGGCCTGTCCTGATGCCGGAGGTGGGACCGCGCACGCTGCGCCGCATCGCGCGCGACGAGCGCGCCGCCGCCGTCCTGGCCGCCTCCGGCGTCCACTCCTACCTGGCCGTCCCGCTCGTCGCCCGCGGCGACATCCTGGGCACGCTCAGCCTCTGCCGGACCGCCGCCACGCCCCGGCCGTTCGACGAACGCGACCTCGAACTCGCGGTGGACCTGGCGGGCCGCGCCGCCATCTGCGTCGACAACGCCCGGCTCTACAGCCGCGAGCACAACGCCGCCCTCGCCCTGCAACGCGGCCTCCTGCCGCGGATACCCGACCACCCCCTCGCCCTGGACCTCGCCTTCCGCTACCTGCCGGCCGTCCGCGAGGTCGGCGGCGACTGGTTCGACGTCCTCCCGCTGCGCGGCGGACGGATCGGCCTCATGGTCGGCGACGTGATGGGCAAGGGCGTCCAGGCGGCCGCCATCATGGGCCAGTTGCGCTCCACCACCCGCGCGCTGGCACGGCTGGACCTGCCGCCGGCCGAGCTGCTGGACCACCTCGACGCCACCGCCGAGTTCCTCGGCGACTCCATCGCCACCTGCGTCTACGCGGTCTACGACCCGGCCGGCGGCCACTGCGAGATCGCCGTCGCCGGGCACCCGCCGCCGGTGCTGGTCAGCCCCGCGGGCCGGGCGCGGTTCCTCGACGCCCCGGTCGCCGCCCCGCTGGGGGTCGGCGCCGGCGGCTTCGCCGCGCTCCGCTGCGAACTGCCCGGCGACGCCACCCTCGCCCTCTTCACCGACGGCCTGGTCGAGAGCCGCCGGGCACCCATCGATACGGGTCTTGACCGCCTGCTGCGGCTGCTGGACGGCCGGCCGCGCCCGCTGGAGGAGACCTGCGACCGCGTGCTCGACGCCCTGGACGGTGCCGCCCAGGACGACATCGCCCTGCTGCTGGCCCGGCCGTTCCCCGCGCCGGCCGCGGCGCCCCGCTGACCAGCGGCGGGCGTCGCCGCGGCGGTCCGCGCGATGGTCGGGAGCGGCCCCCGCGGTGACGTAAGCTGCACCGGTGCCGCGCTCCGCTTCGGCGTGCCGCGATGCGGACCAACCACCCGTGGTGGGACGGAAGCCGCCAGGGCGACAGACCACCCGAACCAACCGTTGTCGGCGCGACCGCCTACGCTGTGCCCCGTGACGACGCATTCGGTCCCCGCCCCGCGGTCCGCGGGCGGCGCATCCCCCGCACTCCCCGCCGGCAGGCCCGCTCCCGGACCGGCCGCGGACGAGGGACTGGCCCGGCGGCTGCGCGCGCTGGCCTGCACCGCGCCGCTCCACGACCTCGACGTGCGCAAGGCCAACCTGGCGGGTGAGTACTCCGGTTACGCCATGGCCGAGGTCGCGCTCGCGGCGATCGACCTCGTCACCCTCGCCATGGACTTCGACACCGGCGCCGACCACGACGACGTCGTCGCCCGTCTCGTCCCCCGCGTCGCCGCGCAGGCCCCCGACCGCCCAGCGGCCGAACACCTCCGCGTCGCCCGCTGGGTGCTGGAGAATCTCATCAACGTCGGCAGCGTCGACCGCGGCTTCCGCGCCGTCTACGGCACCTTCGGCGCCGACGGCGCCTACGTCCGCCGCGACTACGACTTCAAGCTCGTCGAGGAGCTCCCGGACCCCGCCGGCGGGGTCTGCCTGCGCACCACCGACGAGGCGGTCAACGTCCTGGTCGGCGCCCTCGACACCGACGTCACCAGCGCGCAGATCGCGGCCGAGGTGAAGCTGGAGGTGCTCATCAGCCGCGGCCGGCTGGCCGACGCCCAGCTCGCCGCCGAGCAGGCCCGCTACCGCACCGTGCAGTACGCCGAGACGCTGCGCCGGACCCTGGAGGCGACGCGCCGCAACGTGCGCTCCGTCGACTGGCTGCGGACCGTCCCGGACATGATCGCCGAGGCGCTGGACCACATCGCCGACCGCTACCGCCACGAGAACGCGATCCTCACCAACATCCGCCGCGCGCGGGACGAGGCCGACCCGACCGGGCCCCGGGCCGCCGAGCACAAGCTCCGCGCCGCCGAACTGGTCGACATCGTCAAGGACTGCATCCGGCGCCACACCCAGCTGCAGTCGCGGCTGCTGGAGGCCGGCCCCCTGTTCCGCGCGGAACAGGACCGCCAGGAGTTCGCCCCGCCGACGGGCCGGGTCGGACTCGACCTCCACGGCCAGCTGCTGACGCCGCTCCTGCCGGAACCGCTGGAGCGCGCCGTCCGGGTGACCGACGCCTGGTTCGCCCACGGCATCGGCTTCCGGGCCCCGGGCGCGGTCCGCCTGGGCGACCTCACCGAACTCCTGCTGACCCCGGCCGCACCGCGCGAGCACCTCGGCGTCGAACTCCCCGAGCCCGACCTGGTGGCCACCCCCGACGACAGCCGCTTCAGCGAGGAGCAGCTCGCCGCGGCCAAGGCGCTGCTCGACCTGCCGCCCGACGCGCCGCAGCGACTCTCCGGGCTGCTGGCCCGCGCCCGGCGGGAGGACCCCGACCTGCCCTACCTGGTGGCGCTGCTCGCCGTGCACGCCGCCAGCCCACCGGTCGGCACCGCCCACCGCCAGGGCGACGAACGCCTGCTGTTCGCCGTCGACGACGGGGAGGAGCTGACCGACCCGGAGTTCGGCGGCGCGGACCTCGTCGTCGGGACCGCCCTGCTGGAGTACGCGGCCGGCGACCCCGGCAGCTGACACCCCGCGCCGCGGCCCCGGCCGCACCACCGACCCGGGCGACGACACCACCGCAACCACCTCCGAGGAGCGACCCGCACGTGACCGAACCAGGAGTCGAGACCGCGCCCGCCCCCGCGCCGGGCGGCGCCGTCACCCCCGCCGACGCCGCGGACGCCGCCCGGCTCGTCGCCTTCGGTCTCCAGCCGCGCCTCCAACCGGTCCGCGACGCCGAGTACGCCGCCGCCGTCCGCCGCTACCTGGAGGACCCGCCCTTCGCGCGGCTCACCGACGCCGTCGCCACCGGCCTCGGGCTCATCGTGCTGGAGGTCTCCACCCGCGCCGGGATGGCGGTCGCCGCGGACGAGGAGTCGGTCTTCGCCGTGCGGATGGGCGACTACGCCCGCCGCGCCGCCGGTGACACCACCGACCGCTTCCTCCACGGGCTGGCGCACCTCGCGGTCGCCGCCCTGGCCTTCCCCCGACCGGAGGACCTCGCCGACGACGGCTACCTCGGCCGAATCACCGTCAACGGCGTCGACGCGTTCGTCCGGCAGGCCTGCCGCCGCCTGGAGGAGCGGGCGGACGCGGCGGGGGAGAACACCGACCCGCAGACCGGGGCCCCCGGGCTGGAGGCCGCCTGGCGCGTCTACGCCCGCCGCAGCGCCACCGGCGCCACCAAGGACGCCCGCCGCCTCGCCGGCTCCACCACCGGCATCATCGCCAAGGCCGTCTCCTTCCTCGCCGACTCCGGTTTCCTCCAGCGCACCGGCGACGACGAGGGCGGCTCGTACCGCACCACCCCCCGCTACCAGCTCCAGGTCCGCGACATGGCCGGCCGCGCCGCCATGACCGAACTGCTCGAACTCGGCCTGGTACCCGTCTCCGACGGCCGCGCCTCCCTCGCCCCCGCCCCCGGGGAGGACCACCTCCCCGAAGGCGCCGGGCTGCCCTTCCACGGCTGACAGACCCGCCCGCCCCGCCGCCCCCTCCCACCTCCTGTGAGTGCCCGCCATGTACGAGCTGTCCCGGGTCCGCCTCTACTCCATCGGACCCGCCGGCGCCCGCTACGCCGACACCGTCCTCGACCTGCGCGGCGTCGGTGAGGAGGTGCCGGAACCGGCGCCCGTGCAGGCCGACTTCTTCGAGGAGCTGCCGAGCGGGCCGCCCCGGCGGCCCGCGCCCGCCGGGGTGCTCTTCCTGGAGAACGGCGGCGGCAAGTCCGTCCTGCTGAAGCTGATCTTCTCCGTGATGCTCCCCGGCCACCGCAACACCCTCGGCGGCGCCAGCTCCGGCGTGCTGCGGAAGTTCCTGCTCGCCGAGGACTGCGGCCACGTGGCGCTGGAGTGGCAGCACACCCTCACCGGTGAGTCGGTCGTCGTCGGCAAGGTCAGCGAGTGGCGCGGGCGCCAGGTCTCCAACGACCCGCGGAAGTTCGCCGAGGCCTGGTACTCCTTCCGCCCCGGCCCAGGCATGACCCTGGACTCGCTGCCGGTGGCCGAGACCACCGCGCTGCGCGCCGCGCCCGAGCACGAGGGCGCCTCCGGCGCCTCGGGGCGCCGCCGCACCATGAAGGGGTTCCGCGACGTCCTCACCGAGGCCGGCAAGGCGTACCCCAACCTCGACGTGGTCTGGGAGGAGGTCCACGAACGCTGGAAGGAGCACCTGGAGGCGCTCGGCCTCGACCCCGAACTCTTCCGCTACCAGCGCGAGATGAACGCCGACGAGGGCGAGGCCGCCGGTCTGTTCGCCGTCAAGAACGACGCGGACTTCACCGACCTGCTGCTCCGCGCCGTCACCGACACCCGCGACACCGACGGGCTCGCCGACCTGGTCCACGGCTTCTCGCACAAGCTCGGCCGCCGCGCCGAGCTCACCGCCGAACGCGACTTCACCGCCGGGTCGCTGGAACTGCTCCACCGCATCGCCGAGGCCGCCGACCTGCGCGGGCGCGCCCGCGCCGTCCACGCAGGCGCCGAGGCCCGCACCCGCGCCCTCGCCGGCCGGATGTCGGCGCGCGGCGCGGCCGAACGCGACCGCGCCCAGGC
>NZ_JAAVJD010000188.1 GCF_012033735.1 Streptomyces lonarensis | reverse complement strand
GCCGGGGAGACGCCGGTGCGGCGTCTCCCCGGCGGCCCGGGTGGCAGGGTGCGTCAGCCCCGGTAGGCGCCGGAGGCGGTCAGCCGCAGCGCGGTGTCCACCAGCGGCACGTGGCTGAACGCCTGCGGGAAGTTGCCGACCTGCCGCTGCGCGTGGGAGTCCCACTCCTCGGCGAGCAGGCCGAGGTCGTTGCGCAGCGCCAGCAGCCGCTCGAAGAGACGGCGGGCCTCGTCGACGCGGCCGATCATCGCCAGGTCGTCGGCCATCCAGAACGAGCAGGCCAGGAAGGCGCCCTCCTCGCCGATGAGGCCGTCGACACCGGCCTCCTCACCCTCCGCCACCGGGTAGCGCAGGATGAAGCCGTCGGGCGTGGACAGCTCGCGCTGGATCGCCTCCACGGTGCCGATGACACGCTTGTCGTCGGGGGGCAGGAAACCCATCTGCGGGATGAGCAGCAGCGAGGCGTCCAGCTCCTGCGAGCCGTAGGACTGCGTGAAGGTGTTGCGCTGCGGGTCGTAGCCCTTCTCGCAGACGTCGCGGTGGATCTCCTCGCGCAGCTCGCGCCAGCGGTCCAGCGGACCGTCGACCTCACCGGACTCGATCAGCTTGACCGCGCGGTCCACCGCCACCCAGGCCATCACCTTGGAGTGGGTGAAGTGGCGGCGCGGGCCGCGGACCTCCCAGATGCCCTCGTCCGGCTCGTTCCAGTGCTTCTCCAGGTAGCCGATGAGCTTGAGGAGCAGCAGGTTGGAGTGGTCGTTGCGGGCCAGGCCGGTCATGTGCGCCAGGTAGAGCGCCTCGGTGACCTCGCCGTAGACGTCCAGCTGGAGCTGGCCGGCGGCGCCGTTGCCGACGCGGACCGGCTTGGAGTTCTCGTACCCCGGCAGCCAGTCCAGCTCGGTCTCGCCCAGTTCCCGCTCGCCGGCGATGCCGTACATGATCTGCAGGTTCTCCGGGTCGCCGGCGACGGCGCGCAGCAGCCACTCCCGCCACGCCTGCGCCTCCTCCCGGTACCCGGTGCGCAGCAGCGAGGAGAGGGTGATCGCCGCGTCCCGCAGCCAGGTGAAGCGGTAGTCCCAGTTGCGGGAGCCGCCGATGGCCTCCGGGAGGGAGGTGGTCGGCGCGGCGACGATGCCGCCGGTCGGCGCGTAGGTGAGCGCCTTCAGGGTGATCAGCGAACGGACCACGGCCTCGCGGTAGGGGCCGTGGTACGTACAGTGCGTCACCCACTCCCGCCAGAACTCCTCCGTGGTGGCGAGTGCCTCCTCCGGCTCGGCGCGGGGCGGCGGCTCCTTGTGCGAGGGCTGCCAGCTGATGGTCATCGCCACCCGCTCGCCCGGCGCGACGGTGAAGTCGGAGTAGGTGGTGAGGTCCTCGCCGTAGGTCTCGGCGGCGGTGTCCAGCCAGACCGAGTCCGGGCCGGCGACGGCGACCAGGCGGTCGTCCACCTTGTGGACCCAGGGGACCACCCAGCCGAAGGAGAAGCGCATCCGCAGCGCGGAACGCATCGGCACGCGCCCGCTCACGCCCTCCACGATGCGCACCAGCTGGGGTGCGCCGTCGCGCGGCGGCATGAAGTCGGTCACCCGGACCGTGCCGCGGGGGGTGTCCCATTCCGATTCCAGAATGAGGGAGTCGCCCTTGTAGCGGCGGCGGGTCGCCGGCGCCGGTTCGGCGCCCTCGGCGGGGGCGGGTCCCAGCCGCCAGCAGCCGTGCTCATCGGTCCCCAGAAGACCTGCGAACACCGCGTGTGAGTCGAAACGGGGTAGGCACAGCCAGTCGGCCGAACCGTCCCGCCCGATCAGCGCGGCGGTCTGCATGTCCCCGATAAGTGCGTAATCCTCGATGCGCCCGGCCACTGCGCGCCTCCAGTCGAACGTACGTCCCGCCCCTCCTGGGAGGCGGTTCTTGCTGATGCCCAGCGAGCGTCCGGGGAAGCTTACGCGTCCCAAGCGCTTTCCCCGCACGGAAGCGAGAGGGAAGATCAGCCCGTGGACACCGGCGACCGGAGTGCGCCGGTCACAGGGGGGCGCACCGCGGGTGGGAGGGGTCCCGGGCACCGGCTCCACCCGGACGTCACTGATACTCTGGTGGCCCGTGGAGCGGAGGACGTCAGATTCCCCGAACCGCAGCGACGGGACCCCGGGAACGACACGGCGTGCGACCGTCGCGGACCCCACCTCGCGACCACGGGAGCACCTCTTGGGCATGCCGATGAACAACCCGACGACCAAGCACATCTTCGTCACCGGAGGAGTCGCCTCCTCCCTCGGCAAGGGGCTCACCGCCTCCAGCCTCGGCGCTCTCCTCAAGGCGCGCGGACTGCGGGTCACGATGCAGAAGCTCGACCCGTACCTCAACGTCGACCCCGGCACGATGAACCCGTTCCAGCACGGCGAGGTCTTCGTCACCGACGACGGCGCCGAGACCGACCTCGACATCGGCCACTACGAGCGCTTCCTCGACGTCGACCTCGACGGCAGCGCCAACGTCACCACCGGCCAGGTCTACTCCACCGTGATCGCCAAGGAGCGGCGCGGCGAGTACCTCGGCGACACCGTGCAGGTCATCCCGCACATCACCAACGAGATCAAGCACCGCATCCGCCGGATGGCCACCGACGACGTGGACGTTGTCATCACCGAGGTCGGCGGCACCGTCGGCGACATCGAGTCGCTGCCCTTCCTGGAGGCGGTCCGCCAGGTCCGCCACGAGGTCGGCCGCGACAACGTCTTCGTCGTGCACATCTCGCTGCTCCCCTACATCGGCCCCTCCGGTGAGCTGAAGACCAAGCCCACCCAGCACTCCGTCGCGGCGCTGCGCAACATCGGCATCCAGCCCGACGCGATCGTGCTGCGCGCCGACCGGGAGGTCCCGGTCTCGATCAAGCGCAAGATCTCGCTGATGTGCGACGTGGACGAGGCCGCCGTCGTGGCGGCCATCGACGCCAAGTCCATCTACGACATCCCCAAGGTGCTCCACGGCGAGGGGCTGGACGCCTACGTCGTCCGCCGCCTGGACCTGCCGTTCCGCGACGTCAGCTGGACCGAGTGGGACGACCTGCTGCGCCGGGTGCACGAGCCGGACCACGAGGTCACGGTCGCCCTCGTCGGCAAGTACATCGACCTGCCCGACGCCTACCTGTCGGTCACCGAGGCGATCCGCGCCGGCGGCTTCGCCAACCGCGCCCGCGTCAAGGTCAAGTGGGTCACCTCCGACGACTGCAAGACCGCCGAGGGCGCGGCCGAGCAGCTCGCCGACGTCGACGCGGTCTGCGTCCCCGGCGGCTTCGGGGACCGCGGCGTCGAGGGCAAGGTCGCGGCGATCCGCTACGCCCGCGAGAACCGCGTACCGCTGCTCGGCCTCTGCCTCGGCCTGCAGTGCATCGTCATCGAGGCCGCGCGCAACCTGGCCGGCATCGAGGGCGCCGACTCGACCGAGTTCAACAGCGCGGCCGTCAGCCCGGTGATCTCCACCATGGCGGAGCAGCTCGACATCGTCGCCGGCGAGGGCGACATGGGCGGCACGATGCGGCTGGGCCTGTACCCGGCGCGGCTGGCCGAGGGTTCCGTGGTCCGCGAGGTCTACGGCGGCGTGGAGCAGGTCGAGGAGCGCCACCGCCACCGCTACGAGGTCAACAACGCCTACCGCGCGGAGCTGGAGAAGAAGGCGGGGCTGGTCTTCTCCGGCACCTCGCCCGACAACCGGCTCGTCGAGTACGTCGAGTACCCGCGCGAGACGCACCCCTTCCTCGTCGCCACCCAGGCCCACCCCGAGCTGAAGTCGCGGCCCACCCGGCCGCACCCGCTCTTCGCCGGGCTGGTCCGGGCGGCGGTCGAGCGCATCACCGCCGGCACCGCCGGTACCGCCGGCGCCGAGACGGCGACCGGTGGCGCCGGGAAAGGAGCCTGACGTGACGGGGACCCCCGAGGACCGTCCCGAGCTGCGCGACGTCCCGGCAGACTGGCCGGTGACCGAGACGTTCACCCGCTTCACCGGCCACAAGACCAGCGTCCGCACCGACCGCGTCCGGATGCCCGACGGCACGGTCGCCGCCCGCGACTACCTGGTGCACCCCGGTTCGGTCGCCGTCGTCGCCCTCGACGACGAGGACCGCGTCACCGTCATCCGGCAGTACCGCCACCCGGTGCGGCGCGAGCTGTGGGAGGTGCCGGCGGGACTGCTCGACGTCCCCGGCGAGAACCCGCTCCACGCCGCGCAGCGGGAGCTGTACGAGGAGGCCCACGTCAAGGCCGAGGACTGGCGGGTCCTGACCGACCTCTACCCCAGCCCCGGCGGCACCGACGAGGCCGTCCGGGTCTTCCTGGCCCGCGGTCTCTCCGACGCCGAGGGTGACCGCTACGCGGTCGGCGAGGAGGAGGCCCACATGCTGCACGCCCGGGTCCCGGTCGCCGAACTCGTGCGGGCCGGACTCGCGGGGGAGCTGCAGAACACCTTCCTCGTCCTGGGTGTCCTCGCGCTGACGGTCGCCCGCGCCGGTGACGGGCTCGACGCGCTGCGCCCGGCGGACGCGCCCTGGCCGGCGCGGCCCTTCGACTGACGGGCGGGCACCACCCGCCCGGCGGACACCGATCCGCCACCCGATCCGCCGCCCGGTGCCCGCACCGGGCGGCGGACGTGTCTGAGGCAGGCCCGGCACGGGTGCTGACTTACCCTCGGGACGTGACGGAACAGGCGGCGCACAGCAGGGTCCCGGCATTCTCGGGCAAGGCGGCAGGACCGGGCGGACCAGCGGTTTTCCTCGGCAGACGGGACGAGTTGTCCACGCTGCGGGGGGACACCGAGCACGCGGGGCTCCACACCCTCGCCGGCCGGCCCGCGCCGCGCAGCCGCGTCCTGCTGATCGTCGGCCGGCCCGGCACGGGCCGCACCTCGCTGGCGGAGGAGTACGCCCGCCGCCGGGAGGCGGCCGGGGACTTTGCCGACGGGGTGCTCCGCGCCCGGCTCACCGACCCCGGCGGCACCCCCGTCCCCCTGGAGCGCACCGCCCGCGCCCTCCTCGGCGACCTCGGCCTCGTCGCCCCGCCCGGCGCCGAGGAGGACGAACTCACCGCCGAGCTGCGCGCCGCCCTCGCCGCTCGCGAGGTCCTGCTGCTGCTCGACGACGTCGCCACCGCCGACCAGCTCAACGAACTCACCCCCGACAGCCGGGTCTGCCTGGTCGTCGCCGTCGCCCGGGGCCCGCTGACCGGCGTCCCCGACGTCCGGCCCTGCACCGTCGGGGCACTGGGCCAGAACGCCGCCGTCCAGCTCATCACCCGCGGCGCCGGCCCCACCCGGGTGACCGTGGACCCGCGCGCCGCCGAGTCCCTTGCCGAGCGGTGCGCCCATCTGCCGGCGGCGCTGGTCCTCGCCGGCGGCTGGCTGGCCGCCCACCCGGACGCCGCCGTCGCGGACGCCGCTCGCCGCCTCGCCGACCTGGAGTCCGCCGCCCCCGAGGGCGACGCGCTGGACCGGGCGTTCCGGCTCGCCACCTCGCACCTGTCCGCCACCGCCGCCCGCATGCTGCGGCTGCTGGCGCTCGCCCCGGCCGGGCTGGCCGACGCCCACACCGCCGCGACCCTCGCCGGGTGCTCGATCGGCACCGCCCGCACCACCCTTGCCGAACTGGCCCTGCTGGGCCTGGTGCGCACCGCCCACGCCAGACCGCCCGGACCGGAGCAGCCTGTCGGCCCGCTCTACGCCGTCCCCGGCTGCCTGGAACCGCTGCTGCGGGCGCGGCTGGAGGAGCGCGAACGGCCCTCCGACGTCCAACTCGCCCGCGCCCGCATGCTGGAGCGGACCGTGCGGCAGCTGATGGCCTGCCACGCGGCCACCCAGCCGCCGGACAGCGACGCCCGCGAGTGGCTCGCGGGGCTGCCCGGCTCGCTGCGCTTCGCCGACGAGGCCACGGCCGCCGCCTGGCTGGCCCACCGGCTCGACGCACTCCAGGCCGCCTCGCGCCTGGCCGTCGCCGACGGTGAACTGGACACCCTGGCGCGGCGGCTGATCGCCGCCCTGACCGCGGCGCTGCTCGCCCACCGCGGGGCGCGGGTCGCCGCCCCCGAGCTGTACCGGCTGCACGAGCTGGTCCTCGGTGTCGCGGAGCGTCAGCACCTGGCGCGGGAACGCGCCGCGGCCCTGCTCAACCTCGGCGACCTCGACGCCGCCAACGGCCGCCCCACCGCGGCGCTCGCCCGCTACCAGTCCGCCCTCGCCGCGCTGCGTTCGGAGGGCGACCGGGCCGACCGCGAGGCGGTGGGCCGCGTGCTGGAGTCCATCGGCGGCACCCACGCGGAGCTCGGGGGCTGGCAGCGCGCGGCCGACTGGTACGGCAGGGCGCTGACGATGGCGCAGTCCCGCGACGACCGCGAGTCCGAGGCCCGGCTCCACGGGCGGCTCGGCGCCGTGCTCACCTACGACGAGCAGTGGCGGCCGGCGCTGCGTTCCTGGCGTGCCGCCGCCGCCACCCACCGGCGGCGGGGCGACACCGCCGCCCAGGCGCGGGCGGTGGGGGAGGCCGGCCGGGTGCAGGAGTACGCCGGGTGGACCCAGGACGCACTGCGGACCTGCCGTGAGGCGCTGCGGATCGCGGAACGCACCGACGACGCGCGGCTCCGGGCGGCGCTGTGGCTCCGGCTGGCCGACTGCGCCGAACGCCTCGGTCACAAGCGGGACGCCGACGCGCACCGAGCGGAGGCCGACCGGCTGCTCGGCCCGCCGGGGGAGACCCCGGCGGCCGCCCGGGTGCCGGCGCCGTCCGCCCCGCCCGAGGCCGGCACCAGCACCGGGGTGGGGGTCGGCGCCGGGGTGGAGGAGGGCGCCGCTGCGGACGCGGTGCGGGCCGCCGGTGCGCGCAACGGCCCGGCCGGTCCGGACATGCGGGAAGCCGCCGGGAGAGAAGGCGAGCCGGCGGAGCGGCCGGCGGCCGGAGACGAGCGGCCTGGGGCCGGGGCGTCCGGGGCCGGCTCCGGAACGGACGAAGCCGGCGGGGGTGACGCGGCCGGTGCCGGGGAGGTGCCGCCGGGGGAGAGCGCCGCGGGCCGGGCAGGCGCGGCCGATGCGGGTGCGGTGGGGGAGGCGGTGCAGCCGCCCGGCCCGCCGGTCCCTGCCCGGCCCGACTTCCCGCCGGGCGGCGAGGCCGCGGAGCGCCCGGCGGCCGGTGGTTCGTCGCCCTCCGAAACCCCGGGGACCACCCAGAGTCGCACCTACGAAACATAGACAGGACTCGCGGAACTTTAGTGATTTCAAGGCTGGACATGGCGAGACTCCTTCATTAAGAATGAGGCTGCCGTGGCTGAACGGGTTGCTTCCGGCATACCTCCGGTATGGGTGCGAAGCCCCGCCTTCCCGGCCTATGTTCCTGCCGCCGAACACCCAAGGACCGTGATCGACGTGAAGGTCGGCATCCCCCGCGAGGTCAAGAACAACGAGTTCCGGGTGGCGATCACGCCGGCCGGGGTCCACGAGCTGGTCCGCGCCGGCCACGAGGTCTTCGTGGAGCACGACGCCGGTACCGGCTCGGCCATCCCCGACGCCGCTTTCGCCGCCGCCGGCGCCACCGTGCTGCCGACGGCCGACGAGGTCTGGGGCACCGCCGACCTGGTGCTGAAGGTCAAGGAACCGATCGCGGAGGAGTACCACCGGCTCCGCAAGAACCAGATCCTCTTCACCTACCTGCACCTGGCGGCCTCCGCGGAGTGCACCGACGCCCTGCTGGGGTCCGGCACCACCGCGATCGCCTACGAGACGGTGGAGACCGCCGACCGCGCGCTCCCGCTGCTGGCGCCCATGTCGGAGGTGGCCGGCCGTATCGCGCCCCAGGTCGGGGCCTACCACCTGATGCGCTCCGCCGGCGGGCGCGGCGTCCTGCCCGGCGGTGTGCCCGGTGTGGCGGCGGCGGACGCCGTGGTCATCGGCGGCGGCGTCTCCGGCTGGAACGCCATGCAGATCGCGGTCGGCATGGGTTTCCGGGTCACCCTGCTGGACACCGACGTCAACAAGCTGCGCGAGGCCAACCGCATCTACGGCGGCCAGGTCCGCACCATCACCTCCAACGCGTTCGAGCTGGAGAAGGCGGTGCGCGAGGCCGACCTCGTGATCGGTGCCGTGCTGATCCCCGGCGCCAAGGCGCCCAAGCTGGTCCGCAACGAGCTGGTCGCGGAGATGAAGCCGGGCAGCGTCCTGGTGGACATCGCCATCGACCAGGGCGGCTGCTTCGAGGACTCCCGTCCCACCACGCACGCCGAGCCGACCTTCACCGTCCACGACTCGGTCTTCTACTGCGTCGCCAACATGCCCGGCGCCGTGCCCAGCACCTCCACCTACGCCCTCACCAACGCGACGCTGCCGTACATCGTGCAGCTGGCCAACCGCGGCTGGCGGGAGGCGCTGCGGCGGGACCCGGCGTTCGCCCTCGGGCTCAACGCCCACGCCGGTGAGCTCGTCTACGAACCGGTCGCCGCCGCGCACGGCCTGCCGCACGCGGAGCTGGGGTCGCTGCTCGGCTGAGCCGCCGCATCCGGCCGGACGGTGGGGTGATCGTCAGATCAACAGATCGACAATCAGCCGTCAACACGCCGGTCAACGCGGGGAAATGTCACACAACCGACCGGACGTCGTTCGACGGCGTCCGGTCGGTTGTGTGTGCGGCCCGCTGTTTCCCGAGGTCAACTCACCCGGAAGATGACCGTTTACCCGATTCGCTGTGGCCTCCGACCCGTTGTCCACGCATCGCACGCTCTGGACACACAGTCGTCGTGTGACGACGCGTCAGTGTCGTTACGCCGGTTTGTGTTGCTGTGGACGCCCGACACGCCATAGAGTCGCCAGTCGTCGGCAGGGCGGGACGTGACTCTGTCCAGAAGTTGCTTGGTCCCTAAGGAGGTAGGACGACTTGTGAATGAGTCGACAATCACTCCCGGGGAAGGACAGCCAGGGGGGCCGGGACAACCGGCGGGCCCCGCCGGCCTCGCCGAGGTCGGTTCGGTCGCTGTCCACACGTTCGCGACGCACAAGAACCCAACGGACATGACGGTGCATCAGAAGAGCGACGACACCACCACGCAGACGGAGCCCGGCTTGGCGGAGTTGCCCGACGGTCAGTTCTACGACCCGGACGCGGAGTACGAACCCGACCCCGAGTACGCCGCGACCATCGCGCCCGACGCCGCGCGGCAGCGCCGCGAGCGGATCGGCCCGACCGGTCGCCCCCTCCCGTACTTCCCGATCCCCGGGCCCGTCAAGGAACGCGGCCCCGCGACGATCATCGCGATGTGCAACCAGAAGGGCGGGGTCGGCAAGACGACCTCGACCATCAACCTGGGTGCCGCGCTCGCCGAGTACGGCCGCCGCGTGCTGCTGGTGGACTTCGACCCCCAGGGCGCCCTCTCCGTCGGTCTCGGCGTCAACCCGATGGAGCTCGAACTCACCGTCTACAACCTCCTCATGCAGCGGGGCATGGCCCCCGACGAGGTGCTGCTCAAGACGGCCGTCGCCGGCATGGACCTGCTGCCGAGCAACATCGACCTCTCCGCCGCCGAGGTCCAGCTCGTCAGCGAGGTGGCCCGCGAGTCCACCCTGCAGCGCGCCCTGCAGCCGATGCTGTCCGACTACGACTTCGTGGTGATCGACTGCCAGCCGTCGCTCGGCCTGCTCACCGTCAACGCGCTCACCGCCGCACACAAGGTCATCGTGCCGCTGGAGTGCGAGTTCTTCGCCCTGCGCGGCGTCGCCCTGCTCACCGAGACCATCGAGAAGGTGCAGGAGCGGCTCAACCCCAGCCTGCAGCTCGACGGCATCCTGGCGACCATGTACGACTCGCGCACGGTGCACAGCCGCGAGGTGCTGGCCCGGGTCGTCGAGGCGTTCGAGAACCACGTGTACCACACCGTGATCGGGCGCACGGTCCGGTTCCCCGAGACCACCGTCGCGGGTGAACCCATCACCACCTACGCCTCCAACTCCGTCGGTGCCGCCGCCTACCGCCAGCTGGCCAGGGAGGTGCTCGCCCGGTGCCACGCCGAGTGAGTCTGCCGGCAGCCGACGAACTGTTCCGCACCACCGGCGGTCCCGCCGTTCAGCCCTCCGTCCCCCAGGGGCCGCAGGCCACCGAGGACGCCGCACGGCAGTCTCCGGGCCGTCCGGAGGGGGAGCCGGTCGAGTCCGAGGGGGACGAGGCCGAGGACTCCGACCGCTCCGGCGGGCCCGGCGGCTCCGGCGGTGACGAGCCCCGGACGTCGCCGCTGCCCGCCCAGGGCACCCGCGGCGCGGCCCGTGCCCAGCCCGCGCCGGGCCAGCCCCCTGCCG
>NZ_JAAVJD010000187.1 GCF_012033735.1 Streptomyces lonarensis | reverse complement strand
GCCCGCCACCGGGAGCGGTGGCGGGCGGCACGGGTGTCCGGCGGCGGCCCACCCGGGGGCCGCCGGGGCGTCAGCCGGTGTTGCGCAGGCCGGCGGCGACGCCGTTGACGGTGAGCAGCAGCGCGCGGGAGAGCAGCTGGTCCGGCTCCTCGCCCCGCTCGGCGGCGAGCCGCTGCCGGTGGAGCAGGGACACCTGGAGGTAGGAGATCGGGTCCAGGTAGGCGTCGCGGATCTGGAGCGTCTGGCGGAGCTCCGGGTTGGCGTCGAGCAGCCGCTCCTCGCCGGTGATCCGCAGCACCTCGGAGACGGCCAGGTCGTGCTCGGCGCGGATGGTGTCGAAGACGTGCTTCAGCTCGTCGGGGACGAGGGTGTCGACGTAGTGCCCGGCGATCCGCAGGTCCGTCTTGGCCAGCGTCATCTCGACGTTGGAGAGGAAGTTGCGGAAGAAGTGCCAGCGCTCGTACGCCTCCTCCAGCACCTCGGAGAGCCCCGCCTCGCGGGCGGCGCGCAGTCCGGAGCCGACCCCGAACCAGCCGGGGACGATCTGCCGGGACTGGGTCCAGCCGAAGACCCACGGGATGGCGCGCAGCCCGTCGAGCCCGGCGCCGCTGTCGGGGCGGCGGGAGGGGCGCGAGCCGAGGTGCAGCTCCGCGAGCTGGTCCACGGGGGTCGCCGCGAAGAAGTACGCCGGGAGGTCCGGGTCCTCCACCAGCGCGCGGTAGGCGGTGTGGGCGGTGTCGGAGACGGTGTCCATCGCCGCGTCCCAGCGGGCCAGCGCCTCCTCGGGCTGGCGGGGGGCGGTGTGGAGCGCGGAGGCCTGGAGTGTCGCGGCGACGGTCAGTTCGAGGTTCTCCCGGGCCAGCGACGGCACCAGGTACTTGTCGGAGATGACCTCGCCCTGCTCGGTGACCTTGATGGCGCCCTCCAGGGTGCCCCAGGGCTGCGCCAGGATCGCGTCGTGGGTGGGGCCGCCGCCCCGGCCGACGGTGCCGCCGCGGCCGTGGAAGAGCCGCAGCCGCACGCCGTGCCGGTGCGCGACGTCGCGCAGCCGGCGCTGGGCGCGGTGGATCTCCCACTGGGAGGTGGTGATGCCGCCGAACTTCGAGGAGTCGCTGTAGCCGAGCATGACCTCCTGGAGGTCGCCGCGGAGCGAGACCAGCCGCCGGTAGGAGGGGTCGGAGAGCATCGCGTCGAGCAGCTCGTCGGCGATGCGCAGCTCGTCGGTGGTCTCCAGCAGCGGCACGATGCCGATGCGGGCCCAGCCGGCGTGGAGGTCGATCAGCCCGGCCTCGCGCGCCAGGACGGCCGCGGCGAAGACGTCGTCGGCGCCCTGGCACATCGAGATGATGTAGGACTCGATGACCTCGGGGCCGAAGGTGTCCAGCGCGCGGCGGACGGTGGCGAACACCCCGAGGGTCTTGGCCCCGTCGTCGTCGAGGGGCGCGGGGGTGGGCGCCAGTGGGCGCCGCGAGCGCAGCTCCTTGGCGAGGAGGCGGGTGCGGTAGTCGCGCGGCATGTCGGCATAGCGCCAGGACTCCTCGCCCAGGCGGTCGAAGAGCTGGCCGAGGGTGTGGTGGTGGGCGTCGGCGTGCTCGCGGACGTCCATCGTGGCGAGCTGGATGCCGAAGGCGGCGACGGTGCGGATGACCCGCTCGACCTGGCCGTCCGCGACGAGCCCGGCGCGGTGGGCGCGGAGCGACTCCTGGACCAGGGTGAGGTCGGCGAGGAGGCCGGCGGTGCCGAGGTAGTCATGGCCGGGACGGTGCGGCGCGTCGGCGGCGAGCCGGGCGCGGGTGTTGAGGAGCTTCTGCCGCACGCAGGTCACCTTGAGCCGGTAGGGCTCCTCGGCGTTGAGCCGCTTGTAGCGGGGGGTGATCTCCGGGAGGCGTTCGAGGTCCTCGGCGAGGGAGTCGCGCAGCTCGTCGGTGACGCCGGTGTTGCGGATCGAGCTGGAGAGCAGGCTGCGCAGCTCGTCGATGTGGGCGAGGGCCTGTTCGATGCCGTGCTCGTGCTGGAGCAGCAGGACGTCCCAGGTGACCTGCGGGGTCACGTTGGGGTTGCCGTCGCGGTCGCCGCCGATCCAGGTGCCGAAGGTCAGCGGGCGGCTGCCGGGCGGCAGCACGACGTCGGCGCGCTCCAGCTCCGCGGCGAGATCCTCCAGCACGTCGCCGACGGCGCCGCTGTGCAGCTCGTCGAGGTAGTAGACGGCGTTGCGCGCCTCGTCGGCGGGCTCGGGCCGTACGACGCGGAGTTCGTCGGTCTGCCAGATGAGGTCGATGTTCTCGGCGAGCCGCAGGTCGGTGCGGCGGCGGTCGGCCCCGCCGTCGCCGTTGTCGGCGTCGAGGAGGGCGGCGACGGTGCGCAGCTTGGTGAGGACCGAGCGGCGGGCGGCCTCGGTGGGGTGTGCGGTGAAGACGGGCCGGACCCCGAGGTTGGCGGCGGTCTGCCGCAGGTGCTCGGGGTCGGCGTCCTTGAGCATGTCGGCGGTGCGGGCGAGGCGGCCGCCCTCGGTGGCGCGGTGCGCGCGCAGTTCGCGGCCGCGGTGGACCTGCTCGGTGACGTTGGCGAGGTGGAAGTAGGTGGAGAAGGCGCGGACCAGCTTGGCGGCCGTCTCCAGGTCGGTCTCGCCGAGGAGTTCGGCGGCGGCCTCCCCGTCGGTGCGGGTGAGGCGGCGGACCCGCTCGACCAGCTCCAGCAGGTCCTGGCCGTCCTGCCGGACCAGGGTCTCGCCCAGGAGATCCCCCAGCCGGCGGATGTCGGCGCGGAGGGCCGCGCCGCTTTCGTGTGCGTCCTGGTCCTCGGTGGACCCGGGGTCGTGGATGGCGTCGGCGCTGCTCACAGGTACGGCTCCTTGCGGCTCTAACGACGTATCTCTACGGACCGCGCTGTCCGGCCGACCCAGGATATGCACTGGTCCCGCCGGGGGGACCCTCCTTTCACCGTCCCGGGCGCGCGTCGGGGACGGCTGACGCCCCGGCGTGCGCGCCAATGCGCACCGTTGCACCACTTCACCCGCTCTTGCGAATCTCCACACGGTTCTACCTACGCTTGCGTAGGTTACGGTACCGTAGGCCCGCATTTCCCCTTTGTACCTTTTCACTGCTCCGAGGTTCGCGTATGACCATTGATCCAGGTGTGGCGCAGGGCAGCACATCCGAAGGCTCCCGTGACCGCGAGGCCGCCACCGCCGACGGTGTGCCGCCGCCGGCACCCGCCCCGGACGCCGGCGGCCCGGAGCAGCCGGCGGGACCCTCCGCCACGCTGGGCGGTGAGCGCCGCGGCTCGCCGGAGCAGGTCGCGCTGTTCCTCTTCATCACCCTGCCCTTCGTGGCGCTGATCGCCGCCGTGCCGTTCGCGTGGGGCCGGGGCGTGAGCTGGCTGGACCTGCTGCTCCTCGCCGTCTTCTACTTCATCGGGTGCCACGGCATCACCGTCGGCTACCACCGCCACTTCACCCACGGCGCCTTCAAGGCGAAGCGTCCGCTGCGGATCGCGCTGGCCGTCGCCGGGTCGATGGCGGTCGAGGGGCCGGTGGTGCGCTGGGTCGCCGACCACCGCCGCCACCACAAGCACTCCGACGCCGAGGGCGACCCCCACTCACCCTGGCGGTACGGCGAGACGGTGCCCGCGCTGGCGAAGGGGCTGTGGTGGGCCCACGTCGGGTGGATGTTCGACCGCGAGCAGACCCCGCAGCACAAGTACGCCCCGGACCTCATCCGCGACGAGGCCGTCCGGCGGGTCTCCCGGCAGTTCCCGCTGTGGACCGCGGTCTCCCTGCTGCTGCCGCCGCTGATCGGCGGCCTCGCCACCTGGTCGTGGCAGGGCGCGCTGACCGCCTTCTTCTGGGGCTCGCTGGTGCGGGTGGCGCTGCTGCACCACGTGACCTGGTCGATCAACTCGATCTGCCACGCGGTGGGCAAGCGGCCGTTCGCGTCGAGGGACCGCTCGGGTAACGTCTGGTGGCTGGCCGTACTCTCGTGCGGAGAGTCCTGGCACAACCTGCACCACGCCGATCCGACCTGCGCGCGGCACGGTGTCGACCGGGGACAGGTCGACTCCAGCGCCCGGCTGATCCGCTGGTTCGAGAGGGCGGGTTGGGCGTACGACGTACGCTGGCCCAAGTCCTCCCGTATCGAGGCGCGGCGCGTGCGCCCCGACCGGGACTCGGAGGAGCGGGAGGGGGCATCCGTCGTCAGCGCCGGGTGACGGACCGCAGCAGCGAACCGGGAGTAGGCGTGGCGAGCGACGACAGCACGGAGAAGGCCCCGAAGCAGCCCCGGCGGGGCCGCCGCCGGATGACCGGCACCGAACGCCGGGCTCAGCTGCTGGACATCGGGCGCTCACTGTTCGCCGCACGCGGCTTCGAGGGGACCTCGGTCGAGGAGATCGCCGCCAAGGCCGGCGTCTCCAAGCCCGTCGTCTACGAGCACTTCGGCGGCAAGGAGGGGCTCTACGCGGTCGTCGTCGACCGGGAGATGGGCCGGCTGCTGGACATGGTCACCAGCGCGCTCACCGCGGGCCACCCCCGGGAGCTGCTGGAGCAGGCCGCGTTCGCGCTGCTCGACTACATCGAGCAGCACACCGACGGGTTCCACATACTGGTGCGGGACTCGCCGGTCGCCCAGTCCACGGGGACCTTCGCCTCACTCATCGGTGACATCGCGACCAAGGTCGAGGACATCCTCGGCCACGAGTTCAAGGCCCGCGGCTACGACCCGAAGCTGGCGCCCATGTACGCGCAGGCCCTGGTGGGCATGGTCGCGCTGACGGGCCAGTGGTGGCTGAACGTGCGCAAGCCGAAGAAGGCGGACGTCGCCGCGCACCTGGTCAACCTCGCCTGGCACGGGCTGTCGGGGATGGAGCACAAGCCGCGGCTGGTCGGGCACCGCCGCACCTGACCGGGCCGCCGCGCCGCCGCCCGGCCCGCGATTCGCACACCCACCTCGCCCCCGGGGCGCCGTAGGCGCCTGTCGGGCCCGTACCGCGCCGCCCGATCACCGCACCCCGCCGCCCGGTCGTACCGCGACCGGGCGGCGCGGCACGCCGATCGGGTGTCGGGCGGCCGGGGTGCTGCGGCGTGCACCGCCGGGGCCGACCGGTCGCCCTACGCTCCACGCCATGACGACCCCCGGCACCTCCCGCCCCGCCCGGCCGGCGCGCTCCTGGCACTACCTGGCGGCGGCCTACGTCTTCACCGTCGGCATGGCGGGGACCACGCTGCCCACGCCGCTGTACGGCCTGTACCAGCAGGAGCTCGGGTTCTCCTCCTTCGTCGTGACGGTGGTCTTCGCCACCTACGCGGCCGGGGTCATCGCGGTGCTGGCGCTGCTCGGCGGGGTCTCCGACCAGCGGGGGCGGCGGCCGGTGCTGCTGGCGGCGCTGGCGCTGTCGATGGCCGGCGCGCTCTGCTTCGTCTTCGAGACGGGGCTGCCGGCGCTGTTCGCGGGCCGGGTGCTCTCCGGGTTCTCCGCCGGCCTGCTCACCGGCGCGGCGACGGTGGCGGTGATGGAGCTGGCCCCGCCGGCCTCGCGCGGCCGCGCGGCGTTCGCGGCGACCGCCGCCAACATGGGCGGGCTCGGCTGCGGCCCGCTCCTCGCCGGGGTGCTGGCGCAGTACGCGCCGGCCCCGTTGCGCACCCCGTACCTCGTCCACCTGGGGCTGCTGGTGGTCGCCGTGGTGGTGACGGCGCTGCTGCCGGAGACGGTGCGCGGCGCGCGGGCGACGGGGTGGCCGCGCCCCAGGGCGCCGCGGGTGCCGCGCGAGGTGCGGTCGGTGTTCGCCCCGGCGGCGCTGGCGGGGTTCACCGGCTTCGCGCTGTTCGGTCTGTTCACCTCGGTGGCGCCGAGCTTCATGGAGCGGGAGCTGGGTGTGACCAACCTCGCGGTGGCCGGCGCGGTCGTCTTCTCCGCCTTCGCCTCCTCGACGCTCGGTCAGCTCCTCGTCGACCGCGTCACGGTGGCACGGGCGCTGCCGGCGGGCTGCCTGCTGCTGGTCGGCGGCATGGGGCTGATCGGTGCCTCGCTACTGGTGCACTCGCTGCCGCTGCTGCTGGCGGGGGCGGTGGTCGGTGGCGCCGGGCAGGGGCTGGCGTTCCGCGCGGGGATCGCGGCGGTGTCGGCCCGCGCCCCGGAGGCGCACCGGGGCGAGACGGTGTCGGCGTTCTTCGTCGCCGCCTACCTGGGCATCTCCCTGCCGGTGGTGGGCGTGGGGGCGCTGACGGTGGTGATGGGGCTGCGCGGTGCCGGGCTGGTGTTCACCGGCTGCGGGATGGCCGTGGCGCTCTTCGCGGCGGTGTGGCTGCGGGCGGGCGGCGCCGGGGGCCGTGCGCTGCGGCGTTGACCACGCGGGCGGGCGGCGCGCCAGGGTGTGGCTGCGGGAGATGCGACGCGGCCGGGCCGGCGGTGCTGCGTGGTGGCGGACAGGGGTGAACCCCCTCCCCGGGAAGGAAGCCAACCAGGGAGGGGGTTCGGTGCGCGCGCCGGTCAGAAGGCCGTAGAACCCGGCGTGCGCGAGTTGCTGTACGCCGTCAGGCGTTTCAGCGGGAGCTGCCGCCGTTGCCGGAGAGGACCTCGACGTTGGACAGCAGGTTGGACAGCGGGTCGTCGCCGTCCTGCAGCGTCGAGTTCTCGGCGCAGTTCTGCTCGTTGGTGCTGGTGAGGATGTCCTGAACGGTGATCGGGACCAGGCCGACAACGCTGCCGACGTTGAGCTTGCCCGGGATGATCGGGGCGCAGATGTCGTTCAGCGAACCCTGGACCAGGGCCATGTTCGGGCTCATGCCACCGTGGGTGGTGGTGTTGCCGAAGACCTTCTCCGCGCCGTTCCCGGACACGGCGGTGTGGCCAGCGGTGTCGTCACCGACGGCCAGCGCGGGGGCGGCGGCGGCAGCGGTGGCACCGAGGGCAGAGGCCGCGACGGCAACCGTGGCGAGCGTCTTCTTGATCACTTGCTGTGTCCTTCCGAGTGTCTGAGACTGTCCCTCGCGGGACGGCCTGAACAACTGGCCACAGCACGAAGAGTTTCCCTGAGTCACCCGTTTGGCCCCCTCTGGTACCTCGTTCAGGTTCCCGGGGTGCACCAAGTGGACGTTTCGGGGCCGCGACGGGTGCCGGGCCGCCGCTCACCTGCGGCGACCCGGTACCCGTGCGCAGCCGGCGCGCGGTCACCCCGCGGCGCGGTCACCCCGCGGCACGGTCACCCCGCGGCACGGCCGGCGCGGTCGGCACCCAGCAGCGCGGTCACCTTGATCTCGACCCGCATCCCGGGGGCACCGAGGCTGGGGACGCCGATCTCGGTCCAGATCGGGGCGCGCTCCCCCATGCGGCGGCGGAACTGCTCGACCATGACCCGGTTGTGGGCGATCCCGATCTCGTCGGGCTCGGTCGGGACGTGGAAGGAGTCGACCGAGATGACATCCGGCCAGCCCGCCCCGGCGGTGGCGAGGGTGCGCTCCACGTTGTCGAAGGCGCGGACGATCTCCTCCTCCAGCGACTCGGGGAAGTTCAGCTCGTCGTCCCAGCCGCCCTGGCCCGAGATCTCCACGCGGTCGCCGATCCGCACGGCCTGGTGGTAGCGCATGTTCTCCAGCTGGGTGTCCCCGTAGCCGGGGGTGGCGAAGAACTCGGGGGTCTCGGCATTGGCGCTCATGGTGAATCCTTTCGCTTTGACTTCAACCTTGTAGCGAACGTAGCACAGTTTCAGTTCACGCGTGAAGTCATGCAGCTTGATATCGTGACCCCCATGGCGAGCAGCGACCCCGATCACCGGAGCAGGAGGCGCGGCACCCCCGCGCCGGACGGCGGGTCCGCGGAGGGCGGGGACGCCGGGGAGCCCGTCTGGCTCGACCCGGCGGAGAAGGAGGCCTGGACGGGGCTCATCTCGCTGGCGCTGCTGCTGCCGGGCCGGTTGGAGGCCCCGCTCCAGCGCGAGGCGGGGCTCACGCTCTTCGAGTACCTGGTCCTCAGCCACGTCTCCGAGGCTCCCGACCGGCGGCTCCGGATGAGCGAACTCGCCCATCTCGCCAACGGCTCGCTCTCCCGCCTGTCGAACGTGGCGCGGCGGTTCGAGCAGCGGGGGTGGCTGCGGCGCTTCCCCGACCCCGAGGACGGGCGGGTGACCATCGCGGAGCTGACGGACGCGGGGTTCGCCGTGGTCGAGGCCGCGGCCCCGGTCCACGTCCGGTCCGTGCGCGAGCTGGTGCTGGACCCGCTGACCGCGGCCGACCAGCGGGCGCTGGCCCGGCTCGCGGCGAAACTGCGCACCCGCCCGGCGGACCTGGCCTGACGCGCGGCCCCGCGCCCGGCTGCCCGGCGCCTCACCCGCCCGGCGTGGCCCGCCCCGGCAGCCGGCCCCGGCAGCCGCCGGGCCCCGGCCTCAGTCCGCCCGTCGCCGCGCCACGACGAAAATCCGCCGGAACGGCAGGACGGTGCCGAAGGAGCCGGCCGGGTAGGCGGGGCGCAGCCGGTCGCGGTACTCGGCGAGGAACGCCTCCACCGCCTCCTGGTCGTCGGCCAGCGCGTCGAGGACGGGGCGCAGCGCGGTGCCGCGCATCCACTCCAGGACGGGGTCGGGCCCGAGGAGGAGCTGATGGTAGGTGGTCTCCCAGGTGTCGACCTCGCAGCCGAGGACGGTGAGCGCGTCGAGGTAGCCGCCGGGTTCGTGGACGGGCGTCCCCTCGCGCAGCACGCCGGCGAGCCGGTCGCGCCAGCGGGGGGCGAGGCACTGGACCCGCAGCAGGAGGTGGCTGGGGGCGCCGAAGTTGCCGGGGACCTGGAAGGCGAGGCTGCCACCGGGGGCCAGGGCGGCGATCCAGCGGGGGAAGAGCGCCACGTGGTCGGGGACCCATTGCAGCGCGGCGTTGGAGACGATCAGGTCGTGGGGCTGCCGGGGCCGCCAGGTCGCGATGTCGGCCCGCTCGAAGGCGAGGCTGCCGCCGCCGGGGGTGGGACCGGCGAGGGGGGCGGCGTGCTCCAGCATCTCCGCTGAGCTGTCGTAGCCGGTGACGTGCGCATCGGTCCACCGCTCCGCGACGACGGCGGTGGGGCCGCCGGGTCCGCAGCCGAGGTCGGCGATCCGGGGGTGCTCGGCGCGGAGCGCCGGGACACGCGCGATCAGGTCCCGCAGCGGGCGGGTGCGGTGGTCGGCGTAGCGGTTGTACTGGTCGGGGTCCCAGCGCGTGGTGGTCATGGCGCCACCCTGCCGCCTGATTCTCTCGACGTCAAGATAGTTGCGATCAAGAGACTTCACGTCGACAGAACTACTACACTGATGCCATGGAGGACGAGGTCGATCGACTGGTGGCAGCCTGGCGGCGCGAGCGCCCCGATCTCGACGTGGAGCCACTGGAGGTGCTGAGCCGCGTCGGGCGGCTCTCCCGGCACCTCGATCGCGCACGTCGCATCGCCTTCGCCGAGCTGGGCCTGGAGCCCTGGGAGTTCGACGTGCTGACCGCGCTGCGCCGCGCCGGTTCGCCGTACCAGCTCTCCCCCGGCCAGTTGCTGACGCAGACGCTGGTGACCTCCGGCACGATGACCAACCGCATCGACCGGCTCGCGAAGAAGGGACTGGTCGAACGGTTGCCGGACCCCACCGACCGCCGCGGGGTGCTGGTCCGGCTCACCCCGACCGGCCAGGACCACGCGGACCGCGCGCTGGCGGGGCTGCTGGAGCAGGAGCGGGCGATCCTCGCGGAGCTGTCGCTGACCCAGCGCCGGGAACTGGCCGGTCTGCTGCGGGAGCTGACGGCACCGTTCGACAACACGGGCCACTGACGGCACGGGCCACGGACGGCACCGACTGCGGGCGGCTGCGGCGGCTGACGGCTACTGCCCCGCCCGGCCGGGCACCGCCGGGCGGCGTCAGCCCTCGACGGGCGGGACGCCGGCGCGACGCGCCACGGCGACCGCCGCCAGGGTGGAGTGGACACCGAGCTTGCCCAGCACGTTCTGCATGTGGGTGCGGACGGTGTGCGGGGAGAGGTAGAGCCGTTCGGCGACGGCCTTGCGCCCCATGCCGGCGAGCATGCAGCGCAGCACCTCCAGCTCACGCGGGGTCAGCGAGTCGGCGAGCCGCTGGTACTCGCCGCGCCCCTGCCGCTCGCGGGTCATCTCGCGCAGCACCCCGGTCAGCAGCGCCGGCGGCAGGTGCGTCTCGTCCCGCAGCACGCCGCGCAGCACGTGGGTGAGGCGCGCCAGCGAGCTGTCCTTGGCGACCCACCCCAGCGCGCCCGCCGCGAGCAGCCGCGCCGCCGTGCCCGCGTCGTCCCGGCCCGCCAGGACGACCAGCCGCAGCCCGGGCTGGGCCAGTAGTGAGGCGTCCTGGTCGGGGCGCGCGACACTGGCAGCCGTAGCTGTCCTTCCACCGC
>NZ_JAAVJD010000186.1 GCF_012033735.1 Streptomyces lonarensis | reverse complement strand
GTAACGGCGCGGCGCCGTCCTGCCCGCGGCCACGCCGGAACCCGCCCCCGACCGAACGGAGATCCCCATGGCGGTAGCCACCCTCGGCCCCGTTGTCCTGGACTGCCCCGGCCCCCGCCCGCGGGGGCTGCTGCGTCCGGGCCCGCGACCCGCGCGCCCGTCCCCGCGCCACCGGGGCGGCCGGGCGCGCGGGAGGCGATCAGCGCATCGACGCCGTCGAGCACGAACTCCAGCCCCCAGGCGAAGTCCTCCGCGCCGTTGCTCGGGTGGGAGAAGACCCCGGCCGCCACGGCGCGGGAGAGCGCGGGGAACCGCCCGTCGTCCACCACGTTCGCCAGCACGCGGCCGTAGGCGCTCCCCCATTCCTCGGCGCTGATCCCGGTGCGCGACTCGGCCTTGGCCATCGACAGTTCGACGCCGGAGTCGTAGCGGATGTAGCCGGTCAGGACGGTCAGGACGAGCACGCCGTCCGCCGCGGAGAGGCCGGTCTCCTCCAGGGTGGCGAGGATCGCCTCCATCCAGCCCAGGGTGTTGGGCCCCATGGGCGGCCCGGTGATGGCGACGTCCAGCATCCACGGGTGCCGGTGGTAGCGGGCGCGCATCGCCCCCGCGATGGCCGCGAGCCGCGGGCGCCGGCCGTCGGGCAGGGCGGCGGGGTCGGGCGGCTCGCCGACGTGGTCGAGCATCAGCTCCGAGAGTTCCTGGCGGCCCGGGACGTACCGGTAGAGCGACATGGTGGTCACGCCGAGGGATTCGGCGACGCGTCGCATCGAGACGGCCGCGAGCCCCTCCGCGTCGGCGACGGCGACGGCGGCCTCGACGACCCGCCGCACGCTGAGGCTGCCCTGCGGGCCGCGACGGGCGCGCCGGGGCTCACCCCAGTAGAGGTCGATCATCTGCTCCGGCGTGCGCTGCGGGGGCTTGGCGGGGCTCATGCCGCCATCCTAAAACCGTGTATGGTGTACACGAGGTATACGCCATAAACAGTTTTGCGGTCGGGCCCTGGCCCGGCCGCGGGGAGGGGTGACCATGGCAGATGCGATCCGGGCGGAGGGGCTCGTCAAGCGGTACGGCGGCCGCGCCGCGCTCGACGGGCTGGACCTCCGGGTGGGCGAGGGCACCGTCCACGGGCTGCTCGGCCCGAACGGCGCGGGGAAGACCACCGCGGTCCGGGTGCTCACCACGCTCACGGGGTTCGACGCCGGACGGGCGGAGGTCTGCGGCTGCGACGTCCGCCGCGAGGCGGAGCTCCTGCGGGGGATGATCGGGCTGACCGGCCAGTACGCGGCGGTGGACGAGACCCTGAGCGGCCGGCAGAACCTGGTGATGTTCGGCCGGCTGCTCCGCCTGGACCGGCGCGCGGCGGCCCGCCGGGCGGCGGAGCTGATCGACCGGTTCGACCTCGGGGAGGTGGCCGACCGCTCGGCCGGCGGCTACTCCGGGGGCACCCGCCGGCGGCTCGACCTGGCAGTGGGACTGGTGCACACCCCCACGCTGCTGTTCCTCGACGAGCCGACCACCGGCCTGGACCCGCGCAGTCGCGCGCAGGTGTGGGCCACGGTGCGCGAACTCGCCGCGGAGGGCACCACGGTGCTGCTGACCACGCAGTACCTGGAAGAGGCCGACCTGCTGGCCGACCGCATCTCCGTGATGGACCGCGGCCGGGTGGTCGCCGAGGGCACCTCCGACGCGCTGAAGGCCGTGATCGGCGCCGACCGGGTGGAGGCCGTGGCGCGGGACGCCGCCGACCTGCCGCAGCTCGCCCGGCTGGTCGGCGAGGTGGCCGGCGCCCCCGCCGAGACCGACCCCGACACCCGCCGCGTCGGCGCGCCGGCCGTCGACCGGGTCGCCGTGCTCACCGGCGTGGCCCGCGAGGTGGAGCGGGCGGGCATCGCCCTCACCGACCTCGGGACCCGCCGGCCGACGCTGGACGAGGTCTTCCTCCGCCTGACCACCGCCCCGCGGGGCGCGGCTCCCGCCGCCCGGCAGGAACCGAAGGAGGCCGCGGCATGAGTCGCACCGACCGAGCCACACCTCCCGGGCCCCGCCACGGCACGGTTACCGTCACCTCCGGCGGCGCCCTCCGCCCCGCGCCCGTCGCACCGCCGCGCGGCCCGGTGGAGCGGTGCCGGCGCGCGGTCGCCGACGGCGCCACCATGACCCGCCGCTACCTCACCCACGTGGCGCGCGCCCCCGAGGAGATCGCGCTCTACTTCGTGCTGCCGATCGTCTTCATCCTGGTCTTCGGCTACGTCTTCGGCGCGGGCATGGCCACCAGCGGCAGCGCCTACCGCGAGTTCCTCGTCCCGGGCGTCTTCGTCATGACAATGCTCTACGGCATGGGCGCCACTGCCTCGGCCGTCGCCAACGACGCCGGGCGCGGGGTGGTGGACCGGTTCCGGGCCATGCCGGTGGCGCGCTCCGCCCTGCTGACCGGCCGCAGCGCCGCCGACCTGGTGCGGGCGCTGCTGGAGACCGCCGTGCTGGTGGGGTGCGGCCTGCTGGTCGGTTGGACCTGGCACCACGGGGTGGGCAACGCCCTGCTGGCGCTGGCGCTGGTGCTGCTGCTGCGGCTGGCCGTGACGTGGACGGGGATCTGGCTCGGCCTGCTGGTGCCCAACCCGGACACCGTCGGGGTGATCGTCTTCCCGCTGGCGTTCCCGCTGACCGCGCTCTCCAACGTCTTCGTGGCGCCGGAGCTGATGCCGGGCTGGCTGGGCGCCGTCGCGGAGTGGAACCCGCTCTCGGCGACGGTGGCGGCGATCCGCGAGCTGTTCGGCAACCCCGGGTTCGGCAGCGACTCCTGGGCGGCGCAGCACGCGCTGCTGCTGGCGGTGGCGTGGCCGGTGGCGCTGATCGCACTGTTCGCCCCCCTGGCCGTCCGGCGCTACCAGCGGCTCGGGGACTGACCGCCCCGCGGCGGCCGCCACCCCGCCCGCCGCCTCTCCCACCGCCCCCGGCCGGTCAGTCGCGGCCGGCCGGGTCGGCGTGCTGGGCGGCCAGCGCGGCGCCGATGAGCCGGGCCCCCTCGGGGAAGGCGGCGGGGTGCGGCCCGGAGTAGTTGAGCCGCAGGTGGGGCCCGGTGGGCTCGGCGGGGAACCACTCGTCGCCCGCGGGGACCGCGACGCCGGCCGCCTCGCAGTCGGCGACCAGCCGCGGCAGGTCGGTGCTGCCCGGCAGGCGCAGCCACAGCGCGAGCCCGCCGGCGGGCACGGTGACCTCCGCCTGCGGGATGTGCTCGCGTACCGCGCCGAGCAGCAGGTCACGCCGGGCGAGCAGTTGCCGGCCCAGCCCGCGCAGGTGGGTACGGAACGCCGGCTGGGTCACGACGTCCAGCGCGACCGCCTGGAGCAGGCCGCTGACGTACATCGCCCCGGCGCGGGCGTCGGCGAGGATGCGTTCCCGCGCCGGGCCCCGGGCCACGACCCCGGCGACGCGCACCGCCGGGGAGACGCTCTTGGTCAGCGACCGGAGGTGCACCACGTGGCCGCCGTCGTCGAACGCCGCCAGCGGTGCGGGGGGCCGGGTGCCCTCGACGGCGAAGTCCCGGGCCCAGTCGTCCTCCACCAGGAACGCGCCGTGGCTCCGGACCACATCCAGCACGTCGGCGGCGCGGGTGGGCGACCAGCAGGCGCCGGTCGGGTTGGCGAAGGTCGGCTGCGCGTAGAAGACGCGGGCGCCGGTGCGGGTGAACGCCCGGTCCAGCTCCTCCGGGTCCGGGCCGTCGGTGCCGCTGGGCACCGGGTGGAGCGGCACACCCGACCGGCGGGCCGCCAGCATCGCACCCCAGTAGGTGGGCGACTCCACCAGCAGGGGTCGGCCGGGGCCGACCAGCGACCGGAAGACGGTGCCGAGACCGCTCTGGCTTCCGGGGAAGACGACGACGTCGCGCGGGGCGGGCGGCACCGACCCCGCCGGGGTGGCGCCGGCCAGCTCTCCTGCGAACCACTCCTGCAGCTCGGGGAGACCGGCGGACGGCGGCCGGCCGACCGCTCCCGCGCCGCGTGCGGCGCGGGAGAAGGCGGACCGCACCAGCCGCTCCGGCAGCAGTTCGCGGTCCGGGTAGCCGGAGTGGAGGGCGATGACGTCGTTCGGCACGGTCCGCAGCGCCGCCGAGACCGGGGTCGCCCGGTAGGGCGCCGCCCCGAGCGCCGCGGTCTGCCAGCCGTAGTCCTCGGGCCGGGTGGCGCGGGCGGCGCGCACGAACGTCCCGACGCCGGGCCGGCTCTCGACCAGGCCGCGCGCGGCCAGCGTGCGCAGCGCCCGCTGCACGGTCACCGGACCGGCGCCGTACCGCGCGACCAGCGCCCGGGTGGGGGGCAGCTGTGCGCCGGGCGGGGCGGTGGCGATCCAGGCGGCGAGCTCCGTCGCGATCCGCCCACTGCTATCGTCATTCATGAAGAGACAGAGTAGCGCTACCGACCTTGTGCGCCCTCCGCTACCGCCGGATTCCGGGGTGCGCACCGCCGACTCCCCCGGACCGGGTACGGCGGCCGGTCTCCGCTGGGGACTGCTCGGCGTCGCGGCGTTCTCGCTGACCGTGCCGTTGACCCGGATCGCCGTGGCGGGGCTACCGCCACTGTTCGTCGGCGCCGGGCGCGCGGTGGTGGCGGCGCTGCTCGCCGCACTCGCCCTGGCCGTCACCTGCTCCCCGCTCCCCCGCGGCGGCCAGTGGGCGCGGCTGGCGGTGGTCGCCGCCGGTATCGTGCTCGGCTTCCCGCTGCTGACCTCGGCGGCGCTGACCACCGCACCGGCCGGTCACAGCGCGGTGGTGATCGCCCTGCTGCCGGCCGCGACCGCCGCGGTGGCGGCGCTGCGGGGCGGCGAGCGGCCGCCGCGCCGGTTCTGGGCGGCTGTCGCGGCGGGCGCGGTCGTCACCGTGGCCTTCGCGGCGGTGGCGGGCGGCGGGGCCGGGGGGCGCGGCGTCGCGGACCTGCTGCTGCTCGCGGCGGTGGTCGCCGGCGCCGTGGGGTACGCGGAGGGCGGGCTGCTCGCCCGGGAGTTGGGCGCCTGGCGGACGGTCTCCTGGGCGCTGGTGCTCGCCGCCCCCGTCACCCTGCCGCTGACCGTCGCCGCTGCCGTGCCGCACCTGCCGTCGGCGACGGCGGAGCAGTGGGCGGCCTTCGCCTACCTGGGGGTGGTGAGCATGTTCCTGGGCTTCTTCGCCTGGTACCGGGGGCTGGCGCTGGGCCCGATGACCCGCGTCAGCCAGGTGCAGTTGGTGCAGCCGGTGCTCACGGTCGCGTGGGCGGCGCTGCTGTTGCGGGAGCCCTTCACCGCCACGGTGGTGGTGGGTGCCGTCGCCGTGGTCCTCTGCGCCGGGGCGGCGGTCCGCAGCCGCCGCCCGGCAGCGGGGCCGGTCGTGGTCGCGGCGGCGGGTCAGAGCCCGCCGGGGGGTGCGTGACCGCGGGGCGACCGGCGCCCGGAACGGGCCCTGGGGGCCACCACGGTCGTGGTGGCCCCCAGGGGCGGTGCCGTACCGGCCGTGCCGGTCGCGGGTGGCTCAGATGGAGACGCCGAGGCCGCGGAGGTAGCCCAGCGGGTCGATGTCGGAGCCGTAGGACGGGCCGGTCCGGACCTCGAAGTGCAGGTGCGGGCCGGTGCTGTTGCCGGTGGAACCGACGTTGCCGATCTGGTCGCCCGCCCCGACCGACTGGCCGTTGCTGACGGAGAGCGAGGAGAGGTGGGCGTACTGGCTGTACCGGCCGTCCTCGTGGCGGATGACGACCTCGTTGCCGTAGGCGCCACCCCAGCCGGCGGAGACGACGGTGCCCGGGGCGATCGACTTCACCGGGGTGCCCGAGGAGGCGGAGAAGTCGACACCGGTGTGGTAACCGCTGCCCCACATCGCGCCCGAGGCGCGGTAGGGGGTGCTCGGGGAGGCGTCGACGGGGGCACTCGCGCCGACAGACGGGGCCGGGGCCTCCTCGACCGGGGCCTCCTCGACGGGGGCCTCCGCCACCGGGGCCTCCTCGACGGGGGCGGCCTCGGCGACCGGCTCCTCCTCGACGGGCGCGGCACGCTCGGCGCTGCGGTCGGCGCGCTGCTCGACCTCGGCCTCGGGGGCGGTCTCGACGGCGGTGCCGTCGAGGGCCAGCTCCTGGCCGGGGAAGATCAGGTTGGGGTTGTCGCCGATGACGTCGCGGTTGGCGTCGTAGACGGTGACCCAGCCGCCGTCCACGTCGTGCGCGTCGGCGATGCGGGACAGGGTGTCGCCGGTGACGACGGTGTAGTCGGTCGCCTCGTCCGCCGCGTCGGCGGCGGCCTCCGCGGCCACGGCCGCGCGCTCGGCCACCTGGGTGCTGAAGGCGGCCGGGGCGGCGGTCTCGACCGGGGCGGCCGAGGCGCTGCCGGCGCCGATGAGCGGCAGGGCGACACCGGCGGAGCCGGCGGTGAGCGCGAGGGAGATACGGGCGATACGACTGGGGCGCTGGTGACGGTGACGTCCGCGTCCGGGCATGGCGGTGCTCCTCTCCGACGCCTACGAGGTGAGCTGTCGGGTTCGGGCCGGAAAGTGCCCGGCCGCGGGCGGCTCCGCGTGACACGACGTCACGGGAACCGGCAGGCGGCTTCACCCCAAGCCGGCTCTCACCGGCACAAGATTGGGTCCCCCGCTCCTGTCGTGCGGAAAGTACTCACGTTGATCCCTCACCGGTGACAGGACTCGGCGTCCGGTAGGGCCGCCCCGCGTGGTGCGGCGCGAGCAGCACGGTAGGCACAGCGGATCGGGCAGCACAAGAAAGGCCAAG
Source organism: Streptomyces lonarensis (assembly GCF_012033735.1). Taxonomy (GTDB): domain Bacteria; phylum Actinomycetota; class Actinomycetes; order Streptomycetales; family Streptomycetaceae; genus Streptomyces; species Streptomyces lonarensis. The sequence continues at coordinate 3,654 of NZ_JAAVJD010000186.1, read as the reverse complement.
CGGGGCGGCAGTGGCCGAGAACACGAAAAGTCCGACACCGTCACCCGGGGTTCGCCCCGCCCTGCGAGGAGTGACCGAGCCCGCGCGGACCGGAAGCTCCAACTCGCTTATTCAGTAGACGAGTTGGGCCCCCGGTGACACCGGGCACCGCGAGCGGCGGGACGAGGCGGGTGGGTCACGCGTGACCTCGGTCACCAGCCGAGGACCCCGTCCGATGCATCCGCAGAAGCCCCATTAGGGACCAAAGACCACCCGCCGATATCGGGACCGTCGCGGACACTTCGGGTCCGCGACGCCGCGGGCGCCCCCAACGGCCCGTGGACGCCGCCGCGCCGGTGCTCCACCTCCCCGCCGCCCCGCCGCCCCGGGTACGAGGGCGCCCGGTGGTCGGCCTCGGGTGGCCGACGCACCGGGCGTCGTCGTACGGGCCCACCGCCTGCGGCGGGCCGGAAGCGGCCGGCGGGCCCGCAGTGGTCAGCCGGTCAGCCGGCCGGGCGCTCCGGCGTCGCCAGCGAGGGGCCGCGGTGGCGGCGCAGCTCGGCGGCGACGTCCTCGGCGTCCCCCAGCACCCGCACCGCGTTCCGCCAGGTCAGCTTGGCGAGGTCCGCCGCGGACCAGCCGCGCCCCAGCAGTTCGGCGATCAGGTTCGGGTACCCGGCGACGGTGTCCAGCCCCTCGGGCAGGAACGAGGTGCCGTCGAAGTCGCCCCCGATGCCGATGTGGTCGACACCGGCGACCTCCCGCATGTGGTCGAGGTGGTCCGCCACCGTTGCCGGGGTGGCGACGGGCCGGGGGTTGTCCGCCTCGAACGCGGCGAGGACGCGGCGCCCCGCGCCGGAACCGTCCAGCGGGTGCAGCCCGGCGGCCACCAGGGCGGCCTCGCTGCGCCGGGTCCACTCCACGGCCTCCGGCAGCACGAACTTCGGCACGAAGGTCGCCATCGCCACGCCGCCGTTGCCCGCCAGCCGCTCCAGCACGTCGTCGGGGACGTTGCGCGGGTGGTCGCAGACGGCGCGGGCCGAGGAGTGCGAGAAGATCACCGGCGCCTCGGAGACGCGCAGCGCGTCGCGCATCGTCGTCGCGGCGACGTGCGAGAGGTCGACCAGCATGCCCAGCCGGTTCATCTCCCGCACCACCTCCTCGCCGAACGGGCTGAGCCCGTCGTGGCGGGGTTCGTCGGTGGCGGAGTCCGCCCAGTCGATCGTGTCGTTGTGGGTGAGCGTCATGTACCGCACACCCAGCTCGTACAGGCCGCGGAGGGTGCCCATCGAGTTGTTGATGGAGTGCCCGCCCTCGGCGCCCATCAGGGAGGCGATCCGGCCCTCGCGGCGCGCCGCCTCCATCCCGGCCGCGGTCGTCGCCGGGGCGAGGTCGTCGGGGTAGCGGTCCTGCATCGCACGGACCACGTCGATCTGCTCCAGGCAGGAGCTGACCGCGGCGTCGCCGCTGAGGTCGGTCCGCACGTACACCGACCAGAACTGCGCGCCCACACCGCCGGCGCGCAGCCGCGGCAGGTCGGTGTGGAGGTGTTCGCTCTGGTCGCGCGAGACGTCGCGGCGGTCCAGGTCGTACCCCACCTGCTCACGCAACGCCCAGGGGAGGTCGTTGTGGCCGTCCACCACCGGGTGCTCGGCGAGCAGTTCCAGGGCGCGGGCGAGCAGCCCCGGGTCCTCGGCGGCTGCGCCGACGGGGGTGAGCGGCGCGACGCCGTCAACCGACTCGCCCGCCCCGGCCGACGCGGTGGCGTCGTCGGGGGCCGGGGTGCCGGGGGTCCCGGTCAACGGGCACCGCCGGTGGTCTTGTCCTCGGTGCCGCCGGCGAAGCCGAAGCGCTGCGCGCCGTTGGCCTTGCCGCGCAGCCGCCGGCCCTTCTCGGTCGCCTGCTCGTTGAGCCGCTCCTGGAAGTCGCTCATCCGCTCCAGGAGCACCGGGTCGTGGGAGGCGAGGATGCGGGCGGCGAGCAGCCCGGCGTTGCGGGCGCCGCCGACGGAGACGGTGGCGACCGGCACACCGGCCGGCATCTGCACGATGGAGAGCAGCGAGTCCATGCCGTCCAGGTACTTCAGCGGCACCGGCACGCCGATCACCGGCAGCGGGGTGACCGAGGCCAGCATTCCGGGCAGGTGGGCGGCGCCGCCCGCGCCGGCGATGATCGCCCGCAGCCCCCGACCGGCGGCCTCCTCGCCGTAGGCGACCATCTCGCGCGGCATGCGGTGCGCGGAGACGACGTCCACCTCGTAGGGGATCTCGAACTCGTCGAGGGCGGTGGCGGCGGCCTCCATGACGGGCCAGTCGCTGTCGGAACCCATGACGATGCCGACGATCGGGTCCAGGCGGTGCTCGGTGCTCACTCGGTGATCGTTCCTCTGAGGTAGTCGGCGGCGTGCCGGGCGCGTTCGCGCACCTGGGCCAGGTCGGTGCCGTAGGTGGTGACGTGGCCGACCTTGCGGCCCGGCTTCACGTCCTTGCCGTACATGTGGACGCGCAGCGCGGGGTCGCGCGCCAGGCAGTGCAGGTAGCCCTGGTACATGTCGGGGAAGTCCCCGCCGAGCACGTTGGCCATCACGGTCCAGGGCGCGCGGGGGCGGGGGTCGCCGAGCGGCAGGTCGAGGACGGCCCGCAGGTGGTTGGCGAACTGGGAGGTGACGGCGCCGTCCTGGGTCCAGTGGCCGGAATTGTGCGGCCGCATCGCCAGTTCGTTGACGAGCACCGAACCGTCGGCGGTCTCGAACAGCTCGACGGCGAGGTGGCCGACGACGCCCAGCTCGTGCGCGATGGTGAGCGCCAGGTGCTGGGCCTGCGAGGCGGACTCGGGGTCCAGCCCGGGAGCGGGGGCGATCACGGTGTCGCAGACCCCGCCGACCTGCACCGACTCCACCACCGGGTAGGCGACGGCCTGCCCGTGGGGCGAGCGCACGACGTTGGCGGCCAGCTCGCGGGTGAAGGGCACCTTCTCCTCGGCGAGCACGGGCACCCCGGCGCGGAACGGCTCGGCGGCCTCCGCCTCGGAGTCGACGACCCACACGCCCTTGCCGTCGTAGCCGCCGCGGACCGTCTTCAGCACCACGGGGAACCCGGTGGCACCGGGCTCGTCCTCGGCGAAGGCCCGGACGTCGGCCGGGTCGGAGACGATGCGGTGGCGCGGGCACGGGATGCCGAGCGCGGTGAGCCGGGCGCGCATGACGCCCTTGTCCTGGGCGTGCACCAGCGCGTCGGGGCCGGGGCGCACGGGGATGCCGTCCGCCTCCAGCGCGCGGAGGTGCTCCACCGGGACGTGCTCGTGATCGAAGGTGATCACGTCGCAGCGGCGCGCGAAGTCACGCAGCGTGGCGAGGTCGCGGTAGTCACCGACGCGGACGTCCTGGACGACCTGCGCCGCCGAGTCCTGGGGGGTGTCGCTGAGGAGTCTGAAGCGGATGCCGAGGGGGATGCCCGCCTCGTGGGTCATACGGGCGAGCTGGCCGCCGCCGACCATGCCGACTACGGGAAATGTCACCCGGCCAGGATATCGGTCGGGCGGGGCGGGCCGGCCGGGTGGTCGCTCCGCAGCGTGACCGGCGCCCCGGTTCGCGGCCGTCCACGCGCGCTCCGCGCCGTGTCGGGGCGGGCGGGGGCCGCCCGGCGGCGGTGCGCGGGGCCGGCCCCGCCGGCCGGC
>NZ_JAAVJD010000185.1 GCF_012033735.1 Streptomyces lonarensis | reverse complement strand
GACGGCGCGGATCGCCTCGGGCGGGGGCGACCCCGGGGGCGCGGTCGTGCGCGGGGGCGGGCGACGGACCGGGCGGGTGTCGGACCCGGAGTGCGCGCCGTCACGCCTCGCGGCGCAGGCACCACGCCTCCTGCGGCTTGGCCTCGCCGCGCGGCGCCATCACCCCCGCCTTGGTCCAGCCCCACGCCGAGAACGCCCCCTGCGTCTCGGTGTCGCCCGGGTCGATCAGCACCACGGCCACCGGTACCCCGATGCGGGTCAGCAACTGGTCCAGCAGCCGCCCGCCGACCCCCCGGCGGCGGTAGGCGGGCAGCACCATCAGCTCCGCCACCACGAACAGCTGCCGGGCGCCGGTCACCTCGACGAGCTCCTCCAGTTCGCGCGGAATGCCAGCGAACCGGTCGAGCCAGTTGCCCTCCCGGGTGATGCGGAACCCGTAGGCGCACCCCACCAGCGCGGGGTCGTTGGCCACGATCATGTCGAACTCGGGCTGCTGGAGATGGTCGGCGAACCGCTCCAGGAACGCCGCAGGGTCGGGCGCGCCGGCGTCCGTCCGGTCACGGTAGGCGTCCACGTACAGCTCGGCGAGCTTGGACCGCTTGTCCTCGGCCTGCCAGCGGCTCAACCGCCGGTGGAACACCTCGGCCATGTCACACGCCCCTTCTGTCCGGCCCACCCCGGACCGACCGTCCCGGGCGACGGTCCGCCCGGATCACCCTCATCGTCGCAGGCGGCCCCGGTCGCGGGTAGCCGGTTACCGGGCGATGTCCGCCCGGCGGGTGCGCGGGCTCCGGCGCCCGCCGGGCGCGCACCCTGGCGCCCGGCGCCGCCCCCCGCTACGGTCGGCCCATGTTCGCCGCCTACGCCGCACGGTTCGACGCCCGGACGCCACTCGACGCCCTGGAACTCGGGGAGCGCCCCGATCCCCGGGTGCCCGACCACTGGACGGTCGTCGACGTCCGGGCGGCCTCCGTCAACCACCACGACCTGTGGACGCTCCGCGGGGTCGGCATCCGCGAGGAGGCGCTCCCCATGATCCTGGGGTGCGACGCCGCGGGGACCGACGACCGCGGGGAGGAGGTGGTCATCCACTCCGTGATCGGCGCCACCGGCCACGGCGTCGCACCCGGGGAGCGCCCCAGCCTCCTCACCGAGAAGTACCAGGGATCGTTCGCCGAGCGGGTCGCGGTGCCGCGCTGGAACGTGCTGCCCAAGCCGAAGGAGCTGAGCTTCGAGGAGGCCTGCTGCCTGCCGACCGCCTGGCTCACCGCCTACCGCATGCTGTTCACCCAGGCCGCGGTGCGGCCCGGGGACACCGTGCTGGTGCAGGGCGCGGGCGGCGGCGTCGCCACCGCGGCCGTGGTGCTGGGCGCGGCCGCCGGCCTGCGGATGCTGGTGACCAGCCGGGACGAGGCCAAGGGCCGCCGCGCGGTCGAGCTCGGCGCCGAGGCCGCCTTCGGCACCGGGGAACGGCTGCCGCGCCGGGTGGACGCCGTGCTGGAGACGGTCGGCGCCGCCACCTGGCAGCACTCGGTGAAGTCGCTGCGGCCCGGCGGGACGATGGTCATCTCCGGGGCCACCAGCGGCCAGGCGCCGCCCTCCGCCGAGCTGAACCGCATCTTCTACCTGGAGCTGCGGGTGGTGGGCTCGACGATGGGGACCCGTGAGGAACTGGCCGGACTGATGTCGTTCTGCGCCTCGCGCGGGCTGCGGCCGCTGGTGGACGAGGTACTGCCGTTGGACCGCGCCCGGGAGGGGCTCGCCCGGATGGAGTCCGGCGACCTCTTCGGCAAGATCGTCCTGACGGTCTGACGGTCTGACGGTCTGACGGTCTGACGGTCTGACGGTCTGACGGCCCGGCCGACCGCGCCCGCCCGGCCGTCGGGGGCGGGCGGGCGCGGTCAGGGGCGGTCCGCCGAGCCGCGGTCGCGGTTCCGGTAGGCGTCCGGCGAGGCCAGCAGCGCCACCAGGTGCGCCGAGGTCTCGGCCAGCAGCCGCCGGGCCGTCCGCAGCTCCGCCTCTCCGACCCCGTGGTCGCGGGCTGCGTCGCGCATCTCGTCCCGAAGGCCGTCCAGCAGCCGCTCCCACTCCCGCAGCCGTTCGGCCGCACCGGCCGACTGCCCGTGTGCGTCCTGCCCGTCCTGCGTGCCGTGCGGATGCCGTGCCTGCGCCGCACCCGTCGACGGTGCCGGCGGCGCGGCAGGGCGGGGTGGCCGGGGGGCGACGGCCTCGACCCGCCCGGGCCGGGCCTCCCCGGCCCGCGCGAGCACCGGCGCCAGCTCCCGCTCCAGCTCCGCCAGTTCACCGCGGCGGGCGGCCAGCTCGCCCGCGCCCGCCTCCGTCAGCGCGTACACCTTGCGGCCCCCGGTCGCCGTCGGCCGGATCAGCCCGTCGGCCGCCAGCTTCGCCAGCCGGGGGTAGATGGTGCCGGCGGAGGGTGTGTAGGCGCCCCGGAAGCGCTCCTCCAGCAGCCGGATGAGTTCGTACCCGTGGCGCGGGGACTCCGCGAGCAGCTGCAACAGGTACAGCCGCAGCCGGCCGTGTCCGAACACCGCCGCCATCTCAACCCACCCCGCCGCGTGACGGGGCGTCGGGCGCGCGGCGCAGCAGCGCCACGCCGCCGGAGCGCGAGACGAGGGACCACCGCGCGGGGGGACGGGCCGGGCCGCCGGGGTCCCCCAGGGAGCCGGCGGGGGCGGGCAGGTCGCTGACGACGCGGCCCGTCCCGCTCGACGCCCGCACCTGCGCGGCCTCGCCGGAGGGCACCCGGGCCGCGATGGGGCCCGAGTCGGTGGTGACCTCGACGCTCCGGTCCGCCGCCGCCGGCGTGCGGCCGGCGGGGGAGAGGTCGAGGTGGACCCCGCCCGAGACGGTGGCGCCGGTCAGCTTCCCGGTCGGGCCGGTGACCGTCACCGTTCCCGACTCCGTGCGGAAGGCCACGGGGCCGCCCGCGCGGCGGAACTCCACCGAGCCGTCCACCGCATGCACCTCGACCGGACCCGCCTCCTCCGAGCGGCCGGGGCCGGCGGTCAGCGCCGTCAGCACCAGCACGGCGGCCGACCGGGTGCGGACCGTCAGCGCCGGACCCGGCGGCAGCGTGACCAGCACGGCCGCGCGCGGGTTTCCCGTGCCCTCCAGCGAGACGAGGACCGAACCGGAGGCCGACCGGGTGGTGAGCCGCCCGCCGCGGAGGTCGCGCAGTTCGACCCGGACCTGCCGGGCGGCCGGGTCCCGAACGACCGTGACCTCGCCCGCGCCGACGAGCAGCTCCAGCCGGCCGTCGGTCGCGGCGGGGCAGGGCAGGTCGAGGGAGCCGGGCCGGGTCAGGGCCGGCGAGCTGTCGGGTAGCGCCACGGGGGCCTCCTGCGAGCGGCTGGACGGGCGTGCCGTGCGGCCCCGGCCGGCGGCCGGCGGCGCGGGGCGGCGGATCGCCGCCGCCCGTTCACGATAGGTCGCGACTGTCGCGGTGCCAACCGGCCCGGAGCCCGCCGGGCGGCGCCCCGCGCGGGGGCTCAGTCGTCCTCGTCGTCGTCCAGCCGCGCCAGCCAGGTGGCCAGGCGCTCCACCGGCACCTCGAAGTCCGGGTTGAGGTCGACGAAGACCCGGAACTGCTCCGCCAGCCAGCCGAGGCTCACCTCCTCCTCGCCACGGCGCTGCTCCAGCTCCTCGATGCCACGGTCGGTGAAGTACACGAAAGACACTCCGCGGGGGTCGGTCGGTCGATGGGGTGGGAGACCGCGCCGCCCCCGGGAGCCGGGGGCGGGGACGCGGACGGCACGGGGCCCGGACCGACGAACGATCCGGGCCCCGTCACTGCTCATCCGCCGGTCAGAGGTCGAAGACCTCGTTGACCAGGCCCTGCTGCTCCGCCTGGTGACGCTTGGCGGAACCCACGGCCGGGGAGGACGACGCCGGGCGCGAGACCCGAGTCAGCTTGTCGGAACTGATGCGGGCCGAGCCGATGACCTGGTCCAGGTGGTCGACCAGGCTCTGCGACAGGAACGGCCAGGCGCCCATGTTCGCGGGCTCCTCCTGCGTCCAGACGTAGCGTTCGGCGTTGCGGAACTTGGCCAGCTCCGCCTGGATCTCGTCGCCGGGCAGCGGGTACAGCCGCTCCAGCCGCACGATGGCGGTGTCGGTGATCCCGCGCTTCTGCCGCTCGGCGTCCAGGTCGTAGTAGACCTTGCCGGAGCAGAAGACGACCTTGCGGACGGTGTCCGGGTCCACGCTGTCGTCGCCGATCACCGGGCGGAATCCGCCGGTGGTGAACTCCGACGCCTTGGAGGTGGCCGCCTTCAGCCGCAGCAGCGACTTCGGGGTGAAGATCACCAGCGGCTTGTGGTGCGGGTTGTGGACCTGCCACCGCAGGAGGTGGAAGTAGGTCGACGGCAGCGACGGCATGGCGACCGTCATGCTGTCCTGCGCGCACAGCTGCAGGAACCGCTCGATCCGGGCGGAGGAGTGGTCCGGGCCCTGGCCCTCGTAGCCGTGCGGCAGCAGCAGCGTGACGCCGGAGGTCTGCGCCCACTTCTGCTCGGCGGAGGAGATGAACTCGTCCACCACGGTCTGCGCGCCGTTGACGAAGTCGCCGAACTGCGCCTCCCACATCACCAGCGCGTCCGGCCGGGCGAGGGAGTATCCGTACTCGAAGCCCATCGCCGCGTACTCGCTGAGCAGTGAGTCGTAGACGTTGAACCGGGCCTGGTCGTCCGAGAGGTACAGCAGCGGGGTGTACTCGTCGGCGGTCTGCTGGTCGATCAGGACCGCGTGGCGCTGCACGAACGTGCCGCGGCGCGAGTCCTGGCCGGCGAGGCGCACCGGGGTGCGCTCCATCAGCAGCGAACCGAAGGCGAGCGCCTCGCCCATCGACCAGTCGATGTTGTCGTCCTCGACCATCGCGGCGCGCCGCTGGAGCTGCGGCAGCAGCCGGGGGTGCACCTCGATGCGGTCGGGGATGTTGACCTGCGACTCGGCGATCCGCTTCAGGGCCTCCTGGGTGACGGCCGTCTCGACCGGCACCGGGAAGCCGCCGAGCGGCGGCGGGATGTCGGCTGGCGCGTCGGTCCCGGTGGCCTCGCGGACCTCCTTGAAGACCTTCTCCAGCTGGTCCTGGAAGTCCTTCAGTGCCTGCTGCGCCTCTTCCAGGGTGATGTCGCCCCGACCGATGAGGGACTCGGTGTACAGCTTGCGCACCGAGCGCTTCTTGTCGATCAGGTTGTACATCAGCGGCTGGGTGAACGCCGGGTTGTCGCCCTCGTTGTGGCCGCGGCGCCGGTAGCAGACGAGGTCGATGACGACGTCCTTGTTGAACGCCTGCCGGTACTCGAAGGCCAGCCGGCCCACGCGGCACACGGCCTCGGGGTCGTCGCCGTTGACGTGGAAGATCGGCGCCTCGATCATCCGCGCGACGTCGGTGCAGTACATCGACGAGCGGGAGGAGGTCGGGGGCGCCGTGTAGCCCACCTGGTTGTTGATGACGACGTGCACGGTGCCGCCGGTGCGGTAGCCGCGCAGCTGCGACATGTTGAGCGTCTCCGCCACCACGCCCTGGCCGGCGAAGGCCGCGTCACCGTGGATGAGGATCGGCAGGACGGTGAAGTCCGCGCCGCCCTTCCCGATGATGTCCTGCTTGGCCCGCGCCACACCCTCGACGACCGGGTTGACGGCCTCCAGGTGGGACGGGTTCGCGGTGAGCGAGACCTGCATCTTCTCGCCGCCGAGGCCGGTGAAGGTGCCCTCGGTACCGAGGTGGTACTTCACGTCGCCGGAGCCGTGCGTCGACTTCGGGTCGAGGTTGCCCTCGAACTCCCGGAAGATCTGCGCGTAGGACTTGCCGACCACGTTGGCCAGCACGTTGAGACGGCCGCGGTGGGCCATGCCGATGACGGCCTCGTCCAGCGCCGCGCCGCTCGCCTCGTCCAGGATCGCGTCCAGCAGCGGGATGACGGACTCGCCACCCTCCAGGGAGAACCGCTTCTGCCCGACGTACTTGGTCTGCAGGAAGGTCTCGAACGCCTCGGAGGCGTTGAGCCGTCGCAGGATGCGCAGCTGCTCCTCACGCTCCGGCGGGGTGTGGGGCTGCTCGACCCGGTCCTGAATCCACTTGCGCTCCTGCGGGTCCTGGATGTGCATGTACTCGATGCCGGTGGTGCGGCAGTACGAGTCGCGCAGCACGCCGAGGATGTCCCGGAGCTTGAGCATCGACTTGCCGGCGAAGCCGCCGACCGCGAACTCGCGCTCCAGGTCCCACAGGGTGAGCCCGTGCTCCTTGATGTCCAGGTCGGGGTGCTTGCGCTGCTTGTACTCCAGCGGGTCGGTGTCGGCCATCAGGTGGCCGCGGACCCGGTAGGAGTGGATCAGGTCGAAGACCCGGGCGGCCTTGGTGACCTCGTCGTCGTGGCTGACGTCGATGTCCCGGTGCCAGCGGACCGGCTCGTACGGAATCCGCAGGGCCTCGAAGATCTCGTCGTAGAAGCCGTTCTCGCCGAGCAGCAGCGACGACATGGTGCGCAGGAACTCGCCGGAGGCGGCGCCCTGGATCACCCGGTGGTCGTAGGTGCTGGTCAGCGTCATGACCTTGGAGACGCCGAGGCGGTTCAGGGTGTCCTGGCTGGTGCCCTGGAACTCCGCCGGGTACTCCATGGCGCCGACGCCCACGATGACGGCCTGGCCGGGCATCAGACGCGGCACGGAGTGGACGGTGCCGATGCCGCCGGGGTTGGTCAGCGAGACGGTGACCCCGGTGAAGTCGTCCATCGTCAGCTTGTTGGCGCGGGCCCGCCGGACGATGTCCTCGTAGGCCTGCCAGAACTCGAAGAAGCTGAGCGTCTCCGCCTTCTTGATGGCGGCCACGACGAGCTGGCGGTCGCCGTTGGGCTTCACCAGGTCGATGGCGAGCCCGAGGTTGACGTGCTCGGGCTTGACCAGCGTCGGCTTGCCGTCCTTCTCGGCGAAGGAGTTGTTCATGTCCGGCATCGCCTTGACGGCCTGCACCATCGCGTAGCCGATGAGGTGGGTGAAGGAGACCTTCCCGCCCCGGGCGCGCTTGAGGTGGTTGTTGATGACGATGCGGTTGTCGAACAGCAGCTTCACCGGGACCGCGCGGACCGAGGTGGCCGTCGGCAGCTCCAGGGAGGCGTTCATGTTCTTGGCGACCGCGGCCGAGGGGCCGCGCAGCGTCACCAGCTCCGGGCCGGAGGAACCGGACTCGGCCGGCTTCTCCTGCTTGGCGGCGGGCTTGGCCGCGGCCTTCGCGGGGGCCTTCGCGGGGGCCTTCTTCGCCGGGGCCGGCTTGGCGGCCGCCTTCTCCGCGGGGGCGGTCTCGGCGGGGGCCTTCGACGACGCGTCGGCGGACGGGGCGGCCTGCGGCTCCGCGGGCCCGCCGTCGTCCGAGCCGGCCGAAGCCGCGGGTGCGTCACCGGCGGAGCCGGCGGCAGCCGGCTTCTTCGCCGCGTCGTTCGCGCCCGGCTTGTAGTCGGCGAAGAAATCCCACCACGCCCGGTCGACGGAGTTCGGGTCCTTCAGGTACTGCTGGTAGATCTCGTCGACGAGCCATTCGTTGGCGCCGAATCCGGCCGCTGGGCCGGTTCCTGACGCGGCCTGGCCTGATCCGGCCTGGTCGGTGGAGGCACTCGAGGTGTTCGGGGACTGTGGCGACACGGCGGCAACCGCCCTCTTCCGCTTCGCAAGGTGATGGACAGCGGAGATCAAGGCTACGCCTTCACCCGGCCGCGGCGCAGTCCCCGGTCCTCAGAGGTCGCGTACGTCACATTTAGCGCGGGGTTTCGGCGGTGTTCAGCAAGGGAACAAACTCGGGTTCGCTCGCGTCCGGAATCGCCGATCGGCGGCTGCGGCCCCCGGCCGCATCCGGACATCGGCGCCCCGACCGCCGCGTTCCGGGCATCCCGCCGGAAAGCCGACGGGGTGCGGAGCGCGGCGGAAAACCGCCGGTGGGCGGCGCCCTGCCGGTCCACGCGGCACCCCGGCGCCCGAGGGCACCGAGCGGTTCCCGGCGTGGCGCACGGGTACGGCCGCGTGCGACACACGGTCCCGCGCCGCACGGATCGCCGTCACCGGCGTCGTGGGCGGCTCGCGGGGACCGGCAGCACACCTGCTACGACCCTACGTCAACCTGTGTCCCGGGTCTTCTCCCGGAAGGGTGAGGCGGATGTGGCAGCCGCTCGCCGACTCCACCACGGCGATCGTCCCGCCGTGCAGGTTCACCGCCCAGTGCGCGATCGCCAGCCCCAGGCCGGTGCCGCCGTCGCGCGGCGTCTCGCCCGGCAGCCCCGCCCGCCCGAACCGCTCGAACACCCGCTCGCGCTGGTCGGCCGGGATGCCCGGGCCCTCGTCGCGGACCTCCAGCACCAGCCCGCCCGGCAGCTGGCCGGGGCGGGCCACCACCGTCACCCGCCCGTCCTTCGGGCTGTGCTTGACCGCGTTGTCGACCAGGTTGGTCACCACCTGGTCCAACCGCTCCGGGTCGGCGCTGGCCACCAGCTGCTCGGGCTGCACGTCGAGGTGCACCCGCACGTCGGTCCGGGAGTGGCCGCGCCCCGCGGCCCAGTCGGCGTTGTCCGCCACCGTCTCCAGGTAGGCCCGCACCGAGAACTCGCGCGGTTGGAGCGGCACCACGCCGTTCTCCAACCGGGAGAGGTCCAGCAGCTGCTCCACCAGCCGCCCCAGCCGCTCCGCCTGCCGCAGCGCCGTCTCCATGGTCTTCTGGTCGGGCTCGGCGACGCCGTCGACGACGTTCTCCAGCACTGCCTGCAGACCGGCGATCGGCGTGCGCAGCTCGTGCGAGACGTTGGCGACCAGCTCCTTGCGGTGCCGGTCGGTCGCCTGGAGGTCGGCGGCCATCCGGTTGAACGCGCGCGCCAGGTCGCCCAGCTCGTCGCGTCGGCCGACCCGCACCCGGCGCTGGTAGTCGCCGCGCGCCATCGCCCGCGCCGCCGCGGTCATCTCGGTCAGCGGCGCGGCCAGCCCCTGCGCCACGAACTGCGTCAGCAGCAGCGAGGCGATGACCGCTATCAGCGCGATCAGCCGCAGCTCGATCGCCGACCGGTAGGCGAGCAGGATCAGCACGGTGGTGATCACCACGGAGACGATCACCAGCGCGCCGAGCGCCGCCTGCACCGACCGGAACGGGTCCAGCGGGCGGCTCAGCTCCCACAGCCGCTTCAGCGGCCCGGTCCGCGCACGGTCCTCCCCGTCGGTCCGGAGCTCACCGTCCGGGCGGGCGGGACCCTCCGGGGGGAGGGAGCCGCCCACGCCGCCGCGCACGCGTTCCACCGGGGGCTCAGCTCCCGTCGGCGATGACCGTGGTGCCCGGCGCGGCCTCCAGCGCGTAGCCCACCCCGTGCACGGTGCGGATGCGCTCGGCGCCGATCTTCCGTCGCAGCGCCTTGACGTGGCTGTCGACGGTCCGGGTGCCCGAGGCGTCCGCCCAGTCCCACACGTCGGCCAGCAGCTGCTCCCGGGTGAGGACCGCACGGGGCGAGCGGGCCAGGCGCATCAGCAGGTCGAACTCGGTGGGAGTGAGGTGGACGTCCTTGCCGCCGGCGCGGACCCGGCGCTGCGCCCGGTCGATCTCCAGGTCGCCGAGGCGGACGCCGCCGGGGCGCGGCGCGGTCGCCGCGGCCGCCGCCCGCTCCACGCGCCGCAGCAGCGCGTGGGTCCGGGCGACCAGCTCCCGCATGGAGAACGGCTTGGTCATGTAGTCGTCGGCGCCGACGCCGAGCCCGACCAGCATGTCGGTCTCGTCGTCGCGCGCGGTCAGCATCAGCACCGGCACCGGCCGCTGGGCCTGGACCCTGCGGCAGACCTCCAGCCCGTCGAACCCCGGCAGCATGACGTCCAGCACCATCACGTCGGGCTGGAAGCCCCCGGCGGCGTCCACAGCGGCCGGGCCGTCCGAGGCGGTCTGCACGAGGAAGCCCTCGGCGGTGAGCCGTACCGAGATGGCGTCGAGAATGGTGGGGTCGTCCTCGACCACCAGGATGCGGCGCTGCGCGCCGGGGGTGCTGGCGGCACCGGCCTCCGAGGGGTCGCCCGCCTCGTCGGCGGGCGGTGCGTCGCCCGCGGCCGGGACGCCGTCGGTTATCGGACCTGTGGTGGCGGTGCCGTCGTGGCCTGCCGTCGTCATGGGGCGCGGCTGTTCCTCGCCGTTGCCCGCAGTGAAGTCGCTCTGTGTCATCTGTCCCGCCCCGGGAGAGTGTGTGGAGCCAGTCGGCTGGTTCTGGCTTTCCTGCTGCTGGTGAGCAGCGTACGGCGCCTTGCGCCGCACGGGCTACGGAGTCAGGAGAGCCGGGTGGATCATGTCGCGCGCACCGTGCGGACGCGGGGTGCGGCGGGTGGGCCGCGGCGGTCCCGCGCCACGCGGTGCGGGGGCGGACGGGGCCCGGCCGGCCGGTCTCGGCGGTTGTGCCGCCCGGCGACACCGCACGAG
>NZ_JAAVJD010000184.1 GCF_012033735.1 Streptomyces lonarensis | reverse complement strand
GGCACGGGGCGCGCGGATGTCGCCGCACGGGGCGCCTGTCGGCGGCCGCCCCTGGGCCGGCCACGGGGCGGGCCTCCCGGGCGGACTGCCGCCCCGGAAACCGCGGGTGCGGGGCAGCACGCATCGCCCTCTCGCCCCGCCACCGGCCGGGCAAGAGGGCGACCGGCTGGAGACCGATGGCAGCGGGGCCCGGAGCGACGGTGCTGCTGTCGCTCCGGGCCCCGCCCGGTCCTGCTCCGTGACGTCGCGCCCCGGTCAGCCGCCCGGCCGCGCGAGCACCGCGAGAATGCGCGCCCGGTGACCGTCCCGTTCGACCAGCGCCACGAGACTGCCGTCGCCGCTCAGCGCCGCGATCGGCCCTTCGGGAAGCTCCGGCGGCATGTCGACGCGCACGCCGTTGGCCAGCAGCCCCGCCCGCCGCGCGTCCAGATCCCACCGCGGGAAGGCGGTGCCGGCCGCTTCGGCCAGTGGCAGCGGCACGAGCTCCTGCTGGAGCTGGTCCAGGGTGCGCGCGCCGCCGATGCCGTAGGGCCCGACCCGGGTGCGGCGGAGCGCGGTGAGGTGCCCACCGGTACCCAGTGCCTCCCCGATGTCGCGCGCCAGCGCGCGGATGTACGTCCCCGAGGAGCACACCACGCTGACGACGACATCTGTGACGGCCGTTCCGTCCTCCGCCGTCGCCGACCGCACGTCGTGCACGGCGAACGAGGAGACGGTGACCGGACGTGCCGGGATCTCGACCTCCTCGCCCTCGCGGACGCGGTGGTAGGCCCGCTTTCCGTCGATCTTGACGGCGCTCACCTTGGACGGCACCTGGAGGATGTCCCCCGTGAGCCGGCCGACCTCGCGGTCCAGCTCGCCCCGGTCGACCGCGGCTGCGCCCGGCGCCGAGACGATCTCGCCCTCGGCGTCGTCGGTGACCGTTGCCTGGCCCAGGCGCACCGTCCCGAGGTACTCCTTCTCGGTCAGCGCCAGGTGGCCGAGCAGCCGTGTGGCGCGACCGAGCCCGATCACCAGCACGCCGGTCGCCATCGGGTCCAGCGTCCCCGCGTGCCCGACCCGCCTCGTGCGGGCGATGCCCCGCAGCTTGGCCACGACATCGTGCGAGGTGAAACCCGCGGGCTTGTCGACGACCAGGAGGCCGTCCGGGCCGTTGCTCTGCCGGGCCATCAGCGCGCGGTGTCCCCGCCCCGTTCACCGCCGGCGGGGCCCTCGTCAGCACGGTCGGCGCCTTCGGGGGCGTCGTCCTCCTCGTCCACCGGGCCGCGGCCGTAGGGGTCGGGGTCGCCCGCGTACTGGGCTCCCTCCGCCTCCTCGCGGAGCTTCGCGTCACGGGCGCGCGCGGCGTCGAAGAGCTCCTCCATGGCGCGGGCGTTCTCCGGCAGTGCGTCCGGCACGAAGGCCAGGCTGGGGGTGTGCTTGATGCCGGCGGCCCGTCCCACCTCGGTCCGGAGCATGCCGCGGGCGCTCTCCAGACCGGCGGCGACCTCCGCACGGGCGCTGTCGTCGCCGTACACGGTGTAGAAGACGGTGCTCTCCCGCAGGTCGCCGGTGACGCGGGTGTCGGTCACAGTGACCTGGTGGTTCTTGATCCGCGGGTCCTTGATGCCCCGCTGGATCTTCTGGGCGACCACCTCGCGGATGAGTTTCGCCAGGTTGTCGGCGCGCGCGCTGCCGCTCACGGTCACGTCTCCTTCTCGTGCGAATGCCGTGCTGACGACGACGGTCAGTCGTCGTCGCCGTGGAGCCGCCGCCGGACGGACAGCAGCTCCAGCTCCGGCCGGGCGGCCACCAGCCGCTCGCACCGGTCGAGGACGTCGGTGAGGTGACCGGCGTCCCCCGAGACCACCGCGACGGCAACCTCGGCGCGGCGGTAAAGATCCTGGTTCCCCACCTCCGCCACGCTGACCGCGTAGGTGCGGTGCAGCTCGGCGACGAGGGGTCTGACCACGGATCGCTTCTGCTTCAGTGACCTGACATCGCCCAGGAGCAGGTCGAACGAGGCCGTTCCCACATACATGCGGGTGATCGTAGTACCGCCCGGGCAGGCCGGTCGACGGATTTCCGTCGACCGGCCCCCCGGGCGCGGTGTCACCACTGCGGCATCAGCCGCGGGGCTTCTCCCGCATCTCGTACGTGGCGATGACGTCGTCGATCTTGATGTCGTTGAAGCTGCCGAGGTTGATACCGCCCTCGTAGCCCTCACGGATCTCGGTGACGTCGTCCTTGAAGCGCCGCAGACCCTCGATGTTGAGGCTCTCCGCGATGACCTTGCCGTCGCGGACCAGGCGCGCCTTGGTGTTCCGCTTGACCTCGCCGGAGCGGATGAGCACACCCGCGATGTTGCCCAGCTTGGAGGAGCGGAAGACCTCGCGGATCTCGGCGGTGCCGAGCTCGACCTCTTCGTACTCCGGCTTCAGCATGCCCTTCAGGGCCGCCTCGATCTCCTCGATCGCCTGGTAGATGACCGAGTAGTACCGGACGTCCACGCCCTCGCGCTCGGCCATCTGCGTGGCACGCCCCGCGGCGCGCACGTTGAAGCCGATGACGATGGCGTCGGAACCCGTCGCCAGGTCGATGTCGGTCTCGGTGACCGCACCCACACCGCGGTGCAGGACCCGCAGCTCCACGTCGTCGCCGACGTCGAGCTGGAGCAGCGACGACTCCAGGGCCTCGACCGAACCGGAGGCGTCACCCTTGATGATCAGGTTCAGCTGCTCCATCTCACCGGCCTTCAGCGCCTTGTCGAGGTCCTCGAGGGACACGCGACGGGTGCGCTTGGCGAAGGCGGCGTTCCGCTCGCGGGCGGCGCGCTTCTCGGCGATCTGGCGAGCGGTGCGGTCCTCGGAGACGACCAGGAAGTTGTCGCCGGCGCCGGGCACGTTGGTGAGGCCCTGCACCAGGACCGGCGTGGACGGGCCGGCCTCCTCGACGTTGTTCCCGGTGTCGTCGAGCATCGCCCGGACACGGCCGTGGGCGTCGCCGGCGACCATGGTGTCACCGACCCGCAGCGTGCCGCGCTGCACCAGGACGGTCGCGACAGCGCCGCGGCCCTTGTCCAGGTGCGCCTCGATAGCGATGCCCTGGGCGTCCTGGTTGGGGTTGGCCCGCAGGTCCAGCGTCGCGTCAGCGGTCAGCACGACGGCCTCGAGCAGGCCGTCGATGTTGATGCCGGGCTTGGCCGCGACGTCGACGAACATGGTGTCGCCGCCGTACTCCTCTGCCACCAGGCCGTACTCGGTCAGCTGACCGCGCACCTTGGCCGGGTCGGCGCCCTCGACGTCGATCTTGTTGACGGCGACGACGATCGGCACACCGGCGGCCTTGGCGTGGTTGAGCGCCTCCACCGTCTGCGGCATCACGCCGTCGTTCGCCGCGACCACGAGGATCGCGATGTCGGTCGACTTGGCACCACGGGCACGCATGGCGGTGAACGCCTCGTGGCCCGGGGTGTCGATGAAGGTGATCTTGCGCTCTTCTTCGTTGACGACCGTCGACGCCTGGTAGGCACCGATGTGCTGGGTGATGCCGCCGGCCTCGCCCTCGATCACGTTCGTCTTGCGGATCGCGTCGAGCAGGCGGGTCTTGCCGTGGTCGACGTGGCCCATGACGGTCACGACCGGCGGACGCGCGACGAGCTCTTCCTCCTCGCCCTCGTCCTCGCCGAACTCGATGTCGAAGGACTCCAGGAGCTCCCGGTCCTCCTCCTCCGGGCTGACGATGCGAACGGTGTAGTTCATCTCCTCGCCGAGCAGCCGCAGCGTCTCGTCGGAGACCGACTGGGTCGCCGTGACCATCTCACCGAGGTTGAACATGACCTGCACCAGCGAGGCCGGGTTCGCGTTGATCTTCTCCGCGAAGTCCGTCAGCGACGCGCCGCGGGAGAGACGCACGGTCTCGCCGCTGCCGCGCGGCAGCATGACGCCGCCCACCGACGGGGCCTGCATGGCCTCGTACTCCTGACGGCGCTGCCGCTTCGACTTGCGACCGCGGCGCGGGGGGCCACCGGGACGACCGAAGGCACCCTGGGTGCCACCGCGGCCACCGGGGCCGCCGGGACGACCGCCGAAGCCGGGACGGCCACCGCCGAAGCCACCGCCGGGACGGCCACCGCCGCCACCGCCGGGACCACCGGGGCGGCCGGCGAAGCCGCCGCCACCGGGACGACCGCCGCCACCGGGACCGGCCGGACGGCCGGCGAAGCCGCCGCCACCGGGGCGGCCACCGCCGCCACCGGGGCCACGGCCACCGGCCGGACCACCGGGACGACCGCCGGCAGCGGGACGCTGCGGCATCATGCCGGGGTTCGGGCGGTTGCCGCCGCCGGGACGGGGCGCCTGCGGGCGGCCCATGCCGGTGGAGCCGCCGGAGGTGAACGGGTTGTTGCCCGGACGCGGACCTGCCGGACGATTGCCTCCCGGCTTGGGGCCGCCGCCACCCGGCTTGGGCGCGGGGCGCCCGGCGGGCTTCGGCGCGGCCGGGCCGGGGCGGGGACCGGACGAGGCCGGCGGCGGGGTGTTCCCGGAGGGACGGGGCGCCGGGGGCGCGGTGAACTCCGGGCCGGCGGGGGCCGGCTTGCTCGGCGCCAGCTTGGGGCCGGGCCGCGGGGCGGGCCCCGGACGCGGGCCGTCGGGGCGCGGGCCGTCCGTCGGACGGGGCGCCGGCGCCGGCGGGCCGGGGGTCGGGGCGCCGGGCCGCGGCGCACCCGGCTTGGGTGCGGCCTTGCGGGGCGCCGAGGGCTTCGCGGCACGGCGGTTGCTGCCGCCACCGTCGAAGGCGTCTGTCAGCTTGCGTACTACTGGCGCCTCGATCGTCGAGGACGCCGAACGGACGAATTCACCAAGTTCTTGGAGCTTGGCCATGACGACCTTGCTCTCCACCCCAAGCTCCTTGGCGAGCTCGTATACCCGGACCTTAGCCACTTCGCTCCTTTTTGGGTCCGGGGTGGGTCGTCCGCCGGACCTTCGCTACTTCACGGGCGTACTCATCGCGTACTCATCGAGTGCTCATCGCAATCTCGACCTACTTCCAACTCGCGAGGTACCTGAGCCGTGCGGAGGTTCCGCACGTCTTCACCGACATGGACCGATCCGATCGCGCGACACGCGCTCACGTCCCGGGGACTCCGACCTGTTGCTCCAGCGCCGTGGTGTCCAGCGCACCCGTGGCCCGGAAGGCCCGCAGGAACGCCCGACGACGCAGCGCCGACTCGAGACAGGCGGACACGGGATGCACATAGGCACCCCGGCCAGGCAGCGTACCGCGAAGATCGGGAACACAGGTGTTCCCGTCCAGCGCCACACGCAGCAGATCGTTCTGGGCCGAGCGTCGCCGACAGCCCACGCACGTACGTTCCGGGCAGGCCCGGGGGGACGTCCGGCCAGACATCTTCGATTCTACCTCCTCGTGTGCGCCGCGCCCCTCGCGGGTCACCGGCGGCACCTCCGGGAGCCCCGTGACCGGCGGCCACGGCGGATCGCCCCGCCGGCCCGGCCCGAGACCGGGACCGGAACGGCGGGAAGGATTCAGGACCGCCGGGGGGCGGCGGCGTCGTCACCCGGCTCCGTGTCGGGCCGGATGTCGATGCGCCAGCCGGTCAGCCGCGCGGCGAGCCGGGCGTTCTGGCCCTCCTTGCCGATCGCCAGCGACAGCTGGTAGTCGGGCACGGTGACCCGGGCGGAACGCGCGTACTCGTCGACGACCTCCACCCGGCTGACCCGGGCCGGGGACAGCGCATGGGCCACCAGCTGGGCCGGGTCGTCGGACCAGTCGACGATGTCGATCTTCTCGCCGTTCAGCTCCGCCATGACGTTGCGGACCCGGCCGCCCATGGGGCCGATGCACGCCCCCTTGGCGTTGAGGCCGGCACGGGTGGACCGCACGGCGATCTTGGTGCGGTGGCCCGCCTCGCGGGCGATCGCGGCGATCTCGACGGAGCCGTCGGCGATCTCGGGAACCTCGAGCTCGAACAGTCGCTTCACCAGGTTGGGGTGGGTCCGCGACAGGGTGACCGAAGGGCCCCTCATGCCCTTGACGACGCGCACGACGTAGCTGCGCAGCCGGGTGCCGTGGGTGTAGGGCTCGCCGGGCACCTGCTCCTGCGGGGGCAGGATCGCCTCCAGCCGCCCGATGTCGACGAGGACGTTCTTGGGGTCCTTGCCCTGCTGCACCACCCCGGCGACGATGTCGCCCTCGCGGCCGGCGTACTCACCGAAGGTGACGTCCTCCTCGGCGTCGCGCAGCCGCTGCAGGATGACCTGCTTGGCGGTGGTGGCGGCGATACGGCCGAACCCGTCGGGGGTGTCGTCGAACTCCCGGGGCTCCGCGGGCGCCTCCCCCTCCGCCGGTTCGGGCAGGTCGGCCGGGTCCTCCTTGGCCCACACCGTCACGTGGCCGGTGCGGCGGTCCAGCTCGACCCGCGCGGCCCGGCGGCTGCCCTCGGTCCGGTGGTAGGCGATCAGCAGGGCGGATTCAATGGCCTCGACCAGGATGTCGAAGGAGATCTCCTTCTCCCGGACCAGGCCCCGCAGGGCGCTCATGTCGATGTCCATGCTCACGCCTCCTCGCCCGAGCGGTCGGCGGAGCCCGAGCCCTCGGCGTCGTCGTCACGGTCGGACTTGCGGTTGAACTCCACCTCACCGCGAGCGGAGCTGATTTCATCGAACTCCACGCGGCGCGGCTTGGCCTTGCGGCCCTTCTCCCCCGGCACCTCCGTGTCGAGACCGGCCTCGTCGACCGCGAGGATGCGCACCGTCAGCTCCTCGCCCTGCTCCAGCCGCAGTCGGGCCAGCCGGCCGCGGGCCCGCAGGTAGTGGCGTCGCTGGGTGAACGGACGGTCGGCGCCCGGCGAGGTCACCTCGAGCACGTAGGCGTCGGCGCCCAGCGGGTCGTCGGCGTCGAGCCGCTCGGAGGCGGACCGGCTGAACTCGGCACACTCGTCCAGCGAGACGCCGTCGTCGCCCTCCACCGTGTCCACCACCAGCTGCAGCACCCGGCGCTTGCCCGCCTGGGTGACGCTGAGGTCCTCGAGGCCGAGGCCGTGCTGTGCAGCCAAGGGCTCCAGCATCTCCCGCAGCCTGTCGATCTGGGTGGTGCTCATCCGGGTGACTCCTCGGCCGCGTCTGCTGTTGTGGCGTTCGGTGGGGGGCTCGGCGCCGGACCGCCGGGGCGGTGCGGCGCGGTGACCGGCGGCCGGCTCTGGCGACCTCCGGCTCCGGTGGCACCGTGTCAACGACCGGGCCCACCCACAGTGCTCCACCCTAACGCCTCGCGTGTCCTGTCCGCCCGCCGCAGCGTGCGTAGGCCGACCGGGCGGCAGCCGCCGGGAGCGGCGGCCCGCACGGCGGGGGTCGACGGGGCCCCCGCATCAGCCCCGGTAGGCTCACCGCGTCCGCGTCCGGCGGCCCCCGGACCGCTCCGGGAGGCACCCGCCGCACGACGCACCCATGGACCCACCCAGCCCGAACGAAACGACGGGGAGTGGCGCGAACCGTGCCCTGTGAGCTGTCCAGACGCACCCTGCTGGCCGGCGGCGGGGTTCTCCTCGCCGCGGCCCTGACCGGTTGTTCCGCCACCGGCCCGCGCCAAGCGGCCGAGCGCGCGGAGCGCTCCGCCGGCGCGCAGCGGCTGCGGGAGGAGACCGAGGCGGACAGCCGCCTGCTGCTGGCGCGCTACGACGCGACGCTCGCCACGCACCCCGACCTCGCGGACCGGCTGCTGCCGCTCCGCGGCACCGTCGCGGAGCATCTCGCCGCTGTGGTCGCCGCGGCCGGGGCGACCACCGCCTCGGCTCGCCCCGGCGGTGAGGGCGCGGCCGCCGGCGACGCCGGAGCGCCGGCCGACGCCACTGCGGTGCCCGCCGAACCGGAGGCCGCGGTGTCGGAGCTCTCCCGCTCCGAGGCCGAGGTGTCCGAGCGACGACTCGTCGCGCTCGCGGACGCCCCGCCCGAACTGGCCCGCCTGCTGGCGTCCCTCGCCGCGGCCGGCGCCACGCAGTGCTACCTGCTGGACGGGGCGCTGCCCGAGGACGAACCCGGTCTCCTCCCGGAGGCCCCGACGACGGAGGAAGCGACATGACGGGGCTGTGGCCCGCTGCCGGCACAGGCACGGACGTGGGGCTGCTCGCGGCCCAGGCGGCGCTCGCCGCCGAGCACGCCACGGTCTACGGCTACGGGGTTGTCGGGGCCTGGGCCGGTCCGGAGGTCCGCCCCCAGGTCCGTGGCCTCATGGAGGCGCACCGAGGGCAGCGTGACGAGTTGCGGCAGGCGGTGAGGGAGTTGGGCGGTGCGCCGGTGGCCGCCTCGGCCGGCTACTCCCTGCCGTTCCCGGTGGGGGATGTCGCCTCGGCCCGGGATCTGGCGGCGGAGCTGGAGGTGCGGCTCGCGGGCGCCTACGCGGACCTGGTCCGGGCCAGTGACGGCGCCGCACGGTTGGCGGCGGCCCGGGCGCTGCGGCGTTCGGCCCTCCGTTCGGCCTGGTGGCGCGGGAGCGGCCAAGCGCTGCCGGGGCTGGCGGAGCACTCGATCAACGGTGCGCGCAGGTGACCGGCGACGGCCCCGTGCTCCTGCTCCCGAGCCGCCTCGAAGAAGCGCAGAAACGTTTCGCGGCACCGTGGCTGCAGCGGTTGCCGCAGTTGGCGGAGCAGGTCGCGGCGGCGTGGGGCGTCGGCGTGGAGCGGGTCGTCTCGCCGGGCGGACGGTGCTCGCTGGTGCTGCTGGTCCGCAGCGCGACCGGGGCGCCCCTGACCCTCAAGCTGATGCCGCCGGGAGACGCGGCCGAGCGGGAGTCCGAGGCGTTCCGCGCGTGGCAGGGGCACGGGGCGGTCCGTGTGGTGCGGGACGACGCCGACTCCGGCGCGCTGCTCCTGGAGCGCGCCCGGCCCGAGGTGTCACTCCGGTCGCTGCCGGAGTCCAAGGCCGTGCTGGAGACGCTGTCCGTGGCCCACCGGCTGTGGCGCGAGCCCCCAGCCGGCCACGGACTCCCTGACGTGGCGGAGGTGACGGCCCACCAGGCCGCCGGGTTCCGGTCGGCGGCGACCGACCGACCGGAACTCGCCGAGGCGGTCGTCGAGGCGCTGACGGCCAGGGAGAACCTTCTCGCGGAGGGCGCGGGCGAGGTTCGGCTGCTCCACGGCGACCTGCGGCAGGGGGCGGTGCTCGCGTCGGACTCCGAGCGGGCGCCGTGGCTTGCGGTCGGCCCCCACCCGCTGGTGGGTGAGCGTGCCTACGACCTGGCACGCCCCGTGCGCGACCGACTCCACGACCTGGTGGCCTCGTCGGGGGCTCCCGCGGTCACGCGTCGCCGGCTCCGTTCACTGGCGGACGCGACGGAGGTGGATGCCGAGCGGCTCCGTGCGTGGGCGCTCTTCCGGGCGGTCGAGTCGGCGGTGCGCAGCGCGCGGCAGGGACGACCACGCGACGCCGAGGCGCTGCTGGAGTTCACCACCTGGCTGTGAGCCGCCGCCGTGGGGCGTGGCGCTTCTGGACGTCTCGCGGCCCGTGACCGGACGCTGGACCGCTCGGCGGCGGGGCGGGGCGGGGTACGGGGGGGGGGGCCGCCACTTGCCCGCCTGTCAGCGGCACGGGGCGCGCCCCGTGCGGCGGCGCCCCCGCCGACGGCCGCGGGGCGCCGAGCGCGGTTGCACGGGGGACCGTCGGCGGCCCTGGGCCGCCGGCGTCGGACGGCTCGTCAGGGCCCCGTGCGGTGGTGTGGGCTCTCCGGGCGGAGCAGGGGCAGCGGGGCCCCCATGACGGCGTAGGGGCGCGCAGCCGAGGGGAAGCGGACGCGCCGAGCCAGGTCCCGGTAGCCGAGCGCTCGGTAGAGAGCGCGCGCGGGGCTCTCGGTGTCGATGGCGGAGAGCAGGGTCCGCGGCTGGCTCACGAGGTCGGTGAGACCGGTGATGAGGGCCCTGCCCAGTCCGAGTCGCTGGTGGCTCGGCAGAACGTGGAGCTCGGTGATGGTGAAGGCGTCGTCCAGCCAGTCGTCGTGCTCGTTGCGCATCAGGTACGGCTCGACCACCGTGGACCACCACTGGGCG
Source organism: Streptomyces lonarensis (assembly GCF_012033735.1). GTDB lineage: Bacteria > Actinomycetota > Actinomycetes > Streptomycetales > Streptomycetaceae > Streptomyces > Streptomyces lonarensis. Next base: position 433 of record NZ_JAAVJD010000184.1, on the reverse strand, counting down.
CGATCGCACGGGACGCCGTAGACGAAGCCGACCAGCCGGCCGTCCTCCTCGGTCGCGCCGTAGGACAGCGCCCCGGGGACCAGCAGGTGGCGGAGGACGATGCTCCGTCGCACCCGCTGCTCCTCGGCCGACAGCCCGAAGGCCAGTGCCTGGACGTCGAGGGCGTCGTCGACGCGCGCGGTTAGGTCGAGCGGTCCGACGGCGACTGGGTTCATGATCGGAGACTAGCCCGCACGGGGCGGGAAGTCCCGGCCCCGTGCGGATCTCCTGTCGCGCCCGCACCGCGCGCCGGTCGCCCTGGCTTCGGAGGCGTGCCGCGCCCGCCCGGGGCGGCCCCGACGCACCGCGGCGCGCGCCGCTCAGACCGGCGGAGCTCGACCGGGCGGGCGTGGGGGTGCCGTAGCGGCCCTTCCCCGACGCCGGCGCACCGCTC
>NZ_JAAVJD010000183.1 GCF_012033735.1 Streptomyces lonarensis | reverse complement strand
GCGGCGCGGCAGCGCGCCACCGGCTCCCGCCCGCCGCAGGCCGCGGTCAGATGAGCTCCGCGGCCTTCAGCGCCTCGGCGATCTCCTGCTCGGCCTCCGCGGAAAGGTCGATGAGCGGGGACCGCACAGTGGCGTGGGGCAGCACGCCGCGGGCCTTGAGCCCGAGCTTCAGCGCCACCGTCCCCTCCATGTGGGAGCCGCGGTGGTAGACCGACTTGGTGATCGGCAGCAGCCGGTCGTGCAGGGCGCGGGCCGCGGAGTAGTCGCGGGCCTTGCCGGCGGCGATCAGCTCGATCAGCGGCTCGGGCGCCAGGCCGCCGTAGCCGACGAGGGCACCGTCCACGTCGAACATGGTGTGGAGCAGGTACTCGTCGTGGCAGGTCAGGATCTGCAGCTCGGGGTGCTCCGCGCGGAGCACCGGGATCTCGGTGTCCCAGCGGCGCATGTTGCGCACGCCGTTCTTGGTGGCGAAGACGCCCGGCTGCGCGGCGATCTCCAGCTGCGTCTCCAGGTCGTAGCTGGCCTTGGTGACGTCCGGGTACTGGAAGAGGATCAGCGGCAGGCCGGACTCCTCGTGCACGACGCGGTAGCGGTCCTGCGGGGCGCCCTTCTGGAACCCGAACCGCAGCCAGCCGTGCGAGGGGTAGAGCAGGCCGGCGGCGGCGCCTGCGTCGACGGCGCGACGCGCCTCGTCGGCGGCAACGGCGGTGCCCTCGCCGGTGATGCCGGCGATGATCGGCGTGGCACCGTCCACGGCCTCGACCAGGGTGCGGATGACCGCCACCTGCTCCTGCTGCGTGAGGAAGGTGCCCTCACCCGCGTGCCCGAGGCAGACCAGGCCCTTGACGCCGTCGAAACCGGCGAGCCAGCGACCGTACGAGGCGAGCGCCTCGTGGTCCACGGCACCGTCGGGCGTGAAGGGTGTGACGGGAGCCGGGACGAGTCCGCGGAGGTCGAGATCAGTCATGGGGTACCCCCTTGTGGGAACGTTTGCGGGAACGTTTCGACACTATGACCGCAAGGATTCACGCGGGTCAAGAGCTCGGGCCGGATCACCTCGTGGTGGCGGTAGGCTCACCCGCATGGTGACCATTCGGGACGTGGCGAGAGCAGCGGGCGTCAGCACATCGACCGTGTCGCGGGCGCTCGACGAACGACTGCCGCGCTCGCGGAGCGCCACCGCCGAGCGGGTGCGCGAGGTCGCCCGCGAACTCGGCTACGTGCGCGACCCGTTGGCCTCGGGACTGCGGCGCGCGGGCACCAGCACCATCGGGGTCATCGTGCCCCGGCTGACCGACACCGTCATGGCGATGCTCTACGAGGAGATCGCCGCCGCCAGCGCCGAACGCGGCGTGTTCGCCGTCGTCGCCAGCACCGAGGACTCACCGGAGGCCGAGCGCCGCGCCGCCGACTCCCTGATGCGGCGGCGGGTCGACGGGCTCATCCTCACCACCGCCCGGCTCGACGCCGCCGACGCGCCTCCGGCCCCGCAGCCCGCCCCAGCGCCGGCCGCCCCCGAGGGGGCGGCGGCGCCCGCCCCGGGCCGCCCCCCGGTGCCGCGGGTGCTGGCACTGCGCACCGACGGCCTCCACCCCGCCTCCGTCGGCGACGACCTACTGGGGGCCCGCCTGGCCACCCGTCACCTCGTCGACCTCGGCCACCGCCGCATCGGCCTGGTCGGCGGGCCGGAGCACGCCTCCAGCGCCCTGCTGCGGCACCAGGGCCACCGCGAGGCGCTGCGGGAGATGGGCATCGAACCGGACCCCCGGTTGATGACCGGGGACTCCTTCTCGATGGAGGCGGGCGAGGCCGCCGGGCGGCGGCTGCTCGCCCTCCCGGACCCGCCGACGGCGATCTTCGCGGTCAACGACAACACCGCCATCGGCGTGCTGGCCGCGGCGCACCAGCGCGGGCTGCGGGTGCCCGAGGACCTCTCCGTCGTCGGGTACAACGACATCCCGACCGTGAGCCGGCTCCCGGTCCCGCTGAGCACGGTGCGGGTGCCGTTCGACCAGGTGGCGCGCGGTGCGCTGCGGCTGCTGCTGGAGGAGCGCGAGCCGGGCGGTCCGCCGCCGGTGCTCACCGCGACCCCGACGCTCATCCCGCGCGCCTCCTCCCGCCCGCCCCGCCGGCCGGCCTGAGGCGAGGGCGAGGGCGGCCGGGCGGTACGGCGGTCGGAGGCGGCCCCGGACAGGAACGGACACACCCCGGAACGCCCGCGGCGGGCGGGTCCGCGCCGCACCGTGCCCGAGGGCACGGTGCGGCGCGGACGGCGAGAGGGAGCGCCGCCGGACCGGGCGGGGCGACACGAAGCGAGGCGCTGGGCATCCGACCGCTGCCTGCCGGTCGCGGCGCAGGGGGCACCTCGATGCCACCCGGCCCGAAGAAGAACAGGCACCCCTGCGTGCACCCGGAGGGCTGCAACTCCGGCTGAGCGTGTCGCGCGCCCGCGCAGCACCACCCCCGCCCGGGACGACCTGCGGCCCGTGCGCCGACCCCGCCGCGACGTTAGGTGAACCATGATTCACGATGTATCGTGAATGAGGATTCACGTTCCCTACGTCCCGTGGGTGGTGCCATGTCCCTCGTCCCCGTTCCCGGCCATGTGCGGTTCCGCGACGAGGAGTGGGCCAAGCTCACCAGGTTCGCGGGGCACGACAGCGGGGCACTGCGCATCGGCGTCGTCTCCGGACGACGACGGTTGGGCAAGTCCTACCTGCTGCGGGCGCTCTGCGAGGCCATGGACGGGACCTATCTGCTGGCTGTGCAGGAGGACAGCCGGCCGGCCGCACAGGCTCGCGTGGTCGAGGCGGTCGCGCGTGCCAGGGGACTGCCGACGGAAGCGCTCCGGCTGGGTGACGACTGGGCGGCGATCCTGCGGCTGCTGCTGCAGTCACGCCCCGGGGCCGGCAGGGTCCCCCCGCTGCTGGTCCTCGACGAGTTCCCCTATCTGCTGCGGCACTCGCCGGAGCTGCCCGGCCTGCTGCAGTCGCTGTACGACGAGGCGCGTTACGAGTCCGGCGCGGGCCGCGCAGCGCTCCAGGGGGGCGTCATCCTGTGCGGATCGGCGTTGTCGGTCATGCACGACCTGCTCTCGGGGCAGCAGGCGCTGCGCGGGCGCGCCACACTCGATCTGCGGCTGGCCCCGCTGGACTTCCGTGCCGCCCGCGAGTTCTGGGGCATCGAGGACCCGCACACCGCCTTCCTTGTCGACGCCGTCTGCGGAGGGGTCCCCGGCTACCGGGTACTCGCGGAGCACGACGCGCCGCACAGCAGGACCGGCTTCGACGACTTCGCCGCCCGCAGCCTTCTCACGCCGGGTGGCCCGCTGTACTCGCGCACCGAGACCGAGTACCTGCTGCGCGAGGACCCGCGCCTTGACCAGCGCGCCACCTACTATCCGCTGCTCGGCGCCATGGTCGACGGCGCGACCACCCCCACCGAGATCGGCGGCCGCATCGGCAAGGAACGCTCGGCCACCGCACACGCCCTCGACGTGCTGGACGCGGCCGGATACGTCCGACGCGACCAGGACCTCCTCAAGAAGCGCTCCCCCTCCTATCTGGTGCCGGACCCGATGATCCGCTTCAACCAGGCCGTCACCATCCCCCAGACCCCCCTCATCGACGCCGGACTGCCCGAACGTGCCTGGAAGCAGGCCGGCCCCGCCTTTCAGTCGCAGGTCCTCGGCCCGCACTTCGAGCAGTTGGCGCGCGAGTGGACACGCCGCTGGGCACCGGACGAAGCCCCCGGCCTCGACTTCGGCTGGGTGGGCCGCACCGAGGTCGCCGACCCCACCGCCCGCACCAGGCACGAGCTGGACGTCGTCCTCCTGGGCCCCGGTGAGTCCCCCCGCCACGCCCACCGCACCATCCGCATGATCGGCGAGGCCAAGGCCACCGCCGCACCACGCGGAATCAAGGACCTCGAACGCCTCGACCACATCCGCGGCCTCCTCGCCCGCCAGGGCCATCACACCGAGGACGCCGTCCTCGCGCTCTTCTCCCTCCACGGCTTCTGGCCCGACCTCACCGTCCTCGCCGCCCGACGCGACGACACCCTCCTGATCGGCCTGCCGGAGCTCTACCGCCCTTCCGTCCCCGCTCGGTGAGGAGGAGCGGGCCTTCGCCTCGACCGTGCGCACGCGCCGGCCGGCCTGAGGCGGGGGCGAGGGCGGCCGGGCGGTCGGAGGCGGCCGAAGCGGACAGAAACAGACACGGCCCGTCGCCCGAAACGCCCACGGCGCCCACCCGCGGCAGCGGATGGGCGCCGTGCGGCTGCCCGTGGGCGGGCGCGTGGCCGGTGCCGCGCGCCCGCGGTACGGCCGCCGCCCCCGGGAGCGGCCGTCGAACGCGGTACGGCCCTCAGGCCGCGGAGGCGAGTTCGGGTCGGCCCACCAGCTCGGGACGGCCGAACAGCAGCGCGTACCCGGCGGGCAGCGCGGCGATGACACGGTCGAGCACCGGGCGGTCCGCGCCGCGCGCCACGATGTGCAGTACGGCGCCGACGTCCCAGCGGTTGGTGGCCGGGCTGCCGCCGCAGCGCTCGGTCAGCTCCTGCACGAACTCCCAGCCGGAGAGCGTGCGGGGGGCGGCGGTCGCCCGGGTGAGCAGCCGGGCGGCGGGCCCGGGCAGGCAGGCGGCGAGGTCGGCGCGGTCGGCGCGGCTGAGCTGACCGCCGAGCGCGGAGAGCACGCGGCGCACCGACTCCTCGGCGCGCTCACGGGTGGGGTAGGCGCCCTCGTACCGGACCTGTTCGAGGAACTGGTGGAAGGCGGCGGTGTCGTCGGAGGCGACGCGGACGGTGGAGGACTGGGCGGCGAGCGGGCGGGGGAGCGTCACAGGCGGTGCCTTTCGCGTCAGGACCGAGGCGGAAGTACGGGCAGCACGCGGATCACCGGGCGGAGCGCAGCGGGGAAGGGAACGCTCCTCCCTGCCGTCGCGTCACGCATGCCGGGACTCCGGCGGCTGACGGGCCGGCAGCGACGACGGCCATAACTCGTCGCTGCCCGCTGCGGACGGCGGAGAAACCACATGCGGGCGCGGTGCGGTCGACATCACACCGAGTGAGCCGACGGGGTAGTGCGCCGCGGCGGCCGAAAGGGCCAACTCCCCCTCTTCCGGGACCACACGGCCCCACAACGGACGGACAGAAGCGGGCGGCGGCGACAGCCAGTGACGGACGCCGTCCGGTTCGTCCCCCCGGGCGACGCGGCGGCCGCCCGTCCTGCCGCGGCAGGCCGCACCGCGGCGCGTAGCGTGGCGCCATGGAGATCTGGGTCAACCCGAAGTGCTCGAAGTGCCGTACCGCGGTGTCCCTGCTGGAGGCGGAGGGCGCCGACTACACGGTGCGCCGCTATCTGGAGGACGTCCCCTCCGAGGCGGAGATCCGCGCCGTCCTGGAGCGTCTGGGGCTGGAGCCGTGGGAGATCACCCGGACCCAGGAGCCGGAGGCCCGCGAACTCGGCGTCGGCGGCTGGCCGAAGGAGGCGACCGCCCGCGACCGGTGGGTGGCCGCGCTCGCCCGGCACCCGAAGCTGATCCAGCGCCCGATCATCACCGCCGACGACGGCACCGCCGTGGTCGGCCGGAGCGAGGCGGCGGTCCGGGAGGCCCTGGGCCGGCGCTGAGCGGCGGTGCCGTCCGGAGCGGGGGCGCCCCGGACGGCAGGACGGCTCAGGCCGACTCGCCCCGGGGCGACTTCGCGGGCAGCGACGCCTCGACCGCGGCGAGGATCTCGGTCACCCGGGCTCCGAACCGCACGTCGCACGCGTGCGGTTCGCCGTCGACCGCGCGCAGCAGCGCGTCCACGGCGTTGGCGAACGGCAGCTGGGGGTCGTTGCCGTGCCAGGCGGGCATCCGGGAGACGCCGGCCTCGCCGCGCACCTCCGCCAGCACCTCGGCGGCGGCCTCCGGCACCGTGTGACTGGTGGAGACGGTGGAGACGGCGCCCGAGGTGTGGCGGAGCAGGAACTGCACCGTGTCGCCCGGCCCGGCCTGGCCGCGCACCGCGTCGAGGTCCGCCACGTCGCCGAGGACCGGAAGCAGCATCGACAGCGCGTGCGGGCCCACGTCCCACAGCGCGCCGCGGTCGTGGCGCCACGGGGAGGCGGCGTAGGGGCTGTCCCCGCCGGCAAAGATGGAGGAGAGCCAGCGGGCGTCGCCGGTCCACCAGCCGTCGGCGGCCTGCTGCTCGGCGACCCAGCGGGCGGGGCCGTCGGTGAACCGCAGGGTGAAGTAGACGACGGACGCCACCCCCGCGGCGGTGACGGCGTCCACCAACTCCCGCGCCCCCTCGACGGAGGTGGCGATCGGCTTGTCCAGCAGCAGGTGCTTGCCGGCGCCGGCGGCGCGCACGGCGAGCGGCGCCTGGACGTCCGGGGGGAGGGCGATGGCGACGGCGTCGCAGTCGTCCAGCAGCGCGTCCACGTCGTCGTGGGCGCGGGTGCCGAGTGTGTCGGCCAGGTCACGGGCGGCCTCGGGGCGGCGCCCCCAGACCCCGGCCAGCTCCACCGAGGGGTGGGCGGCGAGGGCGGGCCCGTGGGTGCGGCGGGCCCAGGGGCCGGTGCCGAGCAGTCCGATGCGCATACGAGGTCTCTCCTGTTCGGCGGCCCCGCCGGCGGGCGGGGACGGTTACCTCTGTTTAACAGGCGGGCAACTGGCGGGAAAACCGGTGGCTGGATCGTGGCGGCAGCGTATCCGCACACCGCCCGCAAGGCCCCCGGAGGACCCGACGTGAGCTACAAGGCCGAGTACATCTGGATCGACGGCACCGCGCCCACCGCGAAGCTGCGTTCCAAGACGAAGATCGTGGCCGATGGCGTCGAGCCGCCGGAGTGGGGTTTCGACGGCTCCAGCACCAACCAGGCCGAGGGCCACGCCTCCGACCGCGTCCTCACGCCGGTGGCGGTGTACGCGGACCCGATCCGCGGCGGCGACGACAAGCTGGTGCTGTGCGAGGTGTTCCACACCGACGGCACGCCGCACGAGTCCAACACCCGGGCGCTGCTGCGCCCGGTGGCGGAGCGGTTCGCCGGGCAGGAGCCGCTGTTCGGCATCGAGCAGGAGTACACCTTCTTCGCCGGCGCGCGGCCGCTGGGCTTCCCCGAGGGCGGGTTCCCCGCGCCGCAGGGCGGCTACTACTGCGGCGTCGGCGCCGACGAGATCCACGGCCGCGAGATCGTCGAGGCGCACCTCGACAACTGCCTGAAGGCCGGGCTGGGCATCTCCGGCATCAACGCCGAGGTCATGCCGGGCCAGTGGGAGTTCCAGGTCGGGCCGCTCTCCCCGCTGGAGGTCGCCGACCAGCTGTGGGTGGCGCGCTGGCTGCTCTACCGCACCGCCGAGGACCACAAGGTCTCCGCGACGCTGGACCCCAAGCCGGCGAAGGGCGACTGGAACGGCGCGGGCGCGCACACCAACTTCTCCACCCGCGCGATGCGCGAGGGGTACGACGCGATCATCGCGGCGGCCGAGGCGCTCGGCAAGGACGGCAAGCCGCTGGAGCACGTCAAGCAGTACGGCGTGGGTGTCGAGGACCGCCTCACCGGCGCGCACGAGACGGCGCCCTGGGACCAGTACAGCTACGGCGTCTCCGACCGCGGCGCCTCGGTCCGCATCCCGTGGCAGGTCGAGCGCGACAAGAAGGGCTACATCGAGGACCGGCGCCCCAACGCCAACGTCGACCCGTACGTGGTGACGCGCCTCCTGGTGGACACCTGCTGCACCGAGCTGGAGTCGGCCGGTCTGGCCTGACTCCCGCGACGCGGCCCCGGCGGGGCCGCGTCCACCCTCCTGACGGCCGCCACCGGCCGCACCGCCCTCCCCCGGCGGACGCACCCGGTGGCGGCCGTCGGGCGTGCGGCGACCAGGCCCGGCGTGGGCCCCGCGTGGGAGGGCGTCAGAGAGCGTCGGCGGCGGCGTTCGCCACGGCGCTGTCCTGCTCACCGCTGCCGCCGCTGACCCCGACCGCGCCGACGACGCGCCCGCCGCGGCGCAGTGGCACCCCGCCGGCGAAGATCATCACGCGGCCGTGGTTGGAGGCGTCGATGCCGTAGAACTGGTCACCGGGGCCGGCGTTGTCCGCGAGGTCGGCGGTGCTGAGGTCGAAGGCCCGCGCGGTGAACGCCTTGTTGATCGAGATGTCGATGCTGCCGATCCAGGCGCCGTCCATGCGGACGTGGGCGACGAGGTTGCCGCCCGCGTCCACCACCGCGATGTTGCAGGGTTGGCCCGCCTCCCGCGCCGCCCGCTCCCCCGCGTCGATGACGCGCCGCGCGTCGTCGAGGGAGACCGTCTCGATGGTGATCATGCCGTCGCTCCTTCCGTGGGCGCCGCCGGGCCGGCGGTGAACCCCACCGGGCCGGCGCCGGGGCGGCCGCCGCCCGCGCCGCGGCCACCGTGACAGCGGCCGCGGCCCGACGGCCGGGCGGCGCGCCGCGCGGGGCCGGGCGTCAGCCGGGTGCCGGGCCCCCGGTCGAGCGGCCCCGGCCCCGGCCACCGGCCCCGGCCCGGGTGGCCGGCGGGCCACGGGCCCGGTCAGCCCGGCGTCCGGAGCCGTTGCGCGACGGAGGCCGCGCTTCGGCCGTTCAGGCGGCGGACACCGGCCGATCTCCTGACCGGCCCCCCGCAGTTCGCCCGAACTGCCCTATGGTGCAGGGGTTTTGACCAGTCCCGGGCCCCCTTACGGCCCGGCTCACCCCAGGGGTGGCTGCATGCGGAACTCCGCACGTACCCGGACGGTCCTGACGGGAACGACGCTGGCGGCACTGGCCGCCGTGCTCGTCCCCTCCCCCACCCAGGCGGCAGCGGCCGCCGACGTCACCGGCCCACTGCCGCACCCGTCGGTCACGACGGTCGGCGTGCACAACGCCTACGAGAAGTCGACCTTCCCCTACCTCGCCGACGCCCTCGACTCCGGCGCCGGCCTCGTCGAACTCGACGTCTGGACCAACTTCTTCGGCGGCACCTGGCGGGTGGCGCACGACAACCCGCTGGGCAACAACAACAACTGCGCCGACGCCGCCGCCGCCTCGCAGCTGCGCGGCGGCGCCCGCGACCACGGACTGGCGGGCTGCCTGCGCGACCTGCGGGCCTGGCACGACGCCAACCCCGGACACCGGCCGATCCACCTGAAGTTCGAGATGAAGGACGGGTTCGCCGCCAACCTCGGTCGCGGACCGGCCCAGTTCGACACGCTGGTGCGCCAGATCCTGGGTGACGCGGTCTACCGCCCCGGGGAACTGCTCGGGGCCCACCCGACCCTGGACGCCGCCGCCCGCGCCGGGGCCTGGCCGACGCGCGACGACCTCGCGGGCCGGTTCCTCATCCACCTCATCCCCGGCACCTTCGAACAGCGCAACCCCTTCGACACGCTGTGGACCGACGTGGAGTACGCACGCCACCTGCGCGACCTGGCCGCAGCCGGCCGCGCCGACCAGGCGACCGCGTTCCCCGCCGTTCTCGGCGCGGAGGCGGGCGACCCCCGCACCGGCCGCTACCAGGACGCCTCGCTGCGCCCCTGGTTCGTCGTCTTCGACGGCGCCGCCTCCTCCTACACCGGTCCGAGCATCGACACGGGGTGGTACGCCGCCAACAACTACGTCCTGGTGATGACCGCCGCCCACTCCGTGGCTCCGGCGATCGACAACCGGACCCCGACCGCCGCGCAGGCGCTCGACCGCGCGGCGCTGCTCGCCGGGCACCACGCCACCGTCCTGACCTCCGACTGGGCGACGCTCCCGGAGGTGCTGCGCACCACCCTGCCGCGCGGCTGACCTGCCTCACCGCTGCGCCGCCGCCGTCCGGCCACACCCCGCGTCCGCCCGCCCCGATCGCAGCGGGCGGACCGGGCGGCCGACCGGTGGGCGGGCATCGGGGGGTGCCCCGCCGTTGCCCGGGTAGTCCGGGAGCAGGCCCGGTGTGCCGGGCCCTGTCGTCGGCCCTCCCTCCGGAGCGGCCTCCGGCGTGGCGTGCCCGAGCGGCCCTTCCCCGGCGGTGGGCCGGTCCCCCGCCCGCTCCGGCGGCCGGTCCGACCGGCGCCGGGCCGGTGTCCGTGCGCCGCGCCCGTGCGCCGCGCACCGGTCGTGCGGCGGGACCGGGCAGTAACCCGGGACGGCGGCCACTCGTTCAGCCGAATGTGTCGACTCCTGCGAACCCCTCCCGACCCGACGGCCGCGTTCCCGGCGGCCGCTCCCCCGGCGCCCCCGCCCCCTTCCCCAGTGGTGCCGCGACCTCGGTGACCACGCGTCCCCGAGACGGCGGCACCGGGGGGCCGGGGCCGCTCGACATGGAGCAGGCCGAGGCCGCGATCGTCGAGCACTACAAGCGGCTCGTCCGGCTCGCCTACGTCGTCCTGCCGCCCTCGCTGGGCCGGCACCGCCGCGTGCTGACGGCCCACGCCGTCGCGCAACGCGCCCTGCCGCGCGACACGTCGGTGGCGGAGGAGGCGGCGGCCGTCCCCCGGCAGCGGGTCGGCCGCGGCCCCGCCGCCGACCCCGGCTACGCGCTGGTGCGGCTGCGCACCCTGCGGGAGGCGCTGGACAC
>NZ_JAAVJD010000182.1 GCF_012033735.1 Streptomyces lonarensis | reverse complement strand
GCGCCCGCATCCCGATCTTCTTCCGCGCCACCGTCAGCGCCGCCCGAGCCTTGACCGCGCTGATCGCGGGGTCGAAGAAGAGCTCCGCCGGGTCGTAGCCCGGCTTGCGGTGGATCTCCACCGCCGCGGGCCCGCCGCGTCCGCGCCCGCGGGGAGCGCCCGCCGCCGCGTGGACGTGCCCGCGTGCAGGTGTGGTTCACGCGCCCGGGACGCCGGGGACGGCGGGCCGGGGGGCGGCTCCCGGGACACAATGGGTCGGTGATCACCGACGACCTGCCGCACCCGGGGCCGGAGACGGACCGGCTCCGCGAGGCCCTGTTCTCCGCCACCTTCACCGCCGACGGCCTGCTGGACCAGTTGGGAGCCGTCGCCTACGCGGCGCTGGCCCGCGGTGAGACCGTCCCCGCCCTGCGCGCCACGCGCGACGGCTCCGCCCTCGCGACGCTCATCCGCCTCTTCCTGCTGTGCGAGGAGCTGCCGGCCGACCGGGTTGCCGCCGTCCTGCCCGCGGACGAGCTCCGCACCGCCGGCTGGTTGTGCCCGGCCGACCCCGGCGACCCCGCCGGACCGCTGCGCGCCGCGGTCGACATCCGACCCTTCGCCGGCCCGGACGGCGAGGACTGGTGGGTCGTCTCCGACGCGGGCTGCGCCATCGGCGGCGCCGCCGGCGCCGAGGGAGCCGCGCAGGACGTCGTGCTCGGCGTCGGCGGTGCCTCCGCCACCCTCACCCAGCTCGCCGTGGACGTGCCCGCCGACCGCGCGCTGGACCTCGGCACGGGCTCCGGTGTGCAGGCGCTGCACCTCGCGGCGCGCGGCGCCCGGGTGACCGTGACGGACGTCAACCCGCGCGCCCTCCACATCGCACGGCTGACGCTGGAGCTGTCCGGGATGCCCGCGCCCACGTCCCGTCAGGGGTCGCTCTACGAACCGGTCCGCGACGACGAGCGGTTCGACGTCATCGTCAGCAACCCGCCCTTCGTCATCTCACCGGCGGCCGACCCAGCGGCACGGCTGACGTACCGTGACGGCGGTATGGTCGGTGACGCGTTGTGCCGTTCGCTGGTGCAGGGCGCCGCCGACCGGCTCACCGATGGGGGCTGGTGCCAGCTGCTGGCCAACTGGGAGCACGTCGAGGGCGAGGACTGGCGGGAGCGCGTCGCCACCTGGGTGCCCGCCGGGTGCGACGCCTGGATCGTGCAGCGGGAGGAGCAGGACGTCGCCCGCTACACCGAGCTGTGGTTGCGCGACGCGGGCGCGCACCGCGGGCCGCGCGCCGAGTACCGCGCCCGGTACTCCCACTGGCTGGATGCTTTCGCCGACCGGGGCACCCACGCGATCGGTTTCGGATGGATCGCCCTGCGCCGTACCGGGGCCGGGAACCCCTCCGTGGTCGCCGAGGAGTGGCCGCACGCGGTCGAGCAGCCGCTCGGCCCGGAGATCCTGCGCCACTTCGCGGCACGGGACCGCCTGCGGGGGCTCAACGACGCGGCGCTGCTGGAGACGCGGTTCCTCCTGGCCGACGGCGTGGTGCAGGAGCAGATCGGGCTCCCCGGCGAGGAGGACCCGGAGCATGTGGTGCTGCGTCAGCGGCACGGCATGATGCGGGCCACCACCGTGGACACGGTCGGCGCCGGGCTGGTCGGCAGCTGTGACGGAACGCTGCCCGCCGGGCCCATCGTGGACGCCATCGCGCAGCTCATCGGGGAGGACGCCGCCGTGCTGCGGGAAGCGACCCCCGCCACCCTGCGTTCCCTCGTCGAACAGGGCTTCCTCCACGTGGCGGAGTGAGCCGCCGGCCCGGGGCGGCACCGGACTCGGCCCCGGCCCCGCCCCGGTCCCGCGGCCGACCACCGGAGCAGGCCCGGCCGCGGCCGATGCCATGGGTCGTCCGGCCGCCCCGATCGCGGAGTTCCGGCACCGGGTCGCAGCGCACCGGCGGTGACGCGACGTGGTGGGGCGGTGCGGGCGCCGCGGTCCCCCCCCCGGACGACACGCCCCGGGCCCGCGACCGACGGGTCGCCGCACTAGACCACGTTGCGCGCCACCATCCACACCACGGCGACCGCCAGCACGGCGAGCGCCCCCCGGTTGCCGATCTGCGGCGGTTCGCGCCGGCCGCGCGCCGCGGCCAGCAGCCAGCGGCCGTACACGGCCAGCGCCACCGGCACCCCGAGCACCAGCAGCACGGCGTTGTCGTGAAACGCCGCCGCCAGGTCGCCGTGCAGCAGGTCGTACACCATGCGGGTGCCGCCGCAGACCGGGCAGAGCAGTCCCGTCAGCCAGTTGAACGGGCAGCGCGGCAGCCACTGCCCCTCCTGGTGCGGGTCGGTGTTGACCAGGTAGAGGGAGGCGGCGGCGCCCACGCCCAGCACCGAGAGCGGCGCCACCAGCGGCGGCACCTCGCGCCGACCGCCGCGCGTGAAGAGCCGTCTGCCACCCATTGGTCCCCCCCGGTCCCTCCCCGCGTGCCGCCCGTGCCGGCGGCTCGGGCGGCCGCGTCGTGCGCTGCCGGCCGCCCCGGCAGCGGGGCCGCGCCGGGCGTCGCCGAATGGCCGGTACCCCGGTCCCGTCATCTTGCCAGAGCACCCGCTGCGCGCCATCCGGCGGCGGAGTGCGGCCTCGTCGGGTTACCGTCGAGAGGCAGCGGAGAGAGCTGTGGTGGGGTGTTCCCGCTTGACACGCAGGCGGGAGGTAGCGTCACACTCCGCACGAGTACCCCCGAACCCGGACCTTCCCGGGAGCAGACCCCGTACGGGGCCGAGCCGACCGGAGAGAAGAGACAGACGTTGTCCCCGACCAGCGAGACCGCGAACGGCGGGCGCCGACTTGTGATCGTCGAGTCGCCTGCCAAGGCCAAGACGATCAAGGGCTACCTCGGGCCCGGGTATGTGGTCGAAGCCAGCGTGGGGCACATCCGCGACCTGCCGAGCAGCGCCGCAGAGGTGCCCGCGAAGTACAAGGGCGAGCCGTGGGCGCGGCTCGGGGTCAACGTCGACGAGAGCTTCCAGCCGCTGTACGTCGTCAACAGCGACAAGAAGGACCAGGTCCGCAAGCTCAAGGACCTGCTCGCCGAATCCGACGAGCTCTACCTCGCCACCGATGAGGACCGCGAGGGCGAGGCGATCGCCTGGCACCTGCGGGAGGTGCTCAAGCCCAAGGTCCCCGTGCGGCGCATGGTCTTCCACGAGATCACCAAGGACGCCATCCGGGCCGCCGTCGCCAACCCGCGCGAGCTGAACCAGCGCCTGGTGGACGCGCAGGAGACCCGCCGCATCCTCGACCGGCTCTACGGCTTCGAGGTCTCGCCGGTGCTGTGGAAGAAGGTCATGCCGCGGCTGTCCGCCGGCCGCGTGCAGTCCGTCGCCACCCGCATGGTCGTGGAACGGGAACGGGAGCGGATCGCGTTCCGTTCCGCCGAGTACTGGGACCTCACCGGGACCTTCGCGCCCGGCGCCGGCGCGGCCGGCGAGGCCGACGGCACCGCCTTCGACGCGCGGCTGGTCTCGGTCGACGGGCGCCGCGTCGCGCAGGGCCGTGACTTCGGCGCGGACGGGCAGCTGAAGCAGCCCGACCAGGTGCAGCACCTCGACGAGCAGGCCTCCCGGGCGCTGGCCGCCGCGCTGACGGAGACGGAGTACGCCGTCCGCTCCGTGGAGTCCCGCCCTTACCGGCGCTCCCCGTACGCGCCGTTCCGCACCACCACCCTCCAGCAGGAGGCGTCGCGGAAGCTCGGCATGGGCGCGAAGCCGACCATGCAGGTCGCGCAGCGGCTGTACGAGAACGGCTTCATCACCTATATGCGGACCGACTCCACGACGCTGTCCGACACCGCGGTGCGCGCCGCGCGTGCCCAGGTCACCCAGCTGTACGGCGCCGACTACCTGCCCGACCGCCCCCGCACCTACGCCGGGAAGGTCAAGAACGCGCAGGAGGCGCACGAGGCGATCCGCCCCTCCGGGGACCGGTTCCGCACCCCCGCCGAGACGGGGCTCACCGGCGAGCAGTTCCGCCTCTACGAGCTGATCTGGAAGCGCACCGTCGCCTCCCAGATGAAGGACGCCGTCGGCCAGTCCGTCACGGTGAAGGTCGGCGGTCGCGCCGCCGACGGCCGTGACTGCGAGTTCTCCGCGTCCGGCAAGGTCATCACCTTCCACGGTTTCCTCAAGGCGTACGTCGAGGGCTCCGACGACCCGGCCGCCGACCTCGACGACCGCGAGCGCCGCCTGCCGCAGGTCGCGGAGGGCGACCCGCTGGGCGCCCGCGAGATCTCCGTGGACGGCCACGCCACCAAGCCGCCCGCCCGCTTCACCGAGGCGACGCTGGTCAAGGAGCTGGAGGAGCGCGAGATCGGCCGGCCCTCCACCTACGCCTCGATCATCGGCACCATCCTCGACCGCGGCTACGTCTTCAAGAAGGGCACGGCGCTCGTCCCGTCGTTCCTCTCCTTCGCCGTCGTCAACCTGCTGGAGCTGCACTTCGGCCGGCTGGTGGACTACGGCTTCACCGCCAAGATGGAGGACGACCTCGACCGCATCGCCGCGGGCGAGGCGGAGGCGGTGCCGTGGCTCCGCCGGTTCTACTTCGGCACCGACGCCGCCGACGGGGACGCCCGCCCGGCCGGGTCCCCGGGGGACGCCGCCGACGCGGCCTCCGACCCCGACCACCTCGGCGGGTTGAAGGCCCTGGTGACCGACCTCGGCGCCATCGACGCGCGGGAGGTCTCCTCCTTCCCCGTCGGCGAGGGCGTGGTGCTCCGCGTCGGCCGGTACGGCCCCTACGTCGAGGCGCCCACCGACGGTGACGACGACACCCCCGCCAAGCGTGCGGACGTCCCCGAGGACCTGCCGCCCGACGAGCTGACGCTGGAACTCGCCAAGGAGCTGCTGGCCAAGCCCAGCGGGGACACCGAACTCGGCACCGACCCGGCGACCGGGCACCTCGTCGTCGCCAAGGACGGCCGGTACGGCCCCTACGTCACCGAGGTCATCCCCGAGGTCGAGGCCGCCCGCGCCAAGGGCGGCAAGGCGGCGAAGAACGCGCCCAAGCCGAGGACCGCCTCGCTGCTCCGCTCGATGGCACTGGACACCGTGACGCTCGACGACGCGCTGCGGCTGCTGTCGCTGCCGCGCGTGGTCGGCACCGACGCCGAGGGCGTGGAGATCACCGCGCAGAACGGGCGGTACGGGCCCTACCTCAAGAAGGGCACCGACTCGCGTTCGCTGACCGACGAGGAGCAGCTCTTCACGGTCACGCTGGAGGAGGCCCTGGCGATCTACGCCCAGCCCAAGCAACGGGGGCGCGCCGCGGCCAAGCCGCCACTGAAGGAACTCGGTACGGACCCGCAGACCGAGCGGCCTGTCGTCGTCAAGGACGGCCGCTTCGGGCCCTACGTCACCGACGGGGAGACCAACGCGACGCTCCGGCGGGACGACGACGTCGAGACCATCACCCCGGAGCGGGGGTACGAGCTGCTCGCCGAGAAGCGGGCGAAGGGCCCCGCGAAGAAGACGACGAAGAAGGCCGCCGCCAAGAAGACGGCGACCAAGAAGACGGCAGCGAAGAAGACCGCCAAGGCGACGACGGCGAAGAAGACGGCCACCAAGAAGACGGCCACCAAGAAGACCGCGACGAAGAAGTCGGCGGCCACGGGTGCCAAGAAGACCGCCGCCAAGAAGACCGCCGCGGCCAAGACCGCCGAGTAGGGGGGCGGGGCCGCCCGTCCCGTTTCCCGAGGCCCGGCGGTCGTGCCCGGTCGGCGAGCCCGGACCGGCCCGACCGGCGCGCCCCGAGCGCGTGACGCCGCCCGCCACCGACCGGCACCCGCCGGTCCGGTGGCAGGCGGCGTCACGTGCTGTCCGGCGGGTTCCCGCAGCCGTCGTCCGACGGTCGGTCAGCGGACCGGGCGCGCCCGCCCGTCGGGCCGGGAGCCGTCAACCGGCGGTCGCCCGTGCCACCCGGCCGCGGGCGCGACGCGGCGGCCAATTGTTCGGCCGGGTACCGGCGCTGTCCGAACGGAGCGTTACGCTGGCCGGATGACGCGAGCAGACCAACCGAAGGTTGTCGACCCCGCGAGCGACGCCACCGACGAGGCGCTCGCCGCGGACTCCCGGGACCGCGGACCGCGCGCCCTGCTGCGGGTCCCCGCGCTGCGCCGACTGTGGGAGGCCCAGCTCACCGGCGCCGCCGGCGACGTGCTGGCGATGCTGGTCCTGGTCCTGCTGGTGATTCCCGCCGCCTTCACCTCCGGCGCCCTCGGCGACGGCGAACGCGGCGTGCTCTTCGCCGTTGTCCTGGTGATCGCCGTGCGCATCCTGGCCACCGGAGCGGTGGGTGCCCTCCTTCCCGGCCACATCGGCAAACTGCTCGCCGAGAGCGGACCGCTCGACCGCCGCTGGACCATGATCGGCGCGGACGGCGTGCGCGCGGCGCTGCTGATCGTCGCGCCGCTCTGGATCAACTGGCTCCCCGGCTCCGCGCTGGTCTACCTGCTCGTCACGGCGCTCCTCCTCGGGGTCGCCGAGCGCGTGTGGGCCATCGCCCGCGACACCGCCGCGCCCGGACTGCTGCCGCCGCCGCCCCCCGAGGGCGCCGCCGTGCGGCCGCTGCCCGCGCACGGCGAGGCCCTGCGCACCCTGTGGGTCCGCGCGAGCTTCCTCGCCGTCCCCGCCGCGGCCGCGGGACTCGTCGCCGCCGGCCTCGTCAGCAACCTGCTGGCCACCGGCATCGACTGGTTCGCCACCCACCAGGCGGCGCTCGCCTCGTACGTCGCCGCCGGGCTGTTCGCCGCGTCGATCTCCGCCCTGTACTTCCTGAAGCTCCCCGCGACCGGCGCCGCCGGCGCCCGGTCCCCGCTGGAGGGCCTGCGGCGTCCGACCGCCGGCAAGGCCCCCGAGAAGGGCCGCACCGGAGCGCTGCCCGCGCTGGTCGGCGTCTGCGCGGCCGTTGCCGCCGCGATCGCCGCCGCCGGCGCGGTCGCCGCGCTGCACGCCCTGTACCTCGGTGCGGGCCCCGTCTACTTCGGCCTGATGCTGCTCGCGCTGACCGGCGGCACTGCCGTCGGCATCCGCTGGGCGCCCTCCGCGCTCCCCGCGCTGAGCCGTCGCAGGCTGCTGCCGCTCTCCGTCGTCGTCACCGGCCTCGCCCTGCTGGCCACCGGCCTGGTCTCCGACCCGGCGACCGTGCTGGCCTGCGCGCTGGCCGCCGGCGTCGCCGCCGGCGTCGCCGCCCGGACGGGCCACGTCCTCCTCGACCAGGAGGTCGAGGAGTTCCGCCGTCCCCGGCTGACCCAGCACCTGCACGCCGTGCTGCGCGTCGCCGTCGGCTCGGCCGTGGTGCTCGGCCCGCTGCTCGCCACCCTCATCGGCTCCCACCGCGTCGAGAGCGGCGACTTCGCCGTCGACTACGGGGCGGCAGCCTTCGCCCTGATGATCGTCGGCGCGGCGCTGCTGCCGGTCGGCGCGCTGCTGCTGCGCTCGACCGACGACCGGCAGGGCGTGCCGCTGCGCTCCGACCTCCGGAACGCCCTGCTGCCGCGTGAGCAGCGGGAGGCCGCCGCCGGTACCGGTTTCTTCATCGCGATCGAGGGCGGTGACGGTGCCGGGAAGTCCACCCAGGTGGAGGCGCTGGCCCGCTGGGTTCGCGACAAGGGCCACGAGGTCGTCGTCACCCGCGAGCCCGGCGCCACCGCCGTCGGGCAGCGGCTGCGGTCGATCCTGCTGGACGTCGCCAACGACGGGCTCTCCCACCGCGCGGAGGCGCTGCTCTACGCGGCGGACCGCGCCGAGCACGTCGAGTCCGTGGTGCGCCCCGCGCTCGCCCGCGGCGCCGTCGTCATCTCCGACCGCTACGTCGACTCCTCGGTCGCGTACCAGGGCGTGGGACGCGATCTCTCGGCCACCGAGATCGCGCGCATCTCCCGCTGGGCGACCGGCGGGCTGGTGCCGCAGCTGACGCTGCTGCTGGACATCTCCCCGGAGACCGCGCGCGAGCGCTTCACCGAGGCGCCCGACCGTATGGAGCAGCAGTCGGCCGAGTTCCACCAGCGCGTCCGCGCAGGGTTCCTGTCGCTGGCCGCCGCCGACCCGGGGCGCTACCTCGTCATCGACGCCGGCCAGGACGCCGAATCCGTCACCTCCACCGCGCGGCACCGTCTCGACCAGGTGCTCCCGCTCTCCGAGGCCGAGATCGAGGCCCGCGAGGAGGCCCGCCGCAAGGCCGAGGAGGAGGCCCGCCGGAAGGCGGAGGAGGAGCGCAAGCGCCGCGAGGAGGAGGAGCGGCTGGAGCGTGAACGCCGCGCCGAGGAGGAGCGGCTGGAGCGCGAGCGCCGTGAGGAGGAGGCCCGCCTCGAACGCGAGCGGCAGGAGGAACTCGCCCGGCAGCGCGCCGCCGAGGAGGCGCGGCTCAAGGCCGAGGAGGAGGCCCGCCGCAAGGCGGAGGAGGAGCGTCAGGCGGAGGAGGCCCGGCAGCGCGCCGAGGAGGCCCGCAAGCGCGCCGAGGAGGAGCGCCTGCGCCGCGAGGCGGAGGAGCGGGCCCGCCAGGAGGAGCAGGCGCGGCTCAAGGCCCGTGCCGAGGAGGAGGCGCGGCTCCGCGCCGAGGCCGAGGAGCGCCGCCGTGAGAAGCAGCGCAAGGCCGAGGAGGCGCTGCTCCGTGCCGAGGCCGCCCGCAAGGCGGCGGCCGCCGAGGCCGAGCGCAAGGAGCGGCAGGAGCGCGAGGAGGCGGAGCACCGCGAGCGCGAGCAGGCCGCCCGCCGCCGCGCCGAGGAGGAGGCCGCCAGGCGCGCCCGCGAGGAGGAGCGTCGCCGGGCCGAGGACGACACCACCGCGCTGCCGGTGGTCGGGGCCGACGGCAAGCCGCGCAGCTCCGACGACGAGACCGCGGTCCTCCCGGCCGTCGGCCGCGAGGAGCCGCGCGGGTCGAACGACGAGACGACGGTCCTGCCGACCGTGGGCCGGGACGACGCACCGCCCTCGGCGGCCGATGACGAGACGGCCGTCCTTCCGGCGATCGGCCGTGACGCCCCGCGCGGACCGAACGACGAGACGGCGCAGTTGCCGCAGATCGACGAGAGCGCCGCGTCGCGTCGGAGCCGCCCCTCGTGGGCGGAGGAGACGCCGTTGGACGACGTGCCGACCCTGGCCGACGAGTTGCTGGGCCCGCACGACGAGGACGAGGAGCGCGGCGGCAAGCGCCGCCGCTGAGTTCGCGCCCGCCGCGCACCGCCCGGTTCCCCTGCGGGGGAGCCGGGCGGTCGCCGTTTCCGGTGCGCGGCGCCCACGCTCGTCGGGCCACGGTCGCCGGCTCCGTCCACATGCTGTCCGTCCACCTGCCGTCCGGTGTTGGCCGGCCCCGGGTGGTGCAGGGGTGGTCACGGGCGGCGGGCGGCGGGCGACAGCAGCGGGGTGGTCCGCGGGCCGGGCCGCCGGGCGCGCGGCGTGGCATCCCACGGACGCCGGAAAGCGTGTTCCCGGGCCACGACACCGTCAGCCGCCGTGCCGTCACCGTCGGCGCCGGGCCGGTGGTTGTGCCGTCCGGGTGACAACCCGTCGTCCTGCGGGGCGCGGCACGCCCGTGCCGACCATCCGACGATAGACCTGACGTCCATGTGGTCTCGCCGTCGTCCTCTCCGTCCGCAGCGCCCGGCGCCGGGTCTCTCCCGGCCCGCCCCCGCCGGTGCGCCGACCGAACCGCCGTACCGGGCCGGCCCGTCGCGGCGGGTACCGCCGGCCGTCCGGGGCCCGTGGCCGGCGGCCGCGGCGTGCGGGCTGGTGGGGGCGCTGCTGGTCCTGCTCGCGGGGTGCGGGGCGTTGAGTCCGCGGCCGGACGACGCCCGTCCCGGCCCACCCGGGCAGCGTGCGGTGATCACCGTCCCGGGCGATGCGCCGACGATCCAGCGTGCGGTGGACGCGGCCGTCCCCGGCGACCTGGTCCTCGTCGACCCGGGGGTGTACCGGGAGAGCGTGGTGGTGGCCACGCCGCGGATCGTGCTGCGGGGCGCCGACCGCAACCGGGTGGTGATCGACGGCGAGGGTGAACGCGCGTCCGGCGTCACGGTCACGGCGCCGGAGGTCGCCGTGGAGAACCTGACGGTCCGCGGCCACCGGGAGCACGGAGTCGCGTTCCGCGGCACCCCGGAGCGCCCGCTCGCCGGCTACCGCGCCTCGTATCTGACGGCGCACGACACCGGGCGGCACGGCGTGTCCGCCCGTCATGCGCGCCGCGGCGTGGTGGAGCACGCGTATCTCGCCGGCTTCTCCGGGGCGGGGGTCCACATCGAGCACTGCCACAGCTGCCGCACCGTGGTGCGGGAATCGGTGGTCTCCACCGGCGGTGAGCCGGTCGTCCTGGCGGGCGCGGACGGGGTGACGGTCGAGACCGCCGCCCCGGCGGAAGGGGAGACCGCGGTCGCCGACCGGGGGCCGGCGGGGCAGCCCGTGCTGCCGGGGGACCCGTCGGCGCCGCCCCGGCCGGCGGTGACCGCGCCGACGCTCTCGGGCGGCGCACCCGCCTGAGCTCCCGCCGGTGTCGACTCGGCAGCGAGGGCCGCCGCGGCCCGTGCCGCGGCTGTTCGTGGGCCGCTGCCGTTCGCGGACCGGTGGTGCTGTCACCGCCGGACGGCGGCGGGGGGGGGGGGGGGGGGGGGGGGGGGGGG
>NZ_JAAVJD010000181.1 GCF_012033735.1 Streptomyces lonarensis | reverse complement strand
GGGCCGGTGCGACCGGCAGCGGCGGTCAGCCGCGGGCAGCGTCGGCCGCGGCCTCCAGCGCCTCGATCGCACCGGCGGTGAGGCTGAGGGCGACGTGGCCCCGCATCAGCTCCTCCGCTCCGGCGGCGTCGCCCTCGACCACGAGGTCGGCGAGGCGGGCGTGCTCGGCATGGTCGCGCAGCCGGGGCGCGTCACCCTCCGGCAGATGCAGGCCGAACCGCCGGTACCGGTCGGTCTTGTCCCACAGGTCGTCCAGCAGCCGGATCATCACCGGGTTGTGCGAGGCGAGATGGATCGCACGGTGGAAGGCGCGGTGCGCCGTCAACGCCTCCTCGCCGCTGGCGCGGTTGACCGGGAGCAGCTCGTCCTGCGCCAGGCGGAGGGCGATGACGTCCTGGGGGGTGCGCCGCTCGGCGGCGAGCCGGGCCGCGGCGGGGTCCAGGGAGAGCCGCACCTCCAGCAGGTGGCGGGCCTCCTCGGCGCTCATCGCCGCGACGCGGGCGTCCCGGTGGGCGTCGAGGTCGACCAGCCCCTCGCTGCTCAGCCGGCGGGCCGCCTCGCGGATGGGCGTGATGCTCATGCCGAGATCCTCGGCGAGGTCGTACTGGGCCAGTCGGGACCCGGCCGGCAGCGCACCGCTGAGGATGCGGCCCCGCAGTTCGGCGTAGGCCAGATCCGCCTTGCTGGCGAAGACCCCCCGGATGGACACCTCGGCCCGCCTCCTTCCGTGCCCCGACGGCGCGGCGGGCGCCGCGCCCCCGGCCCGGCCGGTGGGTCGGCCAGGGTCTTGACGGGACGTTCGTGGGGCGTGAACCTAGCACGCGGACAATCTTATAAGTTACAACCTGGCGGATCGCCGGGAAGGGGCCTTCATGAGGATCACCGCCGTGCACGAGGGCGTCGTGCCCATCAGCTCCGCGATACGCAACGCCTGGATCGACTTCGGCACCATGGACTGCTCCGTGGTCGCCGTCGTCAGCGACGTCGTCCGCGACGGCCGGCCGCTGGTCGGCTACGGCTTCAACTCCAACGGCCGCTACAGCGCCGGGGAGATCCTGCGCCGCCGCGTCCTGCCGCGACTGCTCGACGCCGAGCCCGGCGCCCTCCTCGACGGGGCCGGCCGGCTGGACCCCGCCCGCGCCTGGGAGGTGATGATGCGCAACGAGAAGCCCGGCGGCCACGGCGAGCGGTCCGTCGCCGTCGGCGTGGTCGACATGGCCCTCTTCGACCTCGCCGCCAAGATCGAGGACGTCCCGCTCTACCGCTACCTCGCCGACCGCCACGGCGACGGCTCCCCCGACACCTCCGTCTTCGTCTACGCGGCCGGCGGCTACTACGCCCCCGGCAGGACCCACGCCGACCTCCGGGACGAGATGCGCGGCTTCCTCGACCAGGGGTACGAGGTGGTCAAGATGAAGATCGGCGGCGCCGACCTCCCCGAGGACCTCCGGCGGATCGAGGCGGTGCTGGACGTCCTCGACGGGGACGGCTCCCGCCTGGCCGTCGACGTCAACGGCCGGTTCGACCTCGCCACCGCGCTGGAGTACGGCCGCGCCATCGAGCCCTACGGCCTCTTCTGGTACGAGGAGGCCGGCGACCCGCTCGACTACCGCCTCAACGCCGTCCTCGCCGAGCACTACCCCGGCCCGCTCGCCACCGGCGAGAACCTGTTCTCCCTCCAGGACGCCCGCAACCTCGTGCGCCACGGCGGCATGCGCCCCGACCGCGACGTGATCCAGGTCGACCCGGCGCTCTCCTACGGACTGGTCGAGTACCTCCGGGTGCTGGAGATGCTGCGCGACCACGGCTGGTCGTCCCGCCGGTGCGTGCCGCACGGCGGCCACCAGTTCTCCCTCCACATCGCGGCGGCGATGAAGCTCGGCGGCAACGAGTCCTACCCCGGGGAGTTCCGCCCCACCGGCGGCTTCGCCGACGGCGCCCGCGTCGAGGGCGGCCGGATCGGGCTGACCGACGCCCCCGGGATCGGCCTGGAGCTCAAGGCCGAGTTCTACCGCGTACTGCGCGCCCTGCACGACTGAGGGCGGGGGCGGGGGACATCCCTTTGACCAGGGCTTCGGTCGGGCTGAACCTTCGGCAGCCCTGTTTGATCGGCCGTTCGGAGGTTCGGAGTACCCGTGAGTCTGTGACGGATCAGCGGGCTGCCGCGTACGCGGCAGCCTCGGGGCGGCTTGCCGTACTGCGCTGGTGTGCCGGGCGCTGGGCTGCTACGGCACCAGCACCATAGGCATCGACGCCGGAGACGGAGACCGCTGGACCGCCGGCAGACCACACCAGGCGACCGAAACGGACCCGGTGAGGAGCCGGCCACGGGGACCGGCCTTGACGTTACGCATGCAGGCGCCTGGCCCAAGGGTGAGGCCCGTACGTCGCGGAGATCGCGTCGACGAGCCAACGCCGTTGCTGATACGTGAGCACGGGCAGCGCGGCATCGAAGTCCTCTTCATCCTCGGGCCGAGGTGCTTTGGCTTTGTAGTAGAGCTGCACGTCCGGGTTGAGATAGGGAACACCGTCGGCCGAAACTGTCCCCAGCGTGCTGATCGGCCTGCGAATCCGGGGGTCACGCCGTGACACCCATTCCTGGCCGAGGGCCTCGTCGACCATGATCTGGATGCGCCAGGGTTCCTCGGCCGCGGGTCGGCACCAGATGTCGTGTACGTCCGGCGACAGCACCTCGTCCAACACCCACGGGCGCAGGATTCCCGGTGGATCGGCGGCCCACCACTCCCAGCCCGCCAAAGCCTGCTGGGCCGCGAGCTGGTCACGCCGGAGCAGCAGGACATCCGTGTCCCCATGGCTCCGGACCCGGCGGCCCACCGCGAGCTCGATCGCCAAGCCTCCTGCCACCCACCAGCAGGAACCCACACCGGAGAACCTCGCGACCAGCTCGCCCGGAGAGGCAGGGTCCCAGCTGCCGAACGGAGGCCCGAGACGTGTCATGCCCTTCATTCTCCCGGGGCTGCCCCTGAGCCGACGCACACCGTCCTTGCCCACAAGCCGTGACGTGCCGGGGGCCGCGAGGCCGTCAGGCCCGGGAACAGGTCAACGGCTCCCGCCAATCTCGTCCCCCGCGCGGCGCGCGGGCGCGGCGCGCGGGTCACCCGGGCGCCGACCGGGTGAGAGATCCGCCGCTCCGGGCGCGCGTGCCACCACCCGCCGCCCGACTCCGGTTCCGTGGCACGGATGGCGCGGGTACCGTCCGCTCCCGGGCACCGGCGTGCGCGGTCCGCGCCGGGCAGGACGTCGGCAGCGCAGAGGTCGTCAGCGCAGAGAGAGGGTCGTCATGGCGGAGGAGCGGGCAGCGGAGACCACCGGGGGCGGCGGGGCGGGCCCCGCGGGGGGTGCGGCGGACCCGGCCGCCGACGTCTACGACGTGGTGGTGATCGGCGCCGGGCCGGTCGGCGAGGTGCTGGCCGGCCGGGTCTCCGAGGCGGGGCTGAGCACGGTGATCGTCGAGAACGAGCTGGTGGGCGGCGAGTGCTCCTACTGGGCGTGCATGCCCAGCAAGGCGCTGCTGCGCCCCGCCGCCGCGCTGGCGGACGCCCGGGCCGTCGCCGGTGCCCGGCAGGCGGCCGCCGGAGAGCTGGACGCGGCGGCCGTCCTGGCCCGGCGGGACGACTTCACCCACGACTGGGACGACTCCTCGCAGGTGGAGTGGCTCGACTCGGTCGGGGTGCCCCTCGTCCGGGGCGTCGGCCGGCTCGCCGGGGAGCTGCGGGTCGCCGTCGAGACCTCCGACGGCAGCAGCCGGGTGCTGACCGCCCGGCACGCGGTCGCGGTGTGCACCGGCAGCCGGGCCCTGGTGCCGGACCTCCCCGGGGTCGCCGAGGCCCGCCCCTGGACCAGCCGCAACGCGACCAGCGCCTCGGAGGTGCCGGCCCGGCTGGCCGTGGTCGGCGGTGGCGTCGTGGGCGTGGAGATGGCCACCGCCTGGCAGGCGCTCGGCTCCCGGGTGACCCTCCTCGCCCGCGGCGAAGCGCTGCTGCCCCGGATGGAGCCCTTCGCCGGGGAGCTGGTGGCGGAGTCGCTGCGCGAGGCGGGTGCCGACGTCCGCACCGGGGCCTCGGTGACCGCGCTGCGGCGGCCGGACCCGGGCGGGCCCCTCACCGTGGCCCTGGCGGACGGCGGCGAGGTGGAGGTGGACGAGGTGCTGCTCGCCACCGGGCGCGGCCCCCGCACCGAGGACCTGGGGCTGGTCACCGTGGGGTTGGAGCCCGGCGACTGGCTCCGGGTGGACGACAGCTGCCGCGTGGACGAGGTCCCGGGCGGCTGGCTGTACGCGGTCGGCGACGTCAACGGCCGCGCCCTCCTGACCCACCAGGGCAAGTACCAGGCGCGGGTCGCCGGGGACGCCGTGGTGGCGCGGTTCCGCGGCGAGACCGCGGCGGGCGGGCGGTGGGGCGCCCACGCCGCCACTGCCGACGACGAGGCCGTCTCCCAGGTGGTGTTCAGCCACCCGGAGATCGCGTCGGTGGGGCTGACGGCCGCGGAGGCCGAGGCGCGCTCCGTGCGGACCCGGGTCGCCGACGCGGACCTCGGCGCCGTCGCCGGTGCCGCGCTCTACGCGGACGGCTACCGCGGCCACGCCCGGCTGGTGGCCGACGCCGACCGGGGCGTCCTCGTCGGTGCGACGTTCGCCGGGCCGGCGGTGGCCGAACTGCTGCACGCCGCCACCGTCGCGGTGGTGGCGGAGGTGCCGGTGCACCGCCTGGCGCACGCCGTCCCCGCCTACCCGACCATCAGCGAGGTCTGGTTGGGGCTCCTGGCGCAGCTGCGGGGCTGACGCCCCGGGGCCGAGGGACGGCGGGGCCGGCACGCCGACCGCCCCGCCCGCGGCGAGCGGGCGGGGCGGTCGGGCGGGTGGCGCGGGGAGGGGCGTCACCCGCCGTCGGCGCGGGTCAGCGCAGGTTGCCGGCGCCGGCGTTCCGCTGCACGTCGCGGGTGGCCTTGGCGACGGGCTCGATCTTCTCGTAGAGCCACGGCGTCCAGCCCACGTCGGTGCCCAGCGGGCCGTCGGGGCGCAGCGCGTTGTGCTCGGCGACGACCTCGACCTGGTGCCGCTTCCCGAAGCCGTTGAGGTAGGTGCCGGTCTCGTGGAGGTCGGTGCCGTTGAAGCGGCGGGCAATGGTCCCGGGGCGGATGTCGCCCTCGAAGTAGTTGTTCGCGGCGTGGATGCTCGACTCCAGGCCGACGCCCCAGGCGTACTCGAAGGGGTAGGCCGCCCGGTCGTTGACCGTGTAGACGTTGTTGTAGACGTGGACCTCGCCGCGGCGGACCCGCGGGGAGCGCTGGAGCACGTTCTCGAACAGGTTGTGGTGGTACGTCACGCGCAGCTTCCCGGGGTCCTCCGGGTGGCTGTCACCGCCGCCGACCAGCATGCCCTTGTCGTAGTCGACGTAGTGGTTGTAGGAGACGGTCACCAGGTCCGAGCCGCGGGTGATGTCCACGGAGCCGTCGTAGACCATGTACGGCCGGCCGAAGTGCTCGGTGTCGGGCCGCCCGCCGCCGCGGTAGGTGTTGTGGTCGAGCCAGACGTTGGTCGAGCTGTGGAGCCAGATCGCGTCGTACTCGGAGTTCCAGTTGCCCTGCTGGCCGTCGGTGGGGTCCCACTGCGGGAAGCAGTCCTCGACAGCCTCGAAGCTGATGTTGCGGATGATGACGTTGCTGACGCCGCGCACGTACATCGCGCCGCCGAGGACCCGCGCGTCCTTGCCGAGCCCCACCAGGGTGGTGTTCGAGGGGATCGAGTACACCGAGTGGGCCGACTGGTTGCGGTAGGAGCGGTCGCGGGCCTCCTCCAGCGGCCCGGAGGGCTCCTCGTCCCAGCCCCAGGTCTCCGGGTCGTAGGCGTCGAGGTAGGAGTCGAGGTCGTACCCGGGGTCGGCGAAGTCGTCGCAGGTGAGGGCGGCGCCGCGGGAGTCGACGTTCATGTCGATGGTGCCCTTGACGTAGATGATCGAGGGCGTGTCGTCGGCGACGTCGCCGAGGGCGGCCAGCAGACTCTCGCGGTCGGTGACGGTGTGGACGTCCTGCGGCGCGGCGGAGGCGCCGCCGCTGGTGCCCGCGCCGTAGGCGCCCCAGCCGTCGCGCGGGCCGAGCGTCTCGTGGCCGAGGTCGGTGCCGCGGGCGGGCCCCTTGGCAGTGGCCGCCGAGGCGGCGGTGCCGCTCGGGGCCGCCGCGGTCACCGCCGGCACGGCCCCGGCGAGGACGACGGCGGCACAGGCACCCACCAGCAGCTTGGATCTGGATCGCATCGGCGGCTCACTCCACATCTCTGCAACAGGTTGCAGCCCGGGCAGCGGGAGCCGGGCCGGATTGGCGGACATGCTGCCGCCGGTCTCCGGAACATGACAAGAGTTATGACCAAGAAATCTGCAAGCGATTGCAGCACCGGGCCGCGCCGACCGGGCCTGCGGCGGGCGCCGGGACCGCGCCCCCGGGCCCCGGCGCGGCACCGCTCCTAGACTGGACGGGCAGGCGAGACCTCCCGGGCGGCGCGGCCGGGTGAGGAGGCTGACATGGCAGGGACCGGACGGTCGCTGGTGGTCGTGCAGAACATCACCCTCGACGGGGTGATCGAGATGGTGGACGGCTGGTTCGACCCGGCCGACGACGCCGGCGGGGACAACGACGACATCGTCGAGGAGCTCCGCGAGCAGATGGCCGCCGAGGACGCGCTGCTGCTCGGACGGAGCACCTACGAGGACTTCCGCGGCTACTGGCCCGGCCGCACCGACGACACCACCGGGGTGGCGGCCCATCTGCACGAGGTCCGCAAGTACGTGGTGTCCAGCTCGCAGCTGGACCCCGGTTGGCACAACGCCACCGTGCTCACCGGCTCCCTCACCGAGAACGTCCTCGCACTGCGGCGCGGCCCGGGGCGGGACATCTGCGTCACCGGCAGCATCTCCGTCACCCACCAGCTGATCGCCGCGGGCCTGGTCGACGAGTACCGGCTCTTCGTGTACCCGGTGGTGGTGGGCCACGGCCGACGGCTCTTCCCGCCGGGAACCGCGCTGCCGCCGCTGCGGCTGGTCAGCTCCCGCGCCTTCCGCTCCGGCGTCGTGCTGCTGGGGTACCGCACCGGGCCCCGCGAGGGGTGACCGACCCACGGCGGGGCGTGACCGGCCGGCGCCGGGCGCGGCGGCCGAATGTCACCCGTTCGCCGCGCCGGGAGACCGCCCCCCGCGACCGCACCGGCCTACAGTCGCGGGGAGGAAGCGCTGACCAGGGAGGCAGGACGGATGTCCGATTCTGAGGGGCGCCGCGGCGCCGGGCCCGGAACGGTGGTGACCGGAGCGACCGGTCGGCTCGGCGGACGCGTCGCCGCCCGGCTGGCCGCGGCAGGCCTCCCGCAGACCCTCCTGGTGCGCGATCCCTCGCGCGCGCCGGACCACTCCGGTGCACAGGTGGTGCGCGCCGGCTACGGGGACCGCCGGGAGCTGGTCGGGGCGCTGCGCGGGGCGACCCGGGTGCTGATGGTCTCGGCGTCGGAGTCGGAGGACCGCCTCGACCAGCACCGGTCGTTCGTGGACGCCGCCGTGGAGGCGGGCGCGGGGCACCTCGTCTACACCTCGTTCCTCGGCGCCGCGCCGGACGCGACCTTCACCCTCGCCCGGGACCACTGGGTGACGGAGCGGTACATCCGCGACAGCGGACTCGCCTACACCTTCCTCCGGGACGGCCTCTACGCCGACTTCATGCCCGGGCTCGTCGGCGAGGACGGCGTGATCCGGGGCCCGGCCGGCGAGGGTGCCGCCTCGGTCGTGGCGCAGGACGACATCGCCGACGCCGCGACGGCCGTCCTGCTCGACGCCCCCGCCCACAACGGCGCCGTCTACGACCTGACGGGGCCGCGGGCGCTGACGCTGGCGGAGGTCGCGGCCGAGCTGTCCGAGGTGACGGGGCGCCGGGTGACCTACCGGCCCGAGACGGTGGCGGAGGCGTACCGCTCCCGGGAGTCCTCCGGGGCGCCCCGCTGGCAGCTGGACGCCTGGGTGTCGACCTACACGGCCATGGCCGCCGGGGAGCTCGCCGCCGTCAGCGACGCGATCCCCCGGCTCACCGGCCGCCCGGCGACCCCGCTGGCGGAGGTGCTGCGGCGCACCGCCGCCTGACCCCGCCGGGGCGTGAGCGGTCCACCGGCTCCCCGGCTCCCCGGGGCGGCCCCGGGGAGCCGGTCCGGGGCCGCACCGCAGCCCCCGGTTCCTCGCACGTCCCGCCCGGCGCTCACCGCCGGGCGGGACGGTCACCGCGGCCGGGAGACGTACAGCTGGGCGCAGAACCAGCCGTCGGTCTCGTGACCGGTCGGGTCGACCCCGGCCTCCACCAGCGTCGTGAGGACCTGCTCCCGCTCCTGCGCCGAGGCGAACCGCCGCTGCCGGAACACCTCCGGGGAGCGGACCGTCTCGTAGCCGGCGGCGGCGAGCCGCTCCGTGACCTCGTCGAACGAGAACATCCGCAGCACGAAGTGCGCCATCCACGGGCGGTGGCCCTGCTCGACGTCGGCGATCTGCGCCAGCGTCCGGTCGGTGACGTAGCCGAAGCAGCCGGTGGAGACCACGAGGTCGGCGGAGGCGAGCGCCGCCCGCTGTGCGCCGGTGGCCCGGTCGCGTTCGAGGTCCGCGTGGACGGTGGCGTCGAGGAACCCCGCGCGGTGCGCGTACGCCAGCGCGGGACCCGAGACGTCCAACCCCGT
Organism: Streptomyces lonarensis; assembly: GCF_012033735.1. Lineage (GTDB taxonomy): Bacteria > Actinomycetota > Actinomycetes > Streptomycetales > Streptomycetaceae > Streptomyces > Streptomyces lonarensis. The sequence goes on along the minus strand of NZ_JAAVJD010000181.1, from coordinate 1,972 downwards.
GAAGCGCACGCCCGCCGTCGCGCGGGCCCGGGCCCGGGGGCGGACCCTGGCCGCCCGCAGGTCCCGGTCCAGGAGCTGTTCGGTGGTGAGGGCGGCGGCGGCCGGGTCGGCGTAGCGGCGGTACAGGTCGTCCATGTCGAGGTCGAGCCGGTACAGCGCGGCGTTGATCCCGTAGGAGCAGCCGACGTCGACCACGTCGACGGTGCGCGCGCCGTGCTCCTCCCGGTAGCGGGAGATCAGCTCCGCGAAGCGCGGCTTGGCCAGCTGCGGTATCCGGTAGTCGAGGGCGCGCAGCGTGGAGAAGTAGGCCCGCGGGTCGGGCCGGTCGTAGATGTGGCCGAGCGAGATCTTTCCGGTGGTGTCGGTGGCGAAGCGCACGGGGCTCACTCCTGGGCGACGGGCCGGGCGGCCGCGGTGGCGGCCCCGGCTGGGGGCCGGCCGCGTGCGGTGCCGGGTCACGGCGGAGCGGCGCGCGGCCGGGGTCCCGGCCGGGGCGGGTCGCCGACGGCCGGTCGGTGCGCGGCTGCGCGGTGGGGCGGGGTGCGGCGTACCGGCGGGCGTACCGGACGCGGTCCCGGCACGGTAACCCCCGAGGGCGGTTCCCGGCCAGAGTGCGTTCGACCCGTGGTCCGGATCGCGGCCGGTCAGCCGGGCGGCGTACCGGGGCGCGCGACGGTTCCCGGCCGGGCCCGCCGCGGCGCACGGGGCGGCCGCGCGGCACGGCGGGACGGGGCGGGCGGGCGCGCGGTCGGCCCGGCCGGGCGGGTGGCCGTCCCCGTGCCCCGGGGGCTCCTACCACGACAGTGGCCGCGACGGGGACGGTAGCGCCGACTCCCTGCTCGGCTGCGGGGGTTGGGGCTACCCTTCACCGTTATGAACACCCGTCACGCCGCCACCGGACCCGCTTACCGCCGGCTGGGCGTGGCGGAGCGCAGGGACCAGTTGATCGCGACGGCGCAGAGCCTCTTCGCGGAGCGGCCCCCGGAGGCGGTGTCGCTGGACGACGTGGCCCGCGAGGCGGGCGTCTCACGCCCGCTGGTCTACCGCTACTTCCCCGGCGGCAAGCAGCAGCTGTACGAGGCGGCGTTGAGCATCGCCGCCGCCGAGCTGGAGAGCTGCTTCGCCGAACCGCACGAGGGGCCGCTCAGCGGGCGGCTGTCCAACGCGCTGGACCGCTACCTGGCCTTCGTGGACGCCCACGGCGAGGGGTTCACCGCGCTGCTCAAGGGCGGCAGCGTGGTGGGGACCTCCCGCACCCACGCCATCGTCGACGAGGTGCGGCGGTCGGCGGTGGCGCAGATCATGGCGCACCTCGGCGCCGACACCTCGCACACCCGGCTGCACATGGCGGTGCGGACCTGGATCACCGCGGTGGAGGCCGCCTCCCTCATCTGGCTCGACGAGGGCAAGGAACCCTCGCTGGACGAGCTGCGCGACTGGCTGATGGACCAGTGCGTCACGGTGCTGGCCGTCACCGGCGGTCGCGACCGGGCGACGGCGGAGCTGCTGCGCACCGCGATGGCGGTCGAGCCGGTGGGCGGCCGGGTGGACGAGCTGGCTGCGCGGATCGCCCCGCTGTTCGCGGCGGTCCGGTAGCCGGTCTCCCGGGCGGCGCGGTGGCGGCCGGTCACGGCCGGGCGGCGCGGTGGCGGCCGGTCACGGCCGGGCGGCGCCTGCCAGACTGAGGGGGTGCGCAGCGAGGACGTTCTCTTCACCGGTGGACCGCTCGACGGCCGGCGGCTGCCGGTGCTGGTCGGGATGACAGGCCGGCCCCCGAAGGTCTACCGGGTGCCGGTCCCGGACGAGGACGGCTCGACGGCGACGGTGCTGGTCTACCGGCTGCGCGCGTCGCGCACCAACCGGCTGGGGCTCCCCGGCGGCTGGCACTACGCGTTCGACCCGTCCGGCCGGCCCCCCGAGGGGCCGCGATGGCCGTGGTCGCGGCCGCGCACCGCGCCGGCCGACGCCGGGG
>NZ_JAAVJD010000180.1 GCF_012033735.1 Streptomyces lonarensis | reverse complement strand
ACCGTGGCTGGCGTACCCCTTGGCCGGCAGCTGCCCCAGCCGGAGCACGAGTTCGTCGCGGTGGGGCCCCACCAGCGTCACGCCCCGCTCGATCTCCCGCGGCCGCGCGGCAGCGGGCACGCGAACGCGGCGCCGGCCGGACCAGGCAGGCGCGCACCCCGGGGTTGCGGTCCGGCGCGCGCCCCGGCGGCCGGGACCCGCTGAAGCTCGGCGCCGCCTTCGACCGGCTGAAGACGGAGCGCGGCTGGGAGATGCCGATCGCGGTCGGCGGGGTGACGGGGCGGTGGCCGGAGGTGGTCGGCCCGGAGATCGCGCAGCACTGCGAGCCGGAGGGGTACGACGAGCGGGAGCGGGTGCTGACCGTGCGGTGCGACTCCACTGCCTGGGCGACGCAGCTCCGGCTGCTCGCGCCGCAGTTGCTGGTGCGCCTCAACGGCGAGCTGGGCAGTGGCACTGTGAAGCTCCTCAAGGTCAAGGGGCCCAGCGGGCCCCCGCGCACCCCCGGGCAGTGGCGGGCCCCGGGCAGCAAGGGGCCCGGCGACACCTACGGCTGACCGGGCCGCACCGCGAGCTTCGCCCGGTGGCGTCGCCCACTCCGCGTCGGGTGGGGCCGCGGCATGGCAGCGCCCGGAGCCCGGAGCCGCCGCCCCGTCTACCGCTCCGCTCCCTCTCGCCCATTTCCTCTCCGCCCCGGCCCCGGCCGGGGTTCCCGCCCCGCCGGGCCCCGTCGACCGCCCCGCGTGACCGTTTTCCCGCCGTTCCCACGTCCGCCGGCCATGGCTGCGCGGTACACCCGACGCACCCCGGCACCAACTCCCCGTGATCGCACCGCTACCGCCTCTCCCGAGGGCGGTGGTGTGACGCGAGTCACGTGACGGGTGCCGGTGGTCGCCCGCTCTCCCGTCGCCGGGGCCGGAGTCGCCCCGGCGGGTGCTCCGCGGTGGTGTGCGGGGCTGAGGATCGGGTGGTTCGTGCGGTAACCGGCGCATTTGTTCGCACGGAGTCGAGTCGTCGCTGTGCGCCGCTGTGAGCGTTTCCGGGGGTGGGTGCCCATATGGGGAGTTGGCAGAGGTCGGTTCAGGGCATCACGTGCGCCCTCAGGGCCCGGCAAAGCCCCATTGGTGTCAGTGGTGGCGGTAGACTGGAGGAACCGCCTTGTTGCGGACCCTGTCGAGTGACACGGCCTTTCCGGTGCGCCCGGATCGTGGCCGTCCTGTGCCAGAAAGGGCGCTCCGTGGCCGATTCCGGCAACCCCAACGAGAACGAGCCCGCCACCACTCCCGCGGAAGCCGCGGCAGTGGTGGCCGACCGTGCGGTGGAGGCGTCCTACGACGCCAGCGCCATCACGGTCCTGGAGGGTCTGGACGCGGTCCGCAAGCGGCCCGGCATGTACATCGGCTCCACCGGCGAGCGGGGCCTGCACCACCTCGTGTACGAGGTCGTGGACAACTCCGTCGACGAGGCGCTGGCCGGTCACGCCGACACCATCGCCGTCACCCTCCTCGCCGACGGCGGCGTGCGGGTCGTCGACAACGGCCGTGGCATCCCCGTGGACATCGTCCCCTCGGAGGGCAAGCCCGCCGTGGAGGTCGTGCTGACCGTGCTGCACGCCGGCGGCAAGTTCGGCGGCGGCGGCTACGCCGTCTCCGGCGGTCTGCACGGTGTGGGCGTCTCCGTGGTCAACGCGCTCTCCAAGCGGGTCGCCGTCGAGGTCCGCCGTGACGGGTTCCGGTGGACGCAGGACTACTCGCTCGGCGTTCCCGACGCCCCGCTCGCGAAGAACGAGGCGACCGACACCGCCGGCACCTCGGTCACGTTCTGGGCGGACGGCGACATCTTCGAGACGACCGACTACTCCTTCGAGACGCTTTCGCGGCGCTTCCAGGAGATGGCGTTCCTCAACAAGGGGCTCACCATCTCGCTGACGGACGAGCGGGAGGCGGCGAAGCAGACGGTCGGCGCCGACACGGCGGGCACCGAGGACGACGACCTCGCACGCCACGTGACCTACCACTACGAGGGCGGCATCTCCGACTTCGTGCGGCACCTCAACTCCCGCAAGGGCGAGCCGGTGCACCCCTCGGTGATCGACATCGGCGCCGAGGACAAGGAGCGAATGCTCTCGGTCGAGATCGCCATGCAGTGGAACACCCAGTACAGCGAGGGTGTCTACAGCTTCGCGAACACGATCCACACCCACGAGGGCGGCACCCACGAGGAGGGCTTCCGCGCCGCGCTGACCGGCCTGGTCAACCGCTACGCGCGCGACAAGAAGCTGCTCCGCGAGAAGGACGACAACCTCGCGGGCGAGGACATCCGCGAGGGGCTGACGGCGATCATCTCGGTCAAGCTCGGCGAGCCGCAGTTCGAGGGGCAGACCAAGACCAAGCTCGGCAACACCGAGGCGAAGACCTTTGTCCAGAAGATCGTCCACGAGCACCTCACCGACTGGCTGGACCGCAACCCGGTCGAGGCCGCGGACATCATCCGCAAGAGCATCCAGGCCGCCACCGCGCGGGTCGCCGCCCGCAAGGCACGCGACCTCACCCGCCGCAAGGGCCTGCTGGAGACCGCCTCGCTGCCGGGCAAGCTCAGCGACTGCCAGTCCAACGACCCGGCGAAGTGCGAGATCTTCATCGTCGAGGGCGACTCCGCCGGCGGCAGCGCCAAGTCCGGCCGCGACCCGCAGTACCAGGCCATCCTGCCGATCCGCGGCAAGATCCTGAACGTGGAGAAGGCCCGGATCGACAAGGTCCTCCAGAACGCCGAAGTGCAGGCGCTGATCTCGGCGTTCGGCACCGGTATCCACGAGGACTTCGACATCTCGAAGCTCCGGTACCACAAGATCATCCTGATGGCGGACGCCGATGTCGACGGCCAGCACATCAACACCCTGCTGCTGACGCTGCTCTTCCGGTTCATGCGTCCGCTGGTCGAGGCCGGGCACGTCTACCTCTCGCAGCCCCCGCTCTACAAGATCAAGTGGGGCCGCGACGAGTACGAGTACGCCTACTCCGACCGCGAGCGCGACAGCCTCATCGACCTCGGCCGCCGCCAGGGCAAGCGCATCCGCGAGGACTCGATCCAGCGGTTCAAGGGCCTGGGCGAGATGAACGCCGAGGAACTGCGCATCACCACCATGGACCTCGGCCACCGGCTGCTGCGCCAGGTCACGCTCGACGACGCGGCCGCCGCGGACGACCTCTTCTCCGTCCTCATGGGCGAGGACGTCGAAGCCCGCCGGACCTTCATCCAGCGCAACGCCAAGGATGTCCGCTTCCTGGACATCTGAGTGACGGCCCCCGGGCAGCCGCCCGGGGGCCGCCTGCGCGGCGGAGGCGGGACACCGGCCCGAGAGCCGGCGCCCGCCCGCGGACCGCGCCGGGTGGCCGGCGCCCCCGCAGCGCCACAGCCGCAGCCATACCAGCCGCAGCCACCACAGCCGTAGCCACACCAGTCGAAGTCGTAACGCCTCGCAGCTCGAACGGATCGGACGCTCACCCATGGCCGAGGACAACAACCCCACCCCGGACGGCGACGCCACACCCGCGCCCGCCGGCGACATCGAGGTGCCCGCCGCGCTGCTGGCACCCGAGACCGGTCAGCGCGTGGAGCCGGTCACGCTCGAGACGGAGATGCAGCGCTCCTACCTCGACTACGCGATGAGCGTCATCGTCTCGCGTGCGCTCCCCGACGTGCGGGACGGCCTCAAGCCGGTGCACCGCCGCGTGCTGTACGCGATGTACGACGGCGGCTACCGCCCCGAGCGCGGGTTCTACAAGTGCGCCCGCGTCGTCGGCGACGTCATGGGCACCTACCACCCGCACGGCGACACCTCCATCTACGACGCCCTGGTGCGGCTCGCCCAGCCGTGGTCGATGCGCATGCCGCTGGTGGACTCCAACGGCAACTTCGGCTCCCCGGGCAACGACCCGGCCGCGGCCATGCGGTACACCGAGTGCAAGATGGCGCCGCTCGCCATGGAGATGCTCCGGGACATCGACGAGGAGACCGTCGACTTCCAGGACAACTACGACGGGCGGAACAAGGAGCCGAAGGTCCTCCCGGCCCGGTTCCCCAACCTGCTGATCAACGGCTCCGCCGGCATCGCCGTCGGTATGGCCACCAACATTCCGCCGCACAACCTCCGCGAGGTCGCCGCCGGCGCCCAGTGGTTCCTGGAGAACCCGGAGGCCGGTTCGGACGAACTGCTCGAGGCGCTCATCGAGCGGATCAAGGGCCCCGACTTCCCCAGCGGCGCGCTGGTCGTCGGCCGCAAGGGCATCGAGGAGGCGTACCGCACCGGCCGCGGCTCCATCCCGATGCGTGCCGTCGTCGCCGTCGAGGAGATCCAGGGACGGCAGTGCCTGGTCGTCACCGAGCTTCCCTACCAGGTGAATCCGGACAACCTTGCGCTGAAGATCGCGGACCTGGTGAAGGACGGCCGCGTCGGCGGGATCGCCGACGTCCGCGACGAGACCTCCTCGCGCACCGGCCAGCGACTGGTCATCGTCCTCAAGCGGGACGCCGTCGCCAAGGTCGTGCTCAACAACCTCTACAAGCACACCGACCTCCAGACCAACTTCGGTGCCAACATGCTGGCCTTGGTGGACGGCGTGCCGCGGACGCTCTCGCTGGACGCGTTCATCCGCAACTGGGTGGCGCACCAGATCGACGTCATCGTGCGCCGCACCCGGTTCCGCCTCCGCAAGGCCGAGGAGCGGGCCCACATCCTGCGCGGCCTGCTGAAGGCGCTGGACGCCATCGACGAGGTCATCGCGCTCATCCGCCGCAGCCAGACCGTGGACGAGGCGCGCCAGGGGCTCATGGAGCTGCTCGCGATCGACGAGATCCAGGCCAACGCCATCCTGGAGATGCAGCTGCGGCGGCTCGCCGCCCTGGAGCGGCAGAAGATCACCGCGGAGCACGACGAGCTCCAGCTGAAGATCGACGAGTACAACGCGATCCTCGCCTCGCCCGAGCGCCAGCGGCAGATCATCAGCCAGGAGCTCGCGGCCATCGTCGACAAGTTCGGTGAGGACCGGCGTTCCAAGCTGGTCCCCTTCGAGGGCGACATGTCCATCGAGGACCTCATCGCCGAAGAGGACATCGTCGTCACCATCACCCGCGGCGGCTACGTCAAGCGGACGAAGACCCACGACTACCGGGCGCAGAAGCGCGGCGGCAAGGGCGTCCGCGGCACCAAGCTGCGCGAGGACGACATCGTCGACCACTTCTTCGTCTCCACCACCCACCACTGGCTGCTGTTCTTCACCAACAAGGGCCGGGTCTACCGCGCCAAGGCGTACGAGCTGCCCGACGCGGGCCGGGAGGCGCGCGGCCAGCACGTCGCCAACCTGCTGGCGTTCCAGCCCGACGAGAAGATCGCCGAGATCCTCGCCATTCGTGACTACGACGCCGCGCCGCACCTGGTGCTCGCCACCAAGTCCGGCCTGGTGAAGAAGACGCCGCTGAAGGACTACGACTCGCCCCGCTCCGGCGGCGTGATCGCCGTCAACCTCCGGCAGATGGAGGACGGCCGCGACGACGAGCTGATCGGCGCCGAGCTGGTCTCCTCCACCGACGACCTGCTGCTGATCAGCCGCAAGGCGCAGTCCATCCGCTTCACCGCCACCGACGAGTCGCTCCGCCCCATGGGCCGGGCCACCTCGGGCGTGAAGGGGATGAGCTTCCGCGAGGACGACGAGCTGCTGTCGATGAACGTCGTGCGGCCGGGAACGTTCGTTTTCACCGCCACCGACGGCGGATACGCCAAGCGCACGCCGGTGGACGAGTACCGTGTGCAGGGTCGCGGCGGTCTCGGGATCAAGGCGGCGAAGATCGTGGAGGACCGCGGTTCCCTCGTCGGCGCGCTCGTCGTCGAGGCCACGGACGAGATCCTCGCCATCACCCTCAGCGGAGGAGTGATTCGCACGCGGGTCAACGAGATCAGGCAGACCGGCCGTGACACGATGGGCGTGTCGCTGATCAACCTCGGCAAGCGTGACGCCGTGGTCGGGGTCGCCCGCAACGCCGAGGCCGGCCGCGAGGCCGAAGAGGTCGAGGCCGTCGTCGACGGCGCCGACGCCGCGGCGGCCGACGATCTCGACACCACCGCGACTGCCGGTGATGCCGGTGACGCCGTGAACGGGACCGCGGACGACACCGGCGCAGGCCAGTGACGCTCGCTTCGACTCGGAACCGCACCAAGGAGTAAGCCGTGAGTGGAGCCCCGGGCGCGCCCGGCCGCGGTGCGGGGGACGACAGTCCCCCCACGGCAGAACCGACCACCATCACGGACGGCGCATCGGGCGCCGACCCCGGGGGCGACCGCCCCCGGTCAGCGACGACTCGTGGGGGGACCACGATGACCAGGCCCACGGACTCCTACTCCCAAGGTGGCCAGGGAAACCCCCAGCAGGACCAGCACTACCGGCCGCCGCAGGCGTACCCCGCGCCGGCCGGTGGTGCGGCGGGCGGCGAAGCGGGGAAGAGCGGGCCGCGGCCCGACGAGACCACGCAGCTGCGTCCGCAGAAGGCGGCCAGGATCGCCGGGCCGGGGCAGCCCGCCCAGCAGCCGTCCCAGCCGTCGCGCCCGCCGCAGACGGAGCGGAAGGCCCGGACCGGCGCCCGCGTGGTGCCCCGGGTCCGCAAGGCGCGGCTGCGCGTCGGGCGGGCCGACCCCTGGTCGGTCATGAAGGTCAGCTTCCTGCTGTCCATCGCGCTCGGCATCTGCACCATCGTGGCCGTCTCGGTGCTGTGGCTGGTCATGGACGCGATGGGCGTCTTCTCCAGCATCGGCGACCTCATCAGTGAGGCGACCGGCACCGAGGAAGGCGGCGGGTTCGACCTCCAGGCGTTCCTGTCGCTGGGCCGGGTCCTGACCTTCACCACCGTCATCGCCATCATCGACGTCGTGCTGGTCACGGCGCTCGCGACGCTGGCGGCGTTCATGTACAACCTCTCCGCCGGCTTCGTCGGCGGCGTGGAGCTGACGCTGGCCGAGGACGAGTGACGGCGTACTCGGAGGCGTCGCTGCCAACGGGGGTGCGTCGGCGCGGGCGAGCAACGGTGGACGGGGCGTCGTGACGGCGACACCCCACCCGCCGGCCCGCTGAGACGGACGACGGACGGCCCGGTTCCCCGCGAGGGGGCCGGGCCGTCCGTCGTTCCGGCAGTGCGCGCGAGGGGGCTTCCCGGCCGCTGGTCACGGGCGCTGCGGACCGCCGCCGGACCACCCGTTCGGCAGCGTGCCGGAGCGCGCCAGGACGGCGGTCGAACCGATTTGGGAGCGGGGCCGACCATGCGCTAATCTTTCGGTGCAGCGCGGGGCTATAGCTCAGATGGTTAGAGCGCATCCCTGATAAGGATGAGGTCACAGGTTCAAGTCCTGTTAGCCCCACCCGCGCAGAAGCCCCCGACCGGGACCGGTCGGGGGCTTCTGATATCCACGGCCGGCGCGGGTGGGGAGCACCGGCGGGAGGGGCCGGCCCCGGTGCCGCGGGTCGGCCGGAGCGTGCGGGAGGGGGATGACGTGGGAGAGTTCCGGTTCAGCTGGGTGCTGTCCGGCTCGGGGTGGGCGACGGTTGCCGTCGCGGACGGGGCGTCGGCTCACACGGGCCCGGTGAGCTACTGCACCGACGCGCTGGCCGACCTGCTCCACGCGGTGGCCGGTCTCTACGGGCCGTTGTCCACGCAGCGGGTGTCGTTCGACCTGGAGCCGCAGGAAGTGCGGTGGGTGTTCCGGGTGAGCGGTACGCAGGTTGATCTGGCGATCCGCGAGTTCCCTGACGCTACGTCGAGCTTCGACGCACCGGACGACAGCGGAGCGCTTCGCTGGCGCACTGTGCAGCCCCGGAGCGCGGTCGGCCATGCCGTGGTGCGGTCCGCGCAGGCGCTGGTGCGGCAGCACGGTGAGGCCGGCTACCTCGAGCGATGGGTTCGCCACCCCTTCCCCATGACCGCGCTGCAGGACCTCCGTCGACTGCACGTCCGGGACGACGGCTGTTCGCTTCCGCACGACGGCCTCCCGTCGAGCGGCGACGCCTGAGCGCGCCGGCGGGTCGGGGCGCCCCGAGGTGGGCCGCTGAGTGCGGCCCGCGGGAGAGGTGGTGTCCGTTCGGGTCGGCGGGGCGCCCGCGAGGGGGCGGTGCCGGTGGACGGGGTCGCGGTGGCAGGCCCGACCGGGCGCGCGGGGCGGGGGTGACGGACGTCACCGTGCCGCCGGTCGAGCTGTCCCACCGCCCGTCGGAGGCCCGACGGGCGGTGGAGCCCGGCGCGGTCGGGAGGTGGGACGGTCGGTCGGTCCGTGGAGCTGTCTCTCCGGGGCCCGGTGCGCCGGTGGCGGGCGCGGGGTGGGGCGGGGCTTTGTCGCGGCCGTCACGTGCGCGCGGGCGCCGGGACAAGCCACCCAGCCCGTTGCGCAGTTGAGGGGGCGGCGCCGTCGCGGGGCGCGGGAGGGGCACGGTGGGTGCGGTGGTGCGGAAAATTGCGTGAGCCGGGCGGGTGCGCGGGTGTGGCCGGGGCGGGTTCGAGGGCGTGCTTTCGGTATCATCGGGCGCCAGATGGTCCGATCGTCGAAGAAGGATGAGGTAGCGCGGTGAAGAAGCTCCTCCTGGTCGCACTGGTCGCCGTTGGCGGCGTCCTGGTGTACCGCCAGATCCAGACGGACAAGGCCGACCAGGACCTGTGGATGGACGCGACTGACACCGTGCCCCCCACTGGTTCCACTGGCGCCTGAGGTCCCGCAGACACCCCCGGAGGGCTCCCGGCCGTTGATCGGCCGGGAGCCCTCCGGCGTGTCCCGGCGGATCGGCTCGTGCGGTCCGCAGCGGGTCGTGCGCCGGGCCCGGTGCTCCCCGCTGTGGCGAGACCGTGACGCCGCTCCCCCTTGTCGTGTGCTCCAGCAAACTCATACCGTGGCTCCCGTACCTGGTCACAGCGTTACCGAGGGGGAGACGGGCCGATGCCGGACGGGGGAGCCGCAGGCGCGGTGAGGAACGGTCGTACCCGACTGCGCACGGCAGCGGTCGGCCTGGGGGCGTTCCTGCTGCTGGCGCCGGCGCCCGGCACGGCGCACGCCGCTCCCGCGGAGCGGCTCCTTCCCGCGCAGCAGGAGCCCGGCGACGGGGCGGGGTCCGGCGACGCGACCGGGCTGCTGATGGTGCTGGACGCCTCGGGGTCGATGGCCGAGGACGACGGTTCGGGCGGAACCCGGATGGCGGCGGCCCGCGAGGCGTTGTCCACCGCCGTGGACGCGCTTCCCGACGACCACCCCACCGGGCTGCGGCTGTTCGGCTCCGAGAGCAGCAGTTGCACCGACACCACGCTGGCCCACCCCGTGCAGCCGCTGGACCGTGATGCGCTGCGGGACGCGCTGGGGGAGGCCGGGCCCACCGGCAACACCCCCACCGGGCTGGCGCTGCAGCGCGCCGCCGACGACCTGCCGGACCCGCCGGCGGGCGACTTCGGTCGCCGCACGATCCTGCTGGTCTCCGACGGCGAGTCCAACTGCGACGGCCCGCCCCCCTGCGAGGTGGCGTCCGAACTCGTCGGCAACGGGGTGGGGTTGCGGATCGACACCGTGGGTTTCCAGATCGGCGACGAGGGCCGCGCCGAGTTGGAGTGCATCGCCGAGGCGGGCCACGGCACCTACTACGACGCCCCGGACGGTGAGGCGCTCGGCCGCGAGCTGGAGCGCGCGGCGCTGCTCTCCGCCGACGGCTATCGGTTCGAGGGCGAGCCGGTCGAGGGCACCGCCGACCCCAAGGACGCGCCGCTGCTGGCCCCCGGCCAGTACCTGGACACCATCGGCCCCGGTGAGGCCCGCAGCTATGCGGTCGAGCTCGACGCCGCCTCGGCCGCCGACGTCTCGGTGACGGCGGCGCCGCACCCCGGTGTGGCGGTCGACCGCAGGGACGGCCTCACGCTGCTGCTGGAGGACACCGGCGAGCGGCCCCGCAGGTGCGACTCCGCGGACGCCGCCTTCGGCAGTGACGAGGGCGCCATGGTGCTGACCCAGACGGTCAGCCGGATTCCGTCGGCCGGCGGCGGAGCGGCCTGCGACGAGGCGGGCCGCCACACGGTGACCGTGACGCGGGAGAGCGCCGCGGAGTCCGACACGGCTCACTGGCCGGTGGAGCTGCGGTTCACCCTGGAGGAGCCGCTGGCGGAGGGGGTGCGCCCCGCAGCTTCCGCGACCGGCTACGGCGCGGCGGGGCCGGGGGCCGACCTCCCGACGGGTGAGCCGGAGGACGTCGCCGGCGGCACCGGGTTCAACGATGCGGCGGAGCTCGGCCCCGGAGCCTGGCGGGACCGGTTGCTGCCCGCGCAGACCCGCTGGTTCAAGGTTCCCGTCGGCTGGGGCCAGCAGCTGCGCTACCGGGTCGAGATCGGCAACGAGCCCACCCGGGAGACCGGCTCGGCCTCGTCGTACGTGCGCACCGCCGCCTACGCGCCGCACCGTGCGCCCATCGGGCGGGGCGAGTTCACCGTCGACCGCGCCTACCGCGGGGAACCGCTGGCCGTGGAGCTGGGCACGGTCCCCGTGACCTGGACCAACCGGTACGAGTCCGGCGCGGCGGCGTCCCCGGTCCGGGTCGGCGGCGACTACTACATCGCCGTCTCCCTCGGGCCGGAAGCAGTCGCCATCGCCCGCAACGCGGCGGTCGGCGTGGTGCTGCGGGTCGACGTCGTCGGTGAGGAGCTGAGCGGGCCGG
>NZ_JAAVJD010000017.1 GCF_012033735.1 Streptomyces lonarensis | reverse complement strand
CCCCACCAACCAGCCCCCTCCCCCTCCGAGAGAGGACCCGCCGGAGGCACACATCACTAACGCCGGCACCCCACCGGCGGATGGTTCGAGATGTCCGCCGGCCTGTGGCTACGGTGCGCGCGATGAGCAGTGGCTTCGAACAGAACTGGGGCATGGATGAGCAGCGCTTCGGCAGGTCCGGTGAGTGCGGCAGAGCTGCGGCGGCGGGTTCGCGCCGCTGAAGCGCTGAAGGCGAAGACGCGGGAGATGGCCGCCACGAACGCGTTGACCGCGCGGGAGGCCGCGGCGAAGGCGGCCCACGCCAAGGATGAGGCCGACACCGCGGCGCGGGAGGCCGCTGCTGTCGTCCTGCGGCTGTTCGACAACGACGCCGAGTTGGTCGCGGAACTGCTCGGGGTGCCGGCGGAGGAGCTGGAGCGCGAGGCAAAGCCTGTTACCGCGGCGCGAGCGAAGGAGATCATCGAGGAACTGCGGGTTCGCTCCGAGCGGCCTCACGCCGTCCGGCGCCGTCGGCCCCGAACGGACGGAGCAGAGACGCCTCCTCCACCTACGGGCGACTCCGCCCCGATGGGCGTCGCGGACGTCAGCCGACCTGATGCCGGCTGAGAACAACTTCGGGCCCGGTCTCTTCCCGCCGTCGGCGGTCAAGGGGGCCGGGTCTCGTCGCGTCGACGAGCAGCTGGCCCTCATCGGTGAGCCGACACCGGTGCGGATACCCGCCGTCGAGTGGCTGACCTGGCTCGCCGACAAGTCCGTTCAGGCCCGGTACTGGACCAAGGTGTACCGCACCTCGCCGGCCGAGGACTGCTGGTTCTTCCTGGGCGGGATCTCCAGCACCGGTCACGCGTCGTTCCGAGCGGCATCACGGCCCGGCAGGACCCGCACCGGCACGGTGCCTGGCCACCTGTACGGCTATCAGCTCGCCCACGGCGTCATCCCTCGACTCGGCTGGGGAAACGACAGCCCAACCGTCTGCCACACCTGCGACAACCACTCCTGCCAGCAACCAGCACACCTGCGACTCGGCACCGCGGCGGAGAACCGAGCCGAATGGCTGGCCCGCCGAAGAGACCCCAGCAGCCCACTCGCCGACATCCGCGGGCCGGCCGGACGGTCCCGCGCCATCGGCGACGCTATCCGCGCCGGCCTCGCAGAAGGCGCGTCGACGACGGAGATTGCGCTGCGCATCCGAAAAACCGCGAGAGCTGGCCGCCCTCTGAGCTTGTGGTGATACGACCGACCCCCGGCACCGCTGTGGCCCTGCTCCAATCACAGGTGGTTTCCAACGTTTGATTGACTGGAACCAAGAATCTACGGAGCGGGGCTAGCGCCACCACGCCATCGAGACACACACGGCGGGCAGGAATTCATTCTGCTCGCCACTACCGAGACCGGCGAACCAGCCCGCGGGGGCCAGACCCCGAGACAACTCTCGAATCGCGGTCCGGCCGCAAAGGAACATAGGGTCCGAGGGGCACCCGGAAGCGTACGGCGGTTCGGGTTCTGCCGGGCTCGCCGCTTAGCCTTCCGCGGCTCGGGCCCGGCCCGAAAGCGGGCAAACGTCGTGGCGGGGCCCAGCCGGGGTGGCGGCCGGGCCCCGCCGATGACTGCACCATTAAGAGCTCAGAAAGCTCCGTGACCGCGTCAGCGCCGGGCTCCTGGGCGCGCATACCGCTAGCTGAAATACCTCACGATCAGATCCAAGGCGATCCCCCCCACTCCTTTACCCAGGCCGCCAACAAATCCGAGTGAAAATGCCACCACGATGCGGTGCACATACCTAACACGAGGCTGCTTGATGAAACCCGGGTTTCCTGCAAGCAGATCGGTCTTGGGACTGATTTTTGTCATGGATTTAACATTCCACGCACCGCAGTAAAGAGCAGTAAATAGAACGAGTGCGCACACTTACACCCAGTTCTTTACAGCTCTTGCAACTGAGGGCGCGGGCCTTTACGATCCAGTACAGAGCCTGACGCCGGAGGTAAGAATGTCTGACACACTCGCCACACTGCGAGCGCGCCTACGGGCCACCCACCTGTCGTCTGGCGAGATGAGCACGCGTGAAATCGCACGGCGTACCCACGGCGCCGTAAGCCACACGACCGCACACCAAGTGCTTCGAGCGGCATCCTTGCCGTCATGGAAGGTGCTGGAGCCGGTCATCGCGGCACTGGGAGGGGACGCGGGCGAGTACAAGGAACTATGGATGCGAGCCCGAGACGAGGAGGAAAGGAATGATGCCACGAACACGAAAAGGGTCAATTACCAGGAAGACGTTGGCCCCAAGCTTGCGGTGAAGCTAAATCTAATTCGCAACTATATCGCGCAAGCAGAGAGGGGCAAGGCGGAAGAATTCGCCACCGAGTGCCTCGGTCAATCCTTGGACATTGACCTCGTTGCAGAAATTCACTACGCCCTCAGCTACGGAAGTAGTAGCATTCGCCAGATCACTGACCCCCTGGTCGATCAATACATCAAGAGCGGTAACCCCGACGAAATTGGGTCCGCAGATGCCGCGCATCACCTCGGCAGGATATGCCTGGATAGGCAAATGCCGACAAGGGCACTAGACTTCACCAGGCGCGCGGTTCTAATCAACCCGCATTCGTACTGGAATCTCTCCGTTCACGCCGAGGCACTAATGATTCTGGGGATTTACGAAGAATCTGAAAGATTCGGCGCCATGGCCTACGATCTGCAACCCAGTCCAAGAAATTTCTTCTACACACCCTACGCCGACCTGCTCACGATCAAACGAGACTTCGGAAGGCTTGAACAGCTGGCCAAAGAATCGTACGAAGAATTGGGCGGACCGACGGGATATAGTGTCGCACCGTTCGCCCAATGCTTGATGCTCTGCGGGAAGCCTGATCTCGCAGTATCAGTTCTCCGAGAGGGACTAAAAAAGGAAAATCGGTACGCGCACTCACGGATCGAAATTTTGACAAGGCTGTCCAACGCCCTAAACCAAGCGGGCCATCTAGCCGAAGCAATGAGCGCACTCAAGTCCGACCCTCTCTATGAGACAAGTGAAACCTTGCAGCATCAACACGAATATCTCAGATCGCAGAGTGAAAGCATGAGCGCCGAGAGTTCGATCAAGATCCTTGAAGACGTGGTGAATATCGAGAGATCGTGACACGTCTTTTCTCTTACGCGGAGGGGCGTCGCGGCATTCTTCTGACGGGGCGGTCCCTGAGTGCCACTGCCAGCGGGGCGCATCGGTCTGGACCCAGGAGGATGCAGAAGGGCTTCACCACTGGGATCGGGCGCATCGCCTCAGGTCAGCGAGGTAACGATTTCGGGCTCGAATCCCGCTGGGGGCGCTCTTTACCCGTGCGAGTCGTTCCGTAAGCCCCCATGGCCCCGTGGGGCAGCTCGGAGTGCTCGCGTTCCGTGGACCAGGCAACGACCGCTGAATCCCACAGCCGTCGAACACGGAGGGTAACTACGACTAGAAGAGCGGACTGGCGGCTATAGACGCGACTTACGGCCAACAGGCGGACAAAGGCATGCCCCGGCACACGACAATCACCGCCCCGGCAACCTCGGCCGAACGTCGGTGGAACAGCCGAGAGACCGTGCGGCGAACGCCGCACCGATTCTGTAGCGAACAGGATCGAGGAGGAGCAAGCAGGACGCATACAGATGCTTTGTCCGGGTTCGACGACAAACTCGCAGGTGAGAGTCGTCACTGGAATGGGTTCGAGTCCCACCCGCCCCACACAGCGCCCCACGCCATAGCGGGTCCGAC
This sequence comes from Streptomyces lonarensis, assembly GCF_012033735.1. GTDB lineage: Bacteria > Actinomycetota > Actinomycetes > Streptomycetales > Streptomycetaceae > Streptomyces > Streptomyces lonarensis. The sequence continues at coordinate 40,018 of NZ_JAAVJD010000017.1, read as the reverse complement.
CGGCGAGACGAGAACGTCTTCCCTGGGTGATATCCCCCGTATGGCGACGCAGAGCGGGTCGCACACGGCTCCGAACTGGACCTGCGCCGGCGCTGCGCCCTCGGGAAGCACGAGGCGGCCCCACGGCCGGACCGTACTCCGGGCAGACGCGTGGACCCGGTGCTCCGACGTCGCGGTGCGGGCCACCCGGTGGAAGTGGACCGCACCGCGAGGGCAGCACCATCGACCGACAGCCGACCGAGAGCCGTCCGACGTCGCGGCAGGAGCCCGGTCGCCGGCGGCCGTCACTGCCGTCTCACGGCGACGTGCGGTTCGGTCGACCCCGAAGCTCGGCCGTCCCGCTCCGGCGGAGTGTCACGCGATGCCGCCGCACGCTCTGGACCGTGACGGCCCTGGTTCCGCGCGAGCGGCCGGCCTGCGCGTGGCCACCTTCTGACACATACCGTCTCACCGGGCCCGGAGCCGTTCCCGGGCGCGTTCCCGACCCGTCCCGCCGCCGCTCGCCTCGTCAGGGCCGGCCGGCGGTCCGGCGCCGGAGAACCTCCCCCATGGATGTGCGGCGCCACTGGTCGAGCAGCTCGTGGAACGCGACCGCGCCGTGCGGGTATGCCGCCGGCCCGTTGGGCCGTCCGCGTCCCTCGTGGTTGTAGTAGCCGGGGGTGCATTCGGCGTGGAACCACTCGTGGTCGGGGGCGTCCTCGGCGAGGACGGCCAGCCAGGCGTCCTCGGCGGCGCGGGAGGGTTCGATCAGCATGTCCTCCGCCTCGGCTGCGGCGACGAGCGACGCGGCGTGCAGGGCCTGCTCATCGAGCACGTGGGTGAAGTTGACGCTGCTGGCGTTGTGGAGTGAACCCATCAGGATCAGGTTCGGGAAGCCGTGGCTGGTCAGGCCGTGCAGGGTACGCGGTCCCTCCTGCGCCCAGCGGTGCAGCAGTTGGGCACCGTCGCGCCCGTGGACGGGGAGCCTCCCCGACAGGATTCCGGAGGCGCCCACATTGAATCCGGTCGCGAAGATCAGGCAGTCGAGGTCGTAGGTGGTGTCCCCCACCACGACGCCGTGTTCGGTCACGCGTTCAATGCCGTGGGTGTCGGCGGTGTCGACCAGGGTGACGTTGTCGCGGTTGAACGCCGGGTAGTAGCGGTCGGAGAAGCCGGGGCGCTTGCAGGCGTACCGGTACCAGGGCTTCAGCATCTCGGCGGTCCCGGCGTCGCTGACGATCGCGTCGACCCGTGCGCGGAGCTCGTTCATCTTGGCGGCGTCGGCGGCCTCGTAGGCCGCCTCGAAGGACGCGCGGTCCCCCGCCTGCCGCCGGAAGCTCGGCAGGAGCTTCTCCAGCAGGGCCGCGGACCCGGTCCAGGCGTCGGCCACGAGATCCCGCTCCTCCGCCTCGCCCGAGACGATGCGCAGGTAGTTCCCCCGCCGGTCGCGGGCCCACCCCTCCCGGTCGGCGCCGACATCGGCCGCGCCGGTCCGCCGGTTGTTGCGGACGTCCACGGTGGAGGGGGTGCGCTGGAAGACGTGCAGGTGCGCGGCTGATTCGGCCAGCAGGGGGATGACCTGGATGCCGGTCGCCCCGGTCCCGACGATCCCGACCCGCTTGTCCGCCAGTCCGGTCATACCGCCCTCCGGCGTGCCCCCGGTGTAGGCGTAGTCCCAGCGCGAGGTGTGGAAGGTGTGGCCGGTGAAGTCCTCGATGCCGGGGATTCCGGGCAGCTTCGGGTCGGAGAAGGTGCCGGTGGCGTTGACGACGTAGGTGGCCCGGAAGGAGTCGCCGCGGTCCGTGTCGACGATCCAGGTCTCGGAGCTCTCCTCCCAGGTCAGTGCGGTGACCGTGGTCGAGAACAGGGCGTCGTCGTAGAGGTCGGACATCTGCGCGATGCGCACGGCGTGGCGACGGATCTCGTCCCCCGGGGAGTACTTCCACTCGGGCACGTAGCCGGTCTCGTCGAGGAGCGGCAGGTAGACGTGCGATTCGACGTCGCAGTGGACGCCGGGATACCGGTTCCAGTACCAGGTTCCACCGACGTCACCGCCCTTCTCGACGATCCGGACGCGCTCCACGCCCCGCCGGCGCAGGTGGGTACCGACGAGGACGCCGCCGAACCCGCCTCCGATGACGGCGACGTCGACGGCGTCACGGCGAGGGTCTCGCGCGGCGGGCGCGGTGTACGGGTCGGCGGCGTAGTAGCCGAACTCGGCGTCGGCGGTCCGGTACTGGCCGACCCCGTCGGGTCGCACCCGCCGTTCCCGTTCCAGCCGGTACCGCCGCCTCAGTGCGGCGAGTTCGTCCTGTGCGACGGGGCGAGGGGTCGTCATGTGGGGCGCTCCTGGGGTGAGTTACCGCCTCGGGCGGGCGGTCTTCCGCTACGGTAACAACTACCGGACAACGCTGTCCGGTTGCGTCCCGGGGCGTGCGCCGACGCCGGGTGCGCACCACCGTCCTCCGGACGGCAACGGGTGCGAGCCACGGTCGGTGGCGTCCTCCGTACAGCTGGACAAGGAAAGCGAGCCCCCATGCGACACCGCCCGATCGTGCCTCTGGCAGCCCTTGCCGTCACCGGCACGCTGCTCCTTTCCGGATGCGGAACCGCTACGGCGGAAGCCGAGAGCGAGGCGACAGCCGGCACGACCGACCGCACGGTTGAGGCCCACGAGGTCATGCGGTTGACCGAGCCGCACCCGGAGACGGGGATGACCCTGCTGGAGGGCCCCACGTTCGGCCCCGACGGCCGACTGGTCGTCGTCGATGTCACCGCGCCCGAGGGCGAGCCCAAGGTGATGGGGGTGCAGCTCGCGGACGGCACCGTGGAGGCCCTGCACACCGAGGGCGGCGCCTACACCTCGGCGCAGTTCAGCCCCTACGACGGGCGGCTCTACCTCAGCGACTACGCCGCCGGTGAGATCGTGAGCCTCGCCCCGGACGGCGGCGACGCGCGGACGTTCTTCTCCGAGCCGGTCGACGGTGCCCGTATGCAACCCGACGACGTCGCCTTCGACGAGGAGGGCAACCTCTACGTCAGCGACTCGCTCGGCCTCTCCGAGGGCGAGAACCGCGGCCGGGTCGTGCGGATCAGCCGCGACGGCACGGAGAGCGCCGTCCTGGCCGACAACCTGGCCGCGACGAACGGGATCTCCTTCGACGCGGCCTACGACGGACTGTGGTTCAGCGAACTCACCGCCAACCGGATCTCCTACCTCGGCATCGGCCCGGAGGGCGAGGTGACCTCCCGGCACACGGCGATCCGCGTGGACGGCGGTGTCGCGCAGACCGACTCCATCGCCGTGGACGCCGACGGCAACCTCTACGTGGGACTGCACGGCCGCCCGGCCATGGCCGTCTACTCCCCGAACGGCGACCGGATCGCGACGGTGGAGGTGCCGCCCGGCACCGAAGGGCTGGAGTCGGCGACCAACGTGGCCATCACCCCGGGCGGTACCACCGCCTACATGACGGTCAGCGGTCCCGCGGGGGGATACCTCTACTCCTTCGACGCCTTCGCCGAGGGCACGCGGCAGTCCAACGGCGGCTGACCCGCCCCCGTCAGCTGCCGAACGGCCTCACCGGCCCCACCTCGACGCCGAGCAGACGCCAGGCGGCGCGCGCCCGGTGCTCCCGCTCGGAACGGGTGGGGCCGGTCACCGTCACCGAGACCATGGCGACAGCCAGTTCCAGGTCCCGCTCACTCAACCGGTGGCCGGCCGGCAGCCGGGAACGCAGAGCGCCCTGGACACGCTCCGAGAGCGCCTCCGCGGGGGGCCGCCCCCCGCGGGGGTTTCCCGCGCGGACGCTGTGCAGCAGACCGATGAACGCGGCCGACTCGGCGAGGTGCCAGGTGAGCACGCCCAGCACGTCGCCGAGGGTCGCGCCCTCGACCTCGGCCGCCTGCTCGACCTCACGCACGTTCTCCTCCAGGACCGCCGCCACCGCGGCGGCCCGGTCGGGAAGGTGCCGGTAGAGCACGGCCTGCCCGACCCCTGCCTTGCGTGCGATCGCGGAGAGCGGCGCCTCCAGGCCGTGCTCGGCGAACACCTCGCGCGCGGCCGCGACCACTGCGGCCCGGTTGCGTGCGGCTGCCCGGGGCCCCTCGTTCGCAGGCCGTCGCCTCTCCCGGTCCGTCTGCTCCGCCATTCCGGCAGCCTAGCCCCCGGCCGGCATCGCGGGGCCGCTGCTGCCCGGAAGGGCCCGGCGTCCGGCAGCTCGGCACCCCGGTTGCGCCGAGGCATCGCCTCGGCGCGCACAAGGAGACGCATACCCCGTCCTCGAACCAGGAAGTGGCACCGACCAGCAGAAGAGGTAAGAAGCCCGGCGCGGCAACGCTCACCGTCGACCCGGCGCACGGCGTCACCACGCCGTGCCCTGCCAGGACTCGACGGCGACCTGTACTGTCACCAAAAGCCCGACAGCGGCGTGACAAGCGGGAGTTCGACATGCCCAGGGATACGAGCTCCTTCCCCTACCTCGAAGCTCTGTTGGCGATGCTCGGGGAGCCGCGAGGGCACGGAGAAGACGCAGCGGCCTGGGCGCGGCTGGAGACCGAGCTGGGTTGCGAGTTGCCTGCTGACTTCAAGCGGGTGAGTGAGCTGCATGCCCCGGTAGAGATCAACGGGCACCTGAACTTGCATCACCCCGCAACGCAGAGGTGGAACCTTGCCGAGCGGATCAGCGGGATGACCGAGGCGTTCGGAGAGGTCGAGTGGGATGGGGAGTTCATGGCGGGTGACCCTCGCCCGCTCCTCGGGTCCGCTGAGCTGACGTTCGGTGCGCCCGGCGGCTTGGTTCCGCTCCTCGGCACGGACCGGGGTGAGTGGATCTTCTGGGCTCCTCGGGGCGTCGATGGAGGAGGGCAGGTCTTCTGTCTCTGGGACGACGACGAGTTCTACCGGCATGACATGTCGCTCTCCGAGTGGCTGTACCGCTATCTGGTCGGCGAGGACCTCTTCGGCCCGAACAGCGCGGCCTTCTACCCCGGACCGGTCAGGCTGAAGAGCTTGCCGATGTACTCCGAGGACACGCCCGTCGTCTGGTACGGGCCGGAGCGTGGGATGTGAGTGCGATGCGGGCAGAGTTGGTCGAGTTGCTCGGCGAGAGCCCGTGCCGACAGGTGGCGTTGCGGCGGCACTGGCGAGTGGTGGAGGAGCAGGTAGGCAGAGAGCTGCCGGCGGACTACCGCTGGTTCGTCGAGGAGTACGGCGACGCTCTGATCGCCGGCTTTCTCTACGTCCCGCATCCGGCGTCGCACTCTGATCTCGCCCGCTCCGGGGCTCTGCCCGAGTTCATCGAGTCGCACTCCGAGAACTGGCAAGGGGCGTTGCCGTTTCTACCGAGGGGGCTGCCGGAGCGAGTCGAGGCCGTCCGGGACGAGGTGATCCCCTGGGCCGATCACACGTACAACGGCGATTCGTGCCTGCTGCTGCCTCCCGCCCCCGGGTGGCCGAAGTGGGGCATCGCCATCCTCTTCCGCCAGTGCCCGGACGTCGCCGTGTTCGAAGGAGGAGTCGTGGAGTTCATCCACCGGATCCTCATCCAAGGCGTCTGGCCGCGAGGCTGGCCGACAGGACAGACCCCTTGGTTGCCCTGCGACGATGACGACGTCGAGTGAGCGGGGCCCTGAGCCGCCCGAGAACGGCGAGTTCACAGCTACCCACCAGTGACTGCCCGACCAGCGCCTTCCCCTCCAGCGGGCCGTGCGCGGCTGCGAGCCGTTTTGCAGGGGTCGGAGTCCGCGGGCGGGTCTCCCCTGAGCCCATTGGCTGCGTTCCCCTCCATCGGCGCACAGGGCCGCGACCCCTGCACCTGCTCGTCGCGGTGCGGTGAGCCGCGGTACGGTCACCGCACCGCCGGGACCCGCCGACCCGGTGGCGCGGCGCGTGCACGGTATTTTCCATGCCTGGGAAGCTCGTTCGGCCTACGTCGGCTCCCCGTTGACCGTCCAGGAGTGTCATGCCACCTGCCTTCGTCCACCGGATCACGAAGTACGATCCCGACGATCGCGACGAGGACGGCAGCTACCGCGGCGCGGAGAAGGCTGTCAGCGACCACGGTCCGGTCGAGGCCGCGTACCTGGAGGCGATCTCCGCATTCGCGCACGCAACAGGTACCGCACAGCTGGAGATACGCGAGCCCAGCATCACCGGACCGGTCTACTTCGGTGTTCAGCCGGCTTCGCCGGATCACGGGCTCGGAGGGCTCTTCCCGGAGGGCCTCACCGGCTACCACGACGGCGCCGAGGTCTCCCTGGAGATGGCTCTGGCGCTCGTACGAGCCATGCTCTGCGAGCAGGGCGCCTGGTGCCGGCTGGAGGCGGGCGACGTGTTCACCGTGCACGTCGGATGGGACCAGTACGTGTACGTGGGCAGCGACCACCCGTGTGCGAACGCGGTGGCCCGTACGCGGGAACTCGGCCTGTTCGCCGAACCGCTGACGGTATCCCCCTACGCCGCGAATCCCGAGGTCACGGAGGTCGCGGACGAAGCCTTCTGGGACGCGGTGCGCACCGAACTGCGGCAGCGGCAGCGCCTGCTCCTGGAGGAGACCGCCGTGGTCAACCGCCGACACCTCCTTACCGCGGAGAACCTGGATGCGGTACGAGCCGGTCTCGCACCGCGAGCCCTGCTGTACTTCTGGCCCGACCTGCAACCCGATGTCGGCGCCGTCCTCGCCGCACTGCCGACGCAAGACACCGTGGAGTTCGTCTGGGAGACGAAGGACGGAGCCATCCACAGCCTGATGGTCGATGAGGCCGAGTACGCGGAACTCGCCGCCCTGGTGGCCGACGCCCGATCGGCCTGCGCCCTGCCCCTCTCCATCGACGAGCACCCGCCACTGCTGCAAGCCGCGCTGCCCGACAGCGACGGCGTGCTGCGCGCACGTTGGTGACTCGAGCAGCACACCCGACACACGCGCACGCGCGCCGCAGTACACCGACCACCAACTCCGCCGCCCGACACCGGGCGCCCTGTCCGGCGGCCGATGCCCGACGCCCGACGGAAGCGGGCGGTCGGCAGTTCGGGGCGGCGTCCCGCCGGCGGGCGGCGCAGAGCGACCGACGACACCGGTGACCGCGGAGCCGGGCGGCGCACGCCCGACAGAGCCGGTTCCGCGGTGCAGGACGGCTCGCCTGAACGGTCGCGGCCGGCCGGGCAGTGGCGGGCGGCACGCGACAGCGCCGGGCCAGCCGCAGCGGCGGATGGCCCGGCGCTCCCCCGTTCCCGCAGATCGCGACACGCGCGGGCGATTGTGATGTGCGCCACGCGCGTGTCCGGGGCGGGGCGGCGCTCCGCGCCACACGGGAGCCGCCGCGACGACCGGCGGCGGGCGGACGTCGCACCCGAGGCCCGCCCGCACCCCCGTCACGGAACGCGACGGCCGGCCGCGAGGGGCCGCCGCGGATCGCACACCGTGGGAGCGCGCCCACCAACAGTGGGCAGCCTCACATCCGTTCGACCGGCCGCACCCTACCGGGCGGTACGGTCCCCGCGGTCCGGACCACACGACCCCGGGCACTGACCGGGCAGCGAAAGTGAACCCCCGGCCACCGGGAGCCGGACGGGCCCGGACGGGCGCAAAGCGGGCAGGATGCCCTACCGGTGGCGTTCCACCCCATCACGGCGGAAGAGTCGCTTCCGCGGACATGGGACACATCGGCGAACCAATCAATGCGCGGTTAACGTCCGATTATCAAAATGCATCAACCGCCCGGCCCGGGGTAGCAGATACAGCCCCTCCCCGACGTCACGCACCGCGGCGAACTCACAGAACGTACACAGTTTGCGAGGAACCGTCGCGAACTTCATCGTCGTGTCCTACCCGGAAGGCGGCCGCGCCGTTCCGCGAGAGCGGTACGGGAAGCCGAAGGAGATGAACACGCTGCATGAACTCCGACCCGTCGGGCCGGTCTTGTGTTGACGGGCACGACGGACTTCGCTGTAGCATGAGGGCGACCAATGTTGACACACGGGGGGTGTTAGCGCGTGGGTGTACTAGTCGTAGACGACCACCCTTGCGTCCGGATGGCACTGAGCAGCATAGTTGAAAGCCGGACTGAAATTGAATTGCTCGGCGAGGCAGCCTCGGGTGACCAGGCCCTGGTGCTCGCCGAACGCAAGCGACCGTCCCTGATCATCTGCGACCTGGAGATCCGAGGGTTCCTGCGGGGCACCGAGCTGCTGAGAATGCTCAAGGCTCTGCCCTGGCGACCACAGGTGATCGTCTTCTCCGGCTCGCGGGACTCCAACGAGGTCGTCTCCGCCCTGATGTCGGGGGCCGACAGCTTCGTTCACAAGGGAATCGCCATTCCGGAACTTCTCCGGGCCATCGAGCGCACGATCCAGGGCGAGAAAGTCCTGCTCCTGGAAGGCGAGTCGGCTCCGAAGGACGCTCTCGACCACGTCCATCGGAAGTACTTCATGACCGAAAGGGAGGCCGAGGTCCTGCTCCTGCTGCTCCGTCGTTTCAGCAACGAGGAAATAGCCGAGGAACTGACCCTGGCACGGCAGACGGTGAAGAATCACGTCAGTCGCGTGTTCCGTAAAGTCGGTGTGACCAACCGGCGGGAACTCCGCTGTGCGATCGGGGACACCGCGCTGACCGCACGCGGCCGTTATCGGCCGCAGAGCGTGCGGATGGCGAGCTGATTTCACGGGAGGTCGCCGCCGGCGGCTTCCCTTACAGGAGGGGCCCCGTTCCGGGCACGGAACGGGGCCCCTCCTGTGTGCCGTCACGGGCCTCTCCCACCGCGGACACGGAACGGGCCCGTCCGGAGGATCAGCGAATCCTCCGGACGGGCCCGTGCGATGCGCCGGCGGGGTGCCCCGGCGCGGTGGGCCGGGGTCAGGCGCCCCGGATGTCGCGGCGGTTGACACCCCAGGTGCCGACCGCGACCAGCGCTCCCGTGACCACGAGGATGGCCACCAGGCCGCCGAGCGAGAAGCCGTGCTGTGCCGGGCCGTCGCCGAGCGCCCACTGCCAGGGCGAGAGCACCTGGAGCGACTCCAGCGCCTCGCTCAGCGGGAACAGCGACTGGGCCACGTAGCCGAAGCCGGCGACGCCGGCAGTGATCCCGAGCGCCGCGCCGCGCGCCGCGCCCGTTCCCGCCGCGCAGTACAGGACGGCGGCGTGCAGCAGCCCGAGCAGCGTGACGCTGAACGTCGCCGCGGCGACGTTGCCGTAGGAGGCATCCAGCTCCAGTGCGGGCATGCACATGTACAGGAAGACCAGCACGACGAGGCCGAGGCCGAGCATCGCCGCGGCGACCGTGGCGAACCGGCCCAGGTAGACCTGGGTGCGGGTGACAGGGAGGGTGAGCTCCATCTCCAGCTGGCCGCTGTCCTCGTCGCCCGCGGTCAGGTTGCTGGTCCAGGCGATCGCCGCGCATATCAGCAGCAGCGGCAGGACCAGCGAGAAGAGGTTGGAGTCGAGGAAGCCGGCCGGGTCACTGAGGTCGGCGATACCGAACGCCGACAGCATCGACTCCGGCAGGTCGTCGGTGAAGGACGTCTCGGCGTCCCGGAAGCCGGGCCAGGTGGAGACGATGGTGAGCACCAGCAGCGCCAGCACACCGCCCCAGATCAGCGCGGACTTCCGCAACCGCCGTCCGGCGTGGCTCAGCACCTCGTTCGTGGCGCTCATGCCTGCTCCCCTTCCACCTGCGCGTCGTGCTGGGTACCGCCGGCGTTGTCGCCGTAGAGGGTGAGGAAGATGTCCTCGATCTCGCGCTTCGGGGCGACCACCGACTCGGCGCGGTGCCGGGCGAGTACCTCCAGCACCGGGTGGGCGGGTCCGCTCAGCGTGAGCCGCACGGTGGTCCCGTCGGCGGTGACGTCCTGCGCGGCGGCGAGCGCGCGGAGTTCCTCGACCGGCGGCGGGCCGGGGAAGGTCGCGGTCAGCTGCTGCCTGGCCTGGGCCTGGATCTCGGCGACGGTCCCCTGGAGGACCAGCTGCCCACCGCGGAGCACGGCGATGCGCTCGGCGACCCGCTCGACCTCGGAGAGGATGTGAGAGGAGAGCAGCACGGTGGCGCCGGCGTCCCTGGCCTCCTCGACCATGGCGAGGAACTGCTGCTGCACCAGCGGGTCGAGACCGTTGGTCGGCTCGTCGAGGACGAGCAGTTCGGGGCGGGACATGAAGGCGCCGACCAGGCCGACCTTGCGCCGGTTGCCGGTGGAGAGGGTGCGGACCGCCCGGTCCGGGCGCAGCCCCAGCCGCTCCGTGAGCGCCTCGCGGTGCTTGGGGTCGACGGAGCCGCGGTAGGCGGCCCAGTGGTCGAGCTGCTGGGCGACGGTCAGCCGGTCGTCCAGCCGCAGTTCGCCCGGCAGGTAGCCGACGCGGGCGCGCGTGGTGGTGGAGGACGGTGCCGCCGGGTCGGCGCCCAGCAGCCGCACGGTGCCGCCGGTCGGCCGGGCGACGCCCATGACCATGCGGATCGTGGTGCTCTTGCCCGCGCCGTTGGGGCCCAGGTAGCCGAAGACCGTGCCCTGCGGCACTGTCAGGTCGAGAGAGTTCACCGCTGTGAAATCCCCGAATTTCTTGGTGAGTGCGGTGCACTCGATGACCGAAGAAGCCATCTTCCTCCCCATTCTTCGGACCGGTTGCCCGGGGACGGCCAGGATTGGCACCCCGGGAGGAATCGCCGGTCGCTCTTCCTGCGTGTACGAGCGGGACGGGTCGCTGCCGTCAGCGGCCGCTCCACCGCGGTTCCCGGCGTTCCAGGAAAGCGCGCACGCCTTCCTTCGCGTCGTCGGAACCCTTGACCTCCGCGACCAGCGGCTCCTGGCGTGCGAAGCGTTCGTCCGCGGGCCAGCCGGGTGCCTCCGTCGCGATCCGCTTGCTCGCCCGCACGGCGAGGGGCGCGCAGCGCGCGATCTCCTCGGCCAGTGCCAGCGCGGTGCTCTCCGCCTCGCCCGGAGGGCAGAGGCGGTTGACCATGCCGAAGCGCTCCGCGCGCTCGGCGGTCAGCGTGCCGCCGGTGAGCAGCACCTCCATCGCGACGGCGCGCGGGAGGCGCTCGGTGAGCCGGAACAGGCCGCCGGCGCCCGGCAGCAGACCGCGGCGTGCCTCGGGGAGCGCGAACCGGGCGTCGTCGGCGGCGACCACGAGGTCGCACGCCATGACGATCTCCCAGCCGCCGCCCCAGGCACCGCCCTCGACCGCCGCGACGAGCGGCGTTGCGGGCGGTTGCTCGGTGATGCCGGCGAAGCCGCGGCCCGGGACGCGGGAGCGGCCGCCGGCGCTGAGTTCCTTGAGGTCCATGCCGGCGGAGAACCAGCCGCCCGCGCCGGTGAGGACGCCCGCGCGGAGTGCGGGGTCCGCGTCGAGTTCCGACATGGCGGCCGCGAGCCGTTCCGCGGTCTCCTGGTCGACGGCGTTCCGCCTGCTCGGCCTGTCGAAGGTGATCACCAGGACGGCGCCCTCGCGTCGCGTCCTCAGTCCTTCGGGCATGACGAGAACACTCTCCATCGTGGGGGCGGAAGCGGAGACGCAGCGGGCGGGCATTCGTGTTCCGCCGTGCGGTGAGATCGTAGCGCGCGGTGCTGGAACAGGTAGGTACGTTTGGTACTCAGTTGTGCGCCCGGGAGTACCGGATTACTCCGGGGCGCGTGCGGCGTACTTCCGGTACCACCCCCCGGGCCGCCTTGGTACGAGGAGCGACTTCCGGTCCGCCGGGATTTCCCTAGGCTCGGTCGTATGGCAGATATAAAAGGCGGGGGCGGAGGCGCGGACACGACGGCCGAGCCCGTCTACGTCACCGGAATAGGCACCTTTCTTGCGGGTGCTTCGAACGTCAATGAATTCTGGCAGAACCTCTACCACGGCAAATCCCAGATCGGGCGGTTGAGCCGCTACCGGGCGGAGGGCCTGCCGGTCCACCTGGCGGCGGAGATCAAGGACTTCGACCACCGCAAGCACCTCCCCGACCTGGAGGACAAGTACGCGGCGAAGTACACCCGGGACATCCTCGTCACGATGTCCGCCGTCGAGCAGGCCCGCGAGGACGCCGGGCTGCGGCGCGACAGTGTCGACCCGCGACGGGTCGCGCTGATCTCCTCCTCCTCGCGCGGGCCCACCGGTTGGTGGGAGTCGGCGCTCCAGGGCGACGGCGAGGCGTTCGAGGACAAGACCGCGCTGCTGCGCAGCCTGCCGGGCGGCCCGTCCAGCATGGCCGCGATCTACAGCGACATCCAGGGCCTGGTCACCACCGTCGGCAACGCCTGCGTCGGGGTCCACCAGGCGATCGGCCTGGCCATGGACCACCTGCGTGCCGGCAGCGCCGACATCGTGCTGGTCAGCGGCCACGACTTCCCGATCGTGCGGTCGGTCGCCCGGCTGTACCTCTCGCTGGGTGACGGGGTGCTCACCTCGCAGCAGGACGACCCGGCGACGGCGATGAAGCCGTACAGCCGCGACCGCGACGGCTTCGCGTTCGGCGAGGGCTCGGTGGTCCTGGTGCTGGAGCGCGCCTCCTCCGCGGAGCGGCGCGGCGCCCGGCCCTACGCCCAGCTGCTGGCGGGCCGTTCGCACAACGAGGCGGACCACCCCACCACGATGGACCTGACCGGCCACAAGACGGCCCGGCTGTTCCGCGAGCTGACGGCGGCGTCCGGGCACACCCCCGACGACATCGACTACGTCTGCGGCCACGGCACCGCCACCGGGTACAACGACCTCGCCGAGAGCCGCGCGCTCAAGGCGCTGTACCCCGAGCGCGCCGCCGCCGACCTGCCGCCGATCAGCTCCAACAAGCCGGTGTACGGCCACTGCATGGGTGTCTCCGGCGCGGTGAACGTCGCCGCCACCTCGCTGATGCTGCACCACCAGAAGCTGGCGCCGACGCTCAACTACCACGACCCGGACCCGGAGTGCGACCACGACCACGTGGGGCTGACGGGCCGGGAGGCCGAACTGAACTACGCGACCTCGCTGTCGTTCGCCTTCGGCGCCCACACCTCCGTCGTGTCCCTGGGAGCCGTGTCATGACCGTCGCGCCCGAGCGCCCCGCCACCGTGCCCGCCGGGGCCGACCACCGCGGCCCGGTGATCCACGCGGACGTGGACGCCATGGTCGCCGCCCACGTGCGGCCCGGCATGCACGTCCACGCCGCGGCGACGCTGTCGCGTCCCAACGCGCTGATCTACGCGCTGGCCCGGCAGTTCGCCGGGACCCGGTCGCTGACGGTCAGCACCACCGCCGTGCACTCCAGCGCTCACGCGCTGGCGCTCTCGGGCGCGGTCCGGAAGATGATCGCCTGCTTCCTGGGCGACACCTATCCCTCGCCCCGCCCCAACCGGCTCTACAAGGAGCTGGCGCAGGGCCGGCCCTTCGAGCTGGAGACCTGGAGCCTGCTGAGCTACACGCAGCGGCTGATCGCCGGTGCGCAGGGGCTGCCCTGGGCGGTGACCGGCTCGCTGAGCGGCACCGATCTGGCCGACGGCAAGGAGGGCCTGCTGGCGCCGATCCCGGTGCGCCCGGAGGACCCGGACACGCAGCGGCCCGGCTCGCTGGTCCGGGCGATGAACCCGGATCTCACCCTGGTGCACGGCGCGGTGGCCGACCGGCGCGGCAACGTCGTGCTGCTGGCTCCTGTCGGCGAGGGTGCCTGGGCGGCGTACGCGGCCAAGGGCGGTGTGCTGGCCTCGGTCGAGCGGATCGTGCCCGACGAGGTCGTCGACGCCTGCCCGGACCGGGTGCTGATCCCCGGCCAGCGGGTGGTGGGGCTCTGCGAGGCGCGGCTCGGCGCCCATCCGCAGTCGCTGCGGGCCGAGGGTGTCGCGGGGCTGCCGGGGTACCGCGACGACTACGCCTTCATCGAGGAGATCAACGAGCGGTGCGCCACCCCCGAGGGGGCACAGGACTGGTACCGCGAGTGGGTGTCCGGCGTCGGTTCGCACGAGGGCTACCTGCGCCACCTCGACGACCGGGAGTGGCCGTCCGCCCCCTGGCCGGGCGGGAGCGCGGCGCTGGACCTCCCCTCCCCCCGGGTCGAGCCGGAGGGCGGCACCGACGACCCGACGGCGGCCGACCCCGGCGCCGCCGGCGACCAGCAGCGGATGATCGTGCTGGGTGCTCGGGCGATCGTGGACCGGGTGGAGAGCGGCGGGTACGACACGCTGCTCGCCGGCATCGGCTCCTCGCACATCGCCGCGTGGCTGGCGGCGCGGCTGCTGGCGGAGCGCGGCACCGAGGTGCAGGTCTGCGCCGAGCTGGGCTTCTACGGCACCAAGCCGGACTCGGGCGACGTCTTCCTCTTCAGCCAGCTCCACGGCGGTGCCTCGCAGGGGCTGTCGGGGATCGTCGAGGTGCTGGGCGGCATGGTCGCCGGCAACTCGCGGCGCTGCCTGGGCGTGCTGGCCGCCGGGGAGATCGACCAGCGGGGCGCCATCAACAGCAGCCTGCTCTCCAACGGCCGGTGGCTGACGGGGTCCGGTGGCGCCAACGACATCGCCTCCAGCGTGGACTGCCTGGTGGTCTGCGAGGCGCGGCCCCGGCGGCTGGTGGAGAAGGTCGCCTACGTCACCAGCCCCGGTGACCGGGTGCACGACGTCGTCTGCCAGTTCGGCCGGTTCCGCCGGGAGGACGGCGCGGAGGACTTCCGGCTGACGACGTGGCTGCCGCCGGTCGGGGACGACGCCCCGGGCACCCCCGCCGAGGCGGTGGCGCAGCTGACCGCCTGGCAGGCGGAGGCGTCGGTGGACGGGGAGGAGGCTCCGGTGACGGCGCACGAGTTGGCGCTGCTGCGGGAGCTGGACCCGGACGGCCACTTCCGCTGACGGGCGGCGGGCCGACGGCTGGGAACGGCGGACGGGGGTGGCACCGGGGAACCGGTGCCACCCCCGTCGGCGTGCGGGGCGCGGTGGTCAGGATTCGGCGCCGGCGGGCCGCTGCTCGCCGAGCAGGAACCGGGTGACCAGCTCGTTGAAAGCGTCCGGCTGCTCCCGCGGGGCGAAGTGCCCCGCGCCGTCGATGCCGTGGGCCTCGGCGTTCTCCATCCGGGCGGCGGCGCGCTCGCCCTGGTCCAGCGGGACGACGGGGTCCTGCGCGCCGTGGGCGAAGAGCGTGGGGGCCTTGATCTCGTCCACCCGGCCGGAGTAGTCGGTGCGCAGGCCGCGCGGGGTGACGTCGTTGCGGTTGAGGCTGCGGAACGCCTTGCCCGCGTCCGGCGCCTGGTACATGGCGTACATCTCCTCGACCATGTCCTCGGTCATCCCGGGGACGGCGCCGGCGAAGTGGCTGCGGATCTTGTCGCGGCTCTTGCCCGACTGCTTGTAGAGGTAGCGGTGGGCGGGCGGCACCCGGGTGAAGGCCCAGGTGAGCAGCGGGCTCCTGATCTCGTGCGTCAGCCCGTAGCTGTTGACCGGGACCAGTCGGTCGACCAGCTCCGCGTGGCGCAGCGCCATGTTCAGCGCGATCCCGCCGCCCATGGAGAGCCCGACCATGTGGGCGCGCGGCACGTCGAGTTCGGCCATGAAGTCGCGGACGAAGTCGCCGTAGAAGTCGATGGTGTAGTCGATGTCCGGCTTGTCGCTCTCGCCGTAGCCGGGCAGGTCCGGGACGAGGACGTGGAACTGCTCGGCGAGCGGGGCGACGGTGTCGCGCCAGGTGAAGTCGGCCCGGTCGATGCCGCCTCCGTGGAGGAGCAGCACGGTCTGCGTTCCGGTGCCGGCGCGCAGGTAGTGCGTCCTGATTCCCTGGACGGTGACCCAGGCGCTGCTGGCGGCGGGGACGGGGTCGGGCATGGTCTCCCTCTTCGGTCGGTGTGGGGGGCCGCCGGCCCCGGCCCGGACGCCGATCGGGATCGCACGTCCGGGTCGGGGCCGACGGGTGCTGTGGGTAACTGTAAGCAGTCGGACCGTGCCCGGGACAGGCCCGCCGGTCAGGGCTCCAGGCCGAGCAGCCGGCGGGCGTTGCCGGAGAGCCACGCCTGCTCGACGTCCTCCCCGAGGTCGAGTTGGCGGACCTCGTCCACCAGCCGGCTGATGGGCTCCTCGTGGATGGCGGCGCAGGAACCGAACATGATCTTGCGGCTGATGGTGGTGCGGCCGGCGAGCATCAGCGGTTCCCATCCGCTGCCCGGCACGGTGAAGTGCCGGGGCCGGTGGGAGGAGATCTCCAGGTGGACCCGGCGGTGCCGTTGGGCCACGGCGGTCAGTTCACGCAGCCACGGCCAGCCGGCGTGGCCGACGACGATGTCCAGACCGGGGTGGCGGATCGCGAGGCGGTCCACGTGCCACCAGGAGCACCGGTCGAGCGGACGGTCGGAGGCGAAGTGGTGGCCGGTGTGCAGCCAGACGGGCAGGGAGAGTTCCTCGGCCGCCGCGAACACCGGGATGTACCGCTCGTCCACCGGGTCGGCGTCGTCGAGGAACGGGTTGACCGTGATGCCTCGCAGTCCGCGGTCCGGGCAGGAGAGCACCTCGCGCAGTGCCTCGTCCGGGTCGCGCAGCGAGAGGCCGAGCCATGCCTGCAGCCGCTGCGGTGCGCGGGCGGCGAGCCCGGCCAGTAAGTCGTTGACGTCGCTGCCGGTGCCGAAGGCGGCGGGCACGCCGTGCACGACCTGGTGGCCGATGCCGTTCTCGTCCAGCTCGGCGAGGTAGGCGTCGAGCGTGAAGCCGTCCCCCAGGCCCTCCACCAGGATGTCGACGGCGTCCAGCAGCCGGTCCTCGTTCAGGGCCTGCCGGTACGGCACGGGGTCCGCGCCGAAGGTGCGGCACCAGCCGCCGGCGAAGATGCGCAGGTAGGACGGTGCTTCGACGGCGAGCCTGCGCATGTACGCCCGGCAGACCTCCGGTTCGGCGGGCATCGAGCACATGTCGACGACGCCTGCGCCGGACCGGGTGTCGGCCGCGGGTCCATGGGGGCGCGTGTGCCGCGCGTCGGCGCTCATCGGCCGGTGAACCGCGGCGTGCGCTTGTTCAGGAAGGCGTCCAGCCCCTCGCGGCCGTCCTCGATCTCGGCGTGGCTGCGGTGGTGGAACTCGTTCTGCAGTCGCAGCGCGAACTCGGCCGGCTGGCCCCAGCAGCGCTCCCGCAGCTCCTTGAAGTGGCCGATGGCCTTGGTGGGAGCCGCGGCGAGGGCGGCGGCCAGGGAGTCGAGCTCCTTCTGGAAGGTGTCGTGCGGCACCACGCGGTCGACGAGGCCGATCCGCTCGGCCTCGTGGGCGTCGGCGAGCCGGCCGGTGACGAACAGCTCGGTGGCGCGGGCCGGGCCGACCACGCGGGGCAGCAGCGCCGCGTTGCCCGGGTAGCCGACCTGGACGAGGCCGCTGCCGATGCGGACCTTGTCGGAGGCGAGGCGGTAGTCGGCCGCGCAGGCCATCTCGGTGCCGGCACCGACCGTCGCGCCGTTGAGGCCGGCCACGACCGGCTTGCGGGCGGTGATCAGCGCCTCGCAGATCCGCAGGTAGAGGTAGTCGCGGGTGAGCCGGGAGGCGGGCGCGCCGTCGCGCATGCCGTCGCGGGCCTGCTGGACGGCCTCGATGTCGTCGCCCGCGCAGAACGCGGAGCCGGCGCCGGTGAGGACGACCACGCGGGTGGCGGGTTCGGTGACCGCGCGGATGACCGCGTCCAGGAGTTCCGCCGCCAGCTCGTAGTTGAGGCTGTTGCGGTGGTCGGGGCGGTCGAGCACGACGGTGGTGACGCCCTCGGCGTGGCGGGTGGTCACGAACCGGGGTTCCGCCGGGGGCTGTTCCTCGGGGGTGCGGGGGTGCTGGGGCGCGGTCACGGGGCTGCCTCCGTCGGTCGGGTCGAGCGGGTGGCGGTGTCGCGGACGTGCCGCTCCACCGAGGCGCGGGTCCCCGCGCGGGGGCTGGTCGGCTCCATGCGCAGCACCGGGCCGAGGCTGATGCGCGGGTCCATGGTGACGAGCTGGCCGACGGTGGTCGCGACGTGGTCGGCGGTCAGCAGGTCGTCGGGGGTGACGCCGTACTCGGTGAGGTCCGGGGAGAGCCGGGAGCCGACCCAGCCCAGGCACAGCGCGAGCGCGCGCACGCCGTGGCCGCGGTTCTCCAGGTCGGTCAGCTCGGTGAGGGTGTTGAGCGCCTGCTTGGTGACGGCGTAGGGGGCGGTCCCGGCGATGCGCTCCAGGGAGACGGCGGAGCTGATGTTGACGATGCGGCCCCAACCGCGCTCCCGCATCCCCGGCAGCGTCAACTGCGTGAGCTGGAAGGGGACGGTGACGTTGAGCTGCATCTGGAGGTCCCAGTGCTTGGGACGCACCTCGTGCACGGGCGCGGTCTGCACCGCGGCGGCGCAGTTGACGAGGATGTCGATCGGGCCGAGCGTGCGCTCCGCCTCGGCGTGGGCGGTCTGCGCCCCGCCCTCCTGCGCGAGGTCCGCGACGACGGCGGCGGAGGGGACGCCCTCGGCGGCGACCTGCTCGCGCGCGGCGTCGAGTTCGGCCGGGCGGCGCGCCACCAGGGCGACCCCGGCGCCCTGCCGGGCGAGTTCGAGGGCGATGGCGGCACCGACGCCGGATGAGGCGCCCGCCACCAGGGCCGTGCGGCCCTTCAACTGAGCTGTCATGGCTGTCCTGTCTGGTGTCTGCGTGCCGCCCGCACGCGGCCTGGTGCGGCGCGGCGTGCGGGCGGGGTGGGCGGGCGCCGGTGCGGCGCCCGCTGGGGTTGCGTCAGCCGGCTGCCGAGGGGACGGCCGCCAGCGGCGCGCGCTGCCCCGCGCGCAGCGGCGGGATCGGGCCGAGGTGGAGGCCGCCGTCGACGAGGAGGTGCGTCCCGGTCAGGTAGGCGGCGTCGGGGCCGAGCAGCGCGCAGAGCAGCGCGCCGACCTCGGCGGGCTCCCCCACCCGTCCCAGCGGGACGCGCTCCAGCCACGCCTGCTGGTAGCTGTCGTCGGCGGTGCCGGCCATCGGGGTGCGGATGATGCCGGGGCGCACCACGTTGGCGCGGATGCCGTAGCGGGCGACGGTGGTGGCGAGCATCCGGGTGTACTGGGCGACGGCGGCCTTGGTCGCGCCGTAGCTGTGGCAGTGCGACAGCGGCGCGCTGTGCGCGGTGACGGAGCTGACCGAGGCGATGACGCCCGGGATGCCGCGGTCGATCCAGCGCGCCACCAGGTTCTCGCACATGGCGGCGAAGGAGGCGACGTTGGTGCGCATCATCAGTTCGCGGGCCTCGGCGCTGTCGGCGGGCACCCGCGGCCGGTCCAGGCGCAGCACACCGGCGGTGTAGCACAACCGCTCGATGCCGCCGGTCAGTTCGTGGGCCTCGTCGAGCAGCCGGGGGACGACCGCGGGGTCGGAGAGGTCGGCGGGCAGGACGTGGGCGACGGCGCCCAGCTCCTCCGCCTCGGCCGCGATGCGGCGCAGCGGTTCGGCGCGGCGCGCCACCAGCACCGTCTCGGCGCCCTCGGCGGCCAGCCGCAGCGCGGTGGCGGCGCCGATGCCGCTGCTCGCGCCGGCGACCAGCACGGGGCCGGTGCTCGGGGGCGCCGGCGGGCCGGCGGGCGCGGTGGGCTGCGACTGGCCGCCGAGGGCGGAGACCGGCGGGATGTACACCGCGTCCAGGCCGCCGTCCAGCGGCACGGTCTCGCCGGCGAGGTAGCCGCCGCCGACGCCGCTCAGCAGGCGCAGCGCGGCGACCAGGTCGGCCGGTTCGACGGGGCGGCGCACCAGCTGGTGGCGGGCGAGTGCCTCGGCGGCGGCGGCGTCCAGCCGGTGGCCGAGGAAGGGGGCGTGGCCGACCCGCACGGTGTTGACGGGGACGCCGCGGGTCGCCGCCCGGGCGGCGAGCCACCGCCACCAGGCGGTGTCGGCGGCGAGGGCGGCGGCCCGGTCGGGGTCCGCCTCCGGCTGGACGAACGGCGCTGCGTCGGTGACCAGCACGAACCGTTCGGCGCCGTCCCGGCGCGCCGCCGCGAGGGCGGCGAGCAGCCGCTCGCGCGGGATCGCGGGGACACCGTCGCCGACCTCGCCGAGCAGCGGGACGCAGTGCAGTTCCGCCGGCCCGTCCCCGTCCAGGACGGTGAAGCCGGCGTTCCGCAGTGCCTCGGCCACCTGCGGTGCCGAGCCGTACAGTCGCGCGCGTCCGCCCCCGTGGGGCTGGTCAGACACGGTCGGGGAGACCCCCACCGTCCACCTCCAGAGTTGTACCGGTCAGATAGCTGTTCTCGGCGGCGAAGAGCACCGCGTCGGCGATCTCCCGCACCTCGGCCCAGCGGCGGGCCGGGATGCGTTCGCGCAGCCGCTCCATGTAGTCGGCGTGGCGGGGGTCCCGCTCGCAGTGGTGGTGGAGCGCCTCGCTGCTGATCACCCCGGGGGCGACGCCGACGACCCGGATGCCGTGGCCGGCGAGTTCCAGCGCCCAGGTCCGGGTCAGGGCGTCGACGCCGCTCTTGGCGGCGCTGTAGCCGGACTGGCCGTAGGCGCCGCCGCGGGCGGCGGAGGAGATCTGCACGATGGTGCCGGGCACCCCGGCCTCGACCATGGCGGCGGCGGCCTCCCGGCCGGTGAGGAAGACACCGGTCAGGCAGAGCCGCAGCGTGTTCTCCCAGTCCGCCAGCGGGTACCGCTGGAGCGGGCGGTCGCCGCGGGCCGGTTTGACCAGCAGGCGGGAGGAGTTGGCCCCGGCGTTGTTGACGCAGAGGTGGAGCGGGCCGTCGGCGGCGACCCGGTCGAACAGGGCGCGCACGGAGTCCTCGTCGGTGACGTCGACCTGCTGCGGGTGCAGTTCCAGGCCGGCGTCGCGGGCGCGGGCGACCGCCTGCTCCAGCCCCTCGGCGCTGCGGGCGGCGATGGTGGTGTGCCAGCCGGCCTCGGCGAGGCGCATCGCCACGCCGAGGCCCAGGCCCCGGCTGCCGCCGGTGACCAGGGCGCGGCGCGGTTCGTCCCGCGCCGGGTCCGGCCGGGTGCCGGCGGCGGGGTCAGGCTCGGAAGAGGAGCGCACCGTAGAACCACCCCCCGCCGACCGCGGGCGCCAGCACCAGGTTGCCCGGTGTGATCTGCCCGTCGGCGGTGAACTCCGAGAGGACGGTGGGGATCGAGGCGCTGGAGAGGTTGCCGCGGATGCGGAAGTTGCTGGCGAACCGCTCCGGCGCCAGGCCGAGCTCCTTCTGGATGCCGTCCATGATGGGGCTGGTGCCGGAGTGCGGCACGAACCAGTCGAGGTCGGCGACGGTCAGGCCGTTGCGGCCGAGGATCTCCCGCGTCACGGTGGTGGCGTGGGCGATGGCCTCCTCGATGAGGTCCGGGGAGCTGCGGACCCAGCCGTTGGGCGGGTACGCGCCGGTGAGGTGGTGGCGGGTGCCGTCCGTGCTGAGCTGGGAGTCGATCAGCCCCCGGCCCTCGGTGCCGCTGACCTCCACGACCGCGGCGCCCGCCGCGTCGCCGGTGACGAGTTCGCCCTTGGAGCCGGGCCGCACGCGGCGGCTGAACCGCTCCGAGGAGATGACCAGGGCGCGGCGGATGCCCATCGGCCCGGTGAGGTGGAGCGCGGCGGTCTGCACGCCCATGACGAACCCGGCGCAGCCGGCGCAGACGTCGAAGGCGAGGACGCCGGACATGCCGAGGTCGCTGGCGATCCGCGGGGCGATCTCCGGCCCGTAGAGCCGGTCGGTCCAGTTGCTCAGGATCACGAGGTCGATGTCGCCCGCGGTCAGCCCGGCGTCGGCCAGCGCGCGTTCGGCGGCGCGGACGGCCATGTACTGGACCGTCTCCTCCTCATCGCTGCGGTAGCGCGTGAGGACGCCGAGGTCCCCCAGGAGCTTGTCCTCCAGGGAGTTGGACGTGGCCTCGGTGCCGGCGGAGTTGTCGACGAGGGTGCGGGGGAAGTAGTGGCCGAGACCGGTGAAGCCGACGCCGCTGCCCTGCCAGGCGGGGGTCGTGCGGGTGGTCCGGGTGATCGCGGCGGGCGGGGCGCAGGCCTCGGCCGGCGGGCCGGGGGGCGTGGTGCCCTCGGTGGGTGCGGTGTCGGTCATCTCGTCGCTCACTGGTAGCGGTACAGCATGGCGCCCCAGCTGAAGCCGCGGCCGATGCTGATGGACAGGATGAGGTCGCCGGGCGCCACGACGCCGGAGGCGATGTGCTCGGAGAGGCAGCTGGGGACGCCCACGCTGGAGGTGTTGCCGCGCCGCGGCAGGTTCAGCAGGACCTTGTCCTCGGGGGCGTCCAGCCGCTTGGCGACCTCCTGGATCATGTTGAGGTTGCCCTGGTGCGGGATGATCCAGCGCACGTCCTGCGAGGTCAGCCCGTTGCGTTCCAGGATGCGGGTGGCGGCGTCGGTCAGCAGGTCGGGGCCGAGCTCGCCGACGAGCTTGCCCTTCATCACCATGCGGTCGTTGTCGTCGATGTCGAAGGCGCCGTAGTGCTCGCCGTCGGAGCGCAGCACCGCGTCGATGAGGCCGCTCTCGGCGCGCTCGTCGTCGCGGGTCCACACCGCCGCGCCCGCGCCGGCGCCGAAGAGCACCGAGTTGCGGAACTTGGTGTTGAGGATGTCCTGGGGCCGTTCGGCGCACACCACCAGGGCGTTGCGGACGCCGAGGCTGCCGAGGAGGGAGCGGGCGACGACGCTGCCGTAGAGGAACCCGGCGCAGGCGACGGCGGTGACGTCGAAGCAGACGGCCTGCTTGACGCCCAGCTGGTGCTGGAGCGGCAGCGAGATGTCCATGTACCGGTTGCCGGCGGAGGAGCGGTTGGTGCGGGGCCGGGCGGTGGCGGTGGTGCCGATGAGCACGTCGACGTCGTCGGGGGTGAGGCCCGCGTCGTCCAGCGCGCGCAGCGCGGCCTCGCGTCCCATCTCGACGTGGCGCTCGTTCTCGTCCTCGGGCCAGTGCCGGGCCTGGACGCCGGTGTGGCGCCGAATCCACTCGTCGGTGACGTCGAGGTCGTCGAGCCCCTCGAAGTAGGCGTTGGTGAGGGGCTCACCGGGGAAGTAGTGACCCACGCCGCTCAGGGTCACGGGGGCCGCCGTGATCGGTGGCGCCTCGGTGGCGCGGTGCGTGACGGTCATGGATCGGCACCCTTCTGAAAGAGTTCCTCGGGCGGCCGGGCCGCGGTTCGGTCCGGCCTGCGCGGTGGTCTGTGGTGTGGTCCGCGGATCGACGGCCTCGGCCGGCCGCTCGCGCGGCCCGGCAGCGGGACGGGACGGGGCAGGGGGCTCGCGGTACCGCGCCGGCCCCCGCCCGTCGACCGGTGGGCTGCCCGCACCAGCGGGTGGCGGGACCCGGTCGTCGACGTCGCGTCACCGACCCTAGGCAGCGCGGACGGAGCCGGTCATCCTCCTCCGGGTACCGGCTGGGGGCCGTCCCGGTACCGCTGATACCGGCCGGGCGGGCGCCACCGCCGCGGGGGTTACCTTCCGTACCAACCCGGGGGTGAGGTCGGTACCGGTGGGGGGCTCTCCTGGGCCGGGCCGATCCCTAGCGTGGCGGGGGTGCCGAGCCGTGCAGGGGGCGGGGCGGCCGCTCCGGTGGTTCCGACGCCGTCGACGCGGTCCTGCCCGGCGCGGGGGAGGCTCACACAGCCAGGGAGGACAGACCTTTCATGTCGCAGCAGACCATCAGCCCTGTCGCAGCGGGAGCGAGCTGGCAGGACCACAACATCGGCATCGCCGGTTTCGGCCATCACTTCCCCCGGGAGGTCGTGCACAACGACCCCGACTCGGAGGTCGTGGGCAACCGGATCGACGAGGCGGTGCTGGGGCAGGTCGGAGTCCGCTCCCGGCACAAGTCGTCGGAGGACGAGACGCTGCTGTCGCTGGCGGTCGCCGCCGCCCGGCAGGCCGTCGAGGACTCCGGGGTGGACCCGGCCGAGCTGGACCTGGTGATCCTCACCAACTGGACGGAGCACGTGTTCCGTCCGGAACTGGCCCCGCTGGTCGCCACCGAGATCGGCGCCCACGGCGCCATGGCGTTCGACCTGGCGGCCGGCTGCTCCGGCTTCGTGCTGGGCATCCAGACCGCCGCCGCGTACCTGTGCGCCCCGACCCACCACACCAAGGCGCTGGTCGTCTCGGCGGAGCAGTTCTCCCGCCGGGTGCGCCCCGGCTCCAAGGCGGAGGCGGTCGCGGGCGACGGCTCCGGCGCCGCGGTGATCACGCGCGGCGGCGACCACCGCGCACAGCTGCTGGACTCGGTGACGCACGTCGACGGCACCCTCGTCGACCTGACCACCGCGACCCCGCCGCACGGCTGGGTCAAGAGCAAGCCGGAGCTGGTGGAGCAGGCCGCGGCGCACATCAGCTCGATCGTCTCGGAGCTGCTGCAGCGCAACTCCCTGGCGCTGACGGACGTGACGTGGCTGGTGCCGCACGCCGCGACCCGGCCGATCATCGACGGCATCCTCAGCCGCACCGGCGTCCCCGACGACAAGCTCGTCACCAACTTCGAGTACCGGGGCCACCTGTCGAGCGCGTGCGTGCCGACGGTCCTCTCCGAGTTCCACGCCAAGGCCCACTTCTCCCCCGGCGACACGGTCCTCACCCCGGTCGTCGCCGGCGGGTTCTTCTCCGGCGGGCTGCTGCTGCGCTTCTGACGCGCCGCCCGGCCCGGCCGCCGGCGGGCGGCCCACCACGAGTCCACAAGAGGAAGGCACGACAGTGACGGCAAGCCCCACCGCGCGGCAGGCGGACACCGGCGCGGGGACGCGCGAGGTGCTGGTCACCGGGATGGGATTCTGCCTCCCGGGGCCCGACGGCCGCCAGACCCTGGGCCGGGACGACTTCTGGTCCACCATCTCCACCGGGACCGTGCACCTCGGACACGAGGGGGTGTGGTTCGGTTCGGTCACGCCCCCCGAGGAGTTCGTGGCCGCGTCCTTCCCCGAGGTCCCCGACCGGCACCTGGCGAACTACGCCGCCGTGCACCACTACGGGCTGGCGGCGACCGCGAAGGCGCTGGCGGACGCGGGGCTCGGCCGGGAGAACGGCGAGCTGGCCGAGGCGGCCGTCATCACCGCGCGCGCCACCAGCGACAGCTGGTTCGACGTGTACGAGGACTTCGTGCGCAGCGAGTCGGAGGAGCCCGACCCCGAGCGCGGCCGGGCGCTGTTCACCCGGCTCGCCATCGCGGGCGGCACCACCGACCTGGCGTACGTCCAGGCGGCGCTGCTCGGTGCGGGCGGCCCCTGCCACACGGTGTCCAGCGGCTGCGCCTCCTCCGCGGTGGCGCTCGGCGACGCGCACCGGCTCATCACCAGCGGTGTCGTCGACATCGCGGTGGTGACGGGTGTCGACTACTTCAACCTGGACCGCATCCTGCGGTTCCAGGCGCTGCGGGAGCGGGTGGAGCAGGCCGAGCGGGCGGGGCGCCCGGTACTGCCGGCGTCGATGACGCTGGACGCGCCGATGCGGCCGTACGACAGCCGCGCGCAGGCGTCCAACATGGCCAACGGGGCGACGACGCTGATCCTGGAGAGCCGGGAGCACGCCCGTGCCCGCGGCGCGCGCTCCCATGTGCGGGTGCTGGGCCAGGTCCACGGCCGGGTGGCCGGGGGCAGCGCGATGGCCGCCGACGACAGCGGCCAGGCCGTCGAGCGGGCCGCCCGGCGGGTGCTGCGGATGGGCGGGGTGGACCCGCAGGACATCCGCTACGTCAACGGCGGCGCCGAGGGCAACCCGATCTTCCACGGCATCGAGTCGGCGGCGCTGAGCCGGCTGCTGGGCGAGCGCGCCCACGGGCTGCCGGTCAGCGTGCAGGAGGCCTCGTTCGGCCACGGGGGGTCAGCCCTGGGTCTGATGGGGGTGGCGGCGACCGGGCTGATGATGGCGTCCGGGGAGGTCTGCCCCACCGCCGGGTGCGAGCAGCCCGCCGCGGAGTGCGTCTTCGACCCCGTCCCCGGTCACCTGACGAAACCCCACGACCTGCCGTTCGCGCTGTCGTTCAACTACCACGTCGGCACCGGCGCGAGCGCGATCCTGCTCGCCCGGGAGGACGAGGAGCCGGCCGTCGGCGGCACCGCCGGCCCCACGGCGGCCGTCGCCTCGCCGGCGGTGCCCGACCCGCGTGCCTCGGTGCCGGGCGTGCCCCCGGTGTGGCCGGCCCGCCCGGTGGGCGAGGTCCTGGCGGTGGAGGGCGCCGGCCGGCCCGGCGTCGCCGAGGTCGTGGCCGGGCTGACGCCGCTGGGGCTGCGGGCACCGCAGACCGGCGAGGTCCCGGACCTCTACCTGGTGGCGCACATCGGCAACGAGGCGTACGGCGCGGAGCCCGCGGCCGCCGGCCTGGACCGCGGCCGGGTGCTGGCCACGCTGACGGCGATGGCCGACCGCGGTGCGGGCCGGGCGGTGCTGGTCACCGACGGCACCCAGCTGATCGAGCCGGGCGCCGACCCCGACGCGGCGGCGCGCCGCGCGGCGGACCTCTCCTGGTGGCGGCAGCAGGCCCACCGGCTGGCGGGACGCGGTGTGGTGGCCAACGCCGTGACGACGGGGTACGCCCCGTTCCTGGGGCACCGGTTGGCCGAGGGCCGCGAGGCGGAGCTGATGCAGCACCTGCTGGTGCGGCGTCCCACCCGCGTCGACGACCTCGTCAACCTGCTGCGGCTGCTGGCCACGGAGCACAGCGCCCACATGGTCGGCCAGGTGCTGACGCTGGACGGCGGGGTCGAGGCGATGCTGGTGCCCCCCACCCCGGCGTGGCTGGCCGAGCCCTCCCCCGCCTACCCGGACCCGGCGCCGGGCGACCCCTTCGACCTGTCCGGCACCGTGCTGCTGGTCACCGGGGCGAGCAGCGGCATCGGCCGCACCTTCGCGCTGGAGGCCGCCCGCCGCGGCGCGGAGCTGGTCCTGGTCGGGCGGCGCGCGGACGCGCTGGCCTCGGCCGCGGAGGAGGTGGCGGCCGAGGGCGGCACGGCGCACGTGCTGCCGGCCGACCTGGGCGACCCCGAGTGCGTCCCGGCGATGGTGGCCGAAGCGGTCCGGCTGGCCGGCCGGGTCGACGGCCTGGTCTACTCCGCCGGCATCCTCGACTTCGACGAGCGCGGCGACAACAGCGCGGTGCGGGCGCGGAGCTTCGCCGTCAACGTCCTTTCCTACGCGGCGACGACCGACGCGCTGCTGGGCGAGTGGGTGCCGCGCCGCCACCCGGGCGTGGTCGTCGCCGTCGGCTCGGTCAGCGCGCTGGCCGCCCCGGTGCCCCGCACCCAGGCGTACGGGGCGAGCAAGGCCGCGATGCTGCAGCACACCCGCATGCTCGCCACCACCGGCGCGCGCTGGGGCGTCCGCGCCAACACCGTGCTGCCCGGCATGGTCCGCACGCCGATGGAGGCCGCGGTCCCCAACAGCGACGCCTTCACGACGAGCCTGCTCTCCCAGGTCCCGCAGGGGCGGATCGGTGAGCCGCAGGAGGTCGCCGAGCTGCTGTGCTACCTGGCCGCCCCCGCCTCCTCCCGCCTGTCGGGCGCCGCCCTGGTGATCGACGGCGGCGGGAGCCTGGGGTGCCTGCCCGAACTGAACCGCCCACGTGCCGGTGCCGGTACCGAGGAGCAGATCTGATGACGGAGACCCTGATACCCACCCCCGCGCCCCGGCGCGGTGTCCCGCCGGCCGAGGAGTGCGTGATCGGCCGCGTCCTGGAGCGGCGCGCCGGCGCCCATCCCGACCGCCCGTTCGCGCGGTTCCCCGACGGGGCGTCCTGGAGCTACCGCGACGCCTGGGACCGCGCCCGGTCCGCGGCGGTCGGCCTGCGCGAGCTGGGCGTCGTGCCCGGCGACGCCGTCGCGTCGTGGCTGCCCAACGGCCCCGAAGCCCTGGCCGTCTGGTTCGGCACCAACCTCAACGGCGGGGTGCACGTCCCGCTGAACACCGCGTACCGCGGGAGCCTCCTCGCCCACGCCCTGAAGCTGTCCGGCGCGCGCGTGCTGGTGGTCCACGCCGAACTCGCGGACCGGCTGGCGCTGGTGGACCTGGCGGCCGTGGAGCACGTGGTGGTGGTGCGGGGCGAGGCGCCCGCCGGCGAGCTGCCGGCACGGGTCCACGGCCCGGAGGTGCTGGCACGGTCCGAGGAGGAGACCGCCGCCTACGTCCCGGCCGAGGTCCACCCCTGGGACACCCAGTCGATCCTGCTGACCTCGGGGACCACCGGCGCCTCCAAGGGCGCCATGATCTCCTACGCGGCCTCGCACGCCTCGGCCACGGCGGGCCTCGACGGCATCCTGGACCACGACGACCGCTACCTGCTGAACCTGCCGCTGTTCCACGCCGGCGGCACCCTGGCCGCCGTCGCGATGCTGAGCCTGGGCGGCTCGGTCGCCGTCGTGCAGGGGTTCAGCACCGAGGAGTTCTGGGAGGTGGTCCGGGAGAACGGCGTCACCGTCTGCACGCTGCTGTCGGTGATGATGCCGTTCCTCACCCAGCAGCCGCCCGGCCCGCAGGACCGGGACCACCCGCTGCGGACCGTGCTGTGCGTCCCGCTCCCCGACGACGTGGCGGGGTTCGCGGAGCGGTTCGGCGTGGCCGTGCACACCGTGTACAACAGCACGGAGACGTCGACCCCGATCATCTCCCCCGCCAACCCGGTCAACACCCGCAGCTGCGGACGGCTGCGGCCCGGCGTCGAGGCGCGGATCGTCGACGACCACGACCAGGAGGTCCCCGAGGGCGAGGTCGGCGAGCTGGTGCTGCGCACCGAGCCCTGGGGGATGTCGCACGGCTACCACGCGATGCCCGAGGCGACCGCCACCACCTGGCGCCACGGCTGGTTCCACACCGGCGACGCCTTCCGGCGCGACGGCGCCGGGGACTACTACTTCGTCGACCGCATCAAGGACGCGATCCGGCGCCGCGGCGAGAACATCTCCTCGGTCGAACTGGAGGCGGAGATCCGGGCGTTCCCCGCCGTCGGCGAGGCGGCGGTCGTGGCGGTGCCCAGCCCGCAGGGCGAGGACGACGTGCTGGCCGTGGTGGTGGCGGCCCCTGGCGCGGTGGTCGACCCGGTGGCGCTCACGGAGTTCCTGGTGGAGCGGGTGCCGTACTACATGGTCCCCCGCTTCGTGCGGACGCTCGGCGAGCTGCCGCTGACCCCGACGGGCAAGGTCCGCAAGTTCGTCCTCCGCGAGGAGGGCGTCACCGACGGCACCTGGGACCGCGAGTCCTCCGGGGTGCGGGTCCGCAGGGAGCGGCTGTCATGACCGGCACGACGACACCGGGCGGCGGCCCGGCCGAGGGCGGGGAGCCCGAGCTGGTCGAGACGCTCGACGGCGGGGTGGCGACGCTGCGGCTGAACCGCCCCGCGCGCCGCAACGCCCTCAGCCGGGGTCTCGCCGTGCTGCTGGTGGACGCGCTGCGCCGCTGCGGGCGCGATCCGGAGGTCCGGGTCGTCGTACTCACCGGCACGGCGGGCGCCTTCTGCGCGGGCGACGAGCTCGACGAGCGCGCCGAGTCGCTGGCGGCGGTCGGCCCGGACACCCCGGTCGACCCGCACACCGGCGACCTGCTGTACCTGCGGATCTGCGAGCAGATCGTCCAGCTTCCCAAGCCGGTGATCGCCGCCGTCGACGGCGCCGCAGCCGGCGCGGGCACGGAGATCCTCTGCGCCGCCGACCTCCGGATCGCGTCCGACCGCACCCGCATCGGCAGTTGCGTGGTCAAGGTCGGCCACCTCGGCAACGCCGTGATGCTGCCGCGGGTGGTGGGCCCGGCCCGTGCCACGGAGATCTACCTCAGCGGCCGCCTGGTCGGGGCCGAGGAGGCCGCCCGGATCGGGCTGGTCGACCACCTGGTGGAGCAGGCCGAGTTCCCGGCGGCCGTCGCGAAGCTCGCCGGGCGGCTGGCCGCCGGCCCCACCGCGACCATCGGCCTCTACAAGGAGCTGCGCGAGCGGGCGGCGGGCGTTCCGGTCGCGCAGGGGCTGCGCCTGCAGGACGCCTACCACCTGCGCACCCACCTGGAGGTGCCGGACTCCGCCGAGGGCCTGGCCGCGTACGTCGCCGGCCGTGTCCCCCGCTTCACCGGGGCCGGCGGGCCGGGAGCGGCGCCGACGGCCGACGGCGGGCAGCCGTGACCGCCCGACCGCCCCGGCCGGGCCGGGGCACCCATCTGTTACCACGCGTCAGAGAGGCACACGTGACGACTTCCGACCACCGATCCCGCGAGGTCCTCCTCACCGGCATGGGCTTCTGCCTGCCCGGCCCGAAGGACGCGCCGACCCGGACCCGCGAGGAGTTCTGGGGCACCATCGCCTCCGGCGCCCTGCACCTGCGGGCCGAGGACAGCTACTTCGGGATCATCGACCCGCCGCAGCAGCAGGTGCGGGACGCCTTCCCGGAGGTGCCGGACGCGCACCACGCCAGCTTCGGCCCCGTCCACTACTACGCCCTGTCGGCGACGGCCACGGCCCTCGCCGACGCCGGGCTGGACCACGCCGCCGGCGACCTCGCGGAGGCCGCGGTCATCAGCGCCCGCGGCTGCACCGAGACCTGGTTCGACGCGTACGACGAGTTCACCGCCGGGGAGCGCGCCGACCTCAGCCCCGGCGAGGCCATGAGCCTCTACCTGCGGTACGCCGTGACCACCTCCGTGGGTGACGTCGCCAACGTGCAGGCCGCGCTGATCGGTTCCGGCGGCCCCTGCCACACCGTCTCCATGGGGTGCTCCTCCGGGCTCACCGCGATCGCCGACGCCTTCCGGCTGATCGCCGACGGCAGCGCCGACGTCGCCGTGGTGACCGGCGCGGAGCACGTGGCCCCCGACCGCTACCTGCGTTACGACGCGTTGCGGCAGCGCGGGGACCGTGCCGACGAGGAAGGCGTCTCGCTCCTTCCCGCGGGGATCACCTTCGACTCGCTGAGCCGCCCGTACGACACCCGCACCACCGGCCTCAACCTGGCCTCCGGCGCGGTGACCCTGGTCCTGGAGAGCCGCGAGCACGCCGAGCGCCGGGGGGCGCGCGTCTACGCCCGGCTGGCCGCGCAGGCGCACCGCCGCGTGCCCGGCGGGTCGGCGCTGGGCGGCGACATGGAGGGCACCGCCGCGACCCGCGCGGCGCACTGGTGCCTGGAGCGCGCCGGCCTGGCGCCCGAGGACATCGACTACGTCCAGGGCGGCGCCGACGGCAGCAACGCCGAGTTCTCCGTCATCGAGGCGGCGACCATCCGCAAGATCCTCGGCGACCACGCGAAGGGGCTGCCGGTCTCCGTCCAGGAGGCCAGCTTCGGCCACCCGTACGCCGCGCTCAGCCTCATCCGGACGGCGGCGACCGCGCTGATGATCGACCGGGGCGAGGCGTGCCCGACGGCCGGGGTGGACCAGCCCGTCGACGTCGAGCTCGACCTGGTGCTCGGGGACGAGCCCCGCCCGCTCGACATCCGCCACGCGCTCTCGCTCCATTACTACCTCGGCTCCGGCGCGGGCGCACTGCTGCTCAGCGCGGACCGACCCGCCGGGGACCGGCCCGCCGGGAACTGATCCACCAGCAGGACGGCCGGCCCGGGTGAACGGCCGGCCGCCACGGCACCGCATCGAGGGGGACGGGCCGCGGCCGCGCGCACCGGCGGGGAACCGGCGCGCGCGGCACGACCACGCGGTCCGCCGCCGACGACCACCGCCGGCACGGTGACGCGCCGGCGTCTCAAGGGGGAAGACCGACCATGACCGCAGTTCGCCATGGCCTCAGCCCGTACCAGCGGGACCTGTGGACGGCGTCGTCGTACCTGCCGCACGACCCGCAGTTCGTCCAGTCCATGATCGAGCGGATCACCGGCCCGGTGGACGCCGGCCTGTTGCGGGAGTGCGCGGAGCGCGCGCTGCGCCGCAACGACTGCTACCACCTGCGCTTCGGCGACACCGCCGGCGTGCCGTACCAGTGGACCGATCCCGACCTGCCGCCCGTCGAGCTGGTCGACCTCTCCGGGGAGCCCGACCCGCGGGCCGCCGCCCGCGCCTGGTGCGAGCGCACCGTGCGGGAGCCGTTCCGGCTCGACGGCGGGCCGATGGCGCAGGCGACCGTCCTCTCCGAGGGCCCGGAGGCCGCGAGCGTGGTGGTGCGGGTGCACCACATGGTCGCCGACGGCTGGGCCCTGACCAACGTCCTGGGCGAGGTGTTCACCGACTACGCGCACACGCTGCGCACGGGGCGGCCCGCCGAGTTCGCCGCGCCGTCCTTCCTGGAGGTGCTGCGGGACGAACCGGCGTACCGCGACGACCCGGCCGAGGAGGCCGCCCACCGCGACCTGCTGCTCACCGCCCTCGACGGCGCGGAGCCCCCGCTGTTCACGCGCCGCGCGCCCAGCGGGTCGCGCACCAGCAGCCAGCACGCCTTCCACATCGAGCACAAGACGCTGGAGCGGGTCCGCGAGCACGGTGTCTCCCGGTTCTCGTACCTGGCGGCGGCCATGGCCACCTACCTGGCCCGGGTGCACGGCAGCGACGAGGTCTGCCTCGGCGTGCCGCTGCTCAACCGCACCACCCCCGCCCAGCTGGCCACCGGCGGGCACTTCGCCAACACCCTGCCGCTGCGGGTCCGGGTGGCGCCGGACGCGACGCTGCTGGAGGTGGCCCGGCAGATCGGGGCGTCCTCCCGCACGCTGAAGTCGGCCGAGCGCTACCCGCTCGGCCGGCTGCTCGGGGACCTCAGGACGGCCGAGGGCCGCCCGCGCCGGATGTACGACGCGCTGTTCTCGATGCTCCGCTTCCCCGCCACCGAGCAGATCCCGGGGACCCGCCGGGAGATGACGGCGGTGCTGCACGCCCAGGACCTCAACGCGCTGGTCGCCAACGCCCGCCACCGGGACGACGGCGGCGACCTGGAGATCACCTACGACTACGCCGACGACGTCTTCGACGCGGACCTCCCGATCGAGCGCGCCGCCGAGCACCTGCAGCAGCTGGTCACCGGCGGGCTGGAGGAGTTGCGCACCCCGGCGCGGCGGCTGCGGATGCTCTCCGACGCCGAGCACGAGCAGGTCGTGCGGGGGCCCCACAACGACACCCGCGTCGCCTTCTCCGAACGGAGCACCCTGCACGGCCTGCTGGCGGAGCAGGCGGCCCGCACCCCCGGCGCCCCGGCGCTCGCCGACGCCGCACCGGACGCGGCGCCGCTCACCTTCCGCGACGTCGACCGCCGCTCCGACGCGGTCGCGGAGCAGCTGCGGGCCCTGGGCGCCGGCCCCGGTGACCGGGTGGCGCTGCTGCTGGGGCGGGGCGCCGACACCGTCGCGGCCGCCCTCGGCGTGCTGAAGTCCGGCGCGGCCTACCTGCCGGTCGACCCGGCGCTGCCCGCCGCCCGCGTGGCGTTCCTCCTCGACGACGGCTCGCCGTCGGTGGTGGTGCACCGCGGCGCCACCGACCTGCTGCCCCCGGCCCTCCCGGCGGTCGACCTCGCGACGGTTCCCGCCGCTCCCACCGACGGCGCCCCCGGCGCCGCCCGGGGCACGGCGGCGGACGCCGCCTACGTCATCCACACCTCCGGTTCCAGCGGCACCCCCAAGGGGGTGGTGGTGGAGCACCGGTCGGTGGTCAACCGGCTGGAGTGGATGCAGCGGCGCTACCCGCTCCACGCCGACGACGTGGTGCTGCACAAGACCCCGCTCTCCTTCGACGTCTCGATCTGGGAGCTGTTCTGGAGCCTGCTCGCCGGGGCGCGCCAGGTGGTGCTGGAGCCCGGCGCCGAGCGCGACCCGCGGGAGCTGCAGCGCGCGGTCGCCGACCACGGCGTCACCACCCTGCACTTCGTGCCCTCGATGCTGGGGCCCTGGCTCGACCTGCTGGAGACGGAACCCGCCCTCCGCGCGGGGGCGGCGTCGCTGCGCCGCGTGTTCTGCAGCGGTGAGGCGCTGCCGCCCGCCCACGTGGCGCGCTTCCACGCGGTGCTCGGCCCGCAGGGCCCGGAGCTGGTCAACCTCTACGGGCCGACCGAGGCGACCGTCGACGTCACCCACCACGACTGCCCGCCGGCGGAGGCGGGGCGCGCGACGGTGCCGATCGGACGCCCGATCGACAACACCCGCGTCCTCGTCCTGGACCGCGACGGCCGGCCGCAGCCCGGCGGCGTCGCCGGTGAGCTGTGCGTCGCCGGCGTCGGTGTCGCCCGCGGGTACCTGAACCGTCCGGAGCTGACGGCGGAGCGGTTCGCGCCCGACCCGTTCGAGCCCGACGAACGCCTCTACCGCACCGGCGACCTGGCGCGGCTGCTCGCGGACGGCACCGTCGAGTACCTGGGCCGTACCGACGCCCAGGTGAAGATCAACGGCTGGCGCGTGGAGCCCGGGGAGGTCCGGGCCGCCGTCGCCGCCTGCCCCGGGGTCCGGCGGGCCGAGGTGGCCGGGGAGACCGCGCCCGACGGCCGCACCCGGCTGGTCTGCTACGTCGTGCCCGCCGACGCGGAGCAGCCCGTCACCGCGGCGGATCTGTACGCCCACTGCGCTGCGCGGCTCCCCGCGCCGCTGGTCCCCTCCCGATTCGTCGCCCTGGACGACATCCCCCTCACCGCCAGCGGCAAGGCCGACCTCCGCGCCGCGGCCGCCCGCGCGGCGGGGAGCGGCAGCGAAGCGGCCGCCGGCACCGCCCCCCGCGACGCGGGTGAGCGGACGCTGGCCGAGGTGTGGGGCGAGGTCCTGGGGACCCCGGTCGCCGACGTCCACGCCAACTACTACGCGCTGGGCGGCGACTCCATCCAACTGCTGCGCATCCGCGCACTGATGGAACGCCGCGGCCTCGCCTTCGACCTGACGGAACTGATGCGGTTCCCGACGGTGGCGGCCCTCGCGCCCCGGCTGCGTCCGGTCGCCGAGCCGGCGGCCGGCGACCCGGTCGGCACGGAACCGTTCGCCCTGGTCGGAGCGGAGGACCGGGCGCTGTTCCCCGACGCGGCCGACGCCCATCCGATGACGCGGCTCCAGCTCGGGATGGTGTACCACACCATGGAGAGCCCCGGAACGGCCATGTACCACGACGTCTTCCGGTACGTGTTCCGCACGCGCTGGCAGGAGTCCGCCTTCCGGGCGGCCCACGAGCGGCTGACCCGGCGGCACCCGGCGCTGCGGTCGTCGTTCGACCTGCTCGGCGCGGACGAGCCGCTCCAGGTCGTCCACCGCACCGTCGCCGGCGGACTGACCGTCACCGACCTGCGGTCCGCGGCACCGGGTGACCCCGAGGCCCAGGACGCCCTGGTGCTCGCGGAGGTGGAGCGCGCCCGCGCCCGGCGCTACGACCTGGCCTCGGCGCCGCTCCACCACCTCCACGCCCACGTCACCGACACCGGCGTCCAGCTCGTCCTGGCCTTCCACCACGCGCTGCTCGACGGGTGGAGCGTGGCCCGGCTGGTCGAGGAGCTGATGCGGGACTACCTGCACGCCACCGGCGCCCCCGTCGAACCACCCGCCCGGGAGGTGCTGCCCTCGCAGGCGTGGCACGCGGCCGACGAACGGGCGGCGGAGGCGGACGGACCGGCACGCGACCACTGGCGGTCGCTGCTGCGCGGGGCGCAGGCGACCACCCCGCTCCCCGACCGGCCGCACACCGCCCGGACCGAGCCGGGTCCGATCCGGTGCGCCGCGACGGTGCCCGCACCGCTGCTGGCCGCGCTCGGCGGGCTGACCGCCGCCCACGGGGTGCCGCTGAAGTCGCTGCTGCTCGCGGCGCACTGCCTCACCCTGCGGCTCCACTCCGGCACGGGCCCCGACGTCACGACGGGGATGGTCACCCACGGGCGCCCCGAGCGCAGTGACGCCGACGCCCTGACCGGGCTCTTCCTCAACACCGTCCCGGTGCGGCTGGACGACACCGGGCGCAGCCGCCTGGGGACGGCGCAGCACCTCCTCGCCCAGGAGCAGGCGGGCCACCCCCACCGGATGGTCCCGCTGAGCGCCGTCCAGGAGGACTTCGGCGGGCCGGTCCTGGAGACCGCGTTCAACTTCACCCACTTCCACGGGTTCACGGCCCTCCACGAGGTGCCCGGTTTCGCGTTCGACTCCTTCGACGCCTGGGAGGAGACCAACTTCGTCCTGCTGCTGAACGCGGTCCTCGACCCGACGGGCTCCCGCCTGGAGATCCGCGTCGAGGCCGACGGGACCACCCTCACCGCCGACCACGTCGAGCGGTACTCCCGCACCTTCCTGGCGGTGCTGCAGCGGCTGGCCGACCACCCGGACGAGAACGCCGACTTCGCCTTCCTGACCGAGCCGCCGCGGCCGCCGGCCCCGGTGGCCGGCCGGCCGACCGTCATGGAGCTGCTCGCCCGCCAGGTCGACCGCGTCCCGGAGGCCGTCGCGGTCTCCGCCGCCGACGGCCGGTGGAGCTACCGCGAGATGGACGAGCGGGCCCGGCAGATCGCCGCCGCGCTGCTGCGGCACGGGGTCCGCCCGCGGGACCGGGTGGTGGTGGCGCTGGAGCGGTCCTTCGACCTGGTGGCGTCCGTCCTCGGCATCGGTATGGCCGGCGGGGCGTGCGTGCCGGTCGAACCGGGGCACCCCGCGGCCCGGCTCGCGGGAATGGTCGCCACCACGGCGCCGACGGCGGTCATCGCCCCGGCGGGGGCCGAGCCGGAGTGGCTGGCCGACCACTCCCTCCTCGTGGCGCCGCCGGCGGCGGACACCGCGCCGGCGGAACCCGCGCGCCTGCCGGCGGTGACCGCCGAGGACACCGCGTTCGTGCTCTTCACCTCGGGGTCGACCGGCGGCCCCAAGGGCGTGGCGCTGTCGCACGGCGCCCTGTCCCGCCTGATCACCTGGCAGCTCGGCGACCCGGGCGGGGTGGTGCGCGGCACGACGCTCCAGTTCGCCCCGCTGACCTTCGACGCGTCCTTCCACGAGATCTGGACGACCTTCGCGGCGGGCGGCACCCTGCGGCTCATCGGCGACGAGGAGCGCCGCGACAGCCGGACGCTGCTGCGGGCCCTGGACGAGGGCGACGTGGAGCGCGTCTTCGTGTCCTACGTCGCGCTGCACCAGCTCGCGGAGACGGCGGTGGCCCTGGACCGCTTCCCCTCCCGGCTCCGCGTCATCGTCTGCGCCGGGGAGCAGCTGCGCGTCACCCCGGCCATCCGCACTTTGCTGCGCCACCTGGACGACCCTCTGCTGATCAACGCCTACGGGCCCACGGAGGCACACGTGGTGACCCGGGCCCTGCTCGACGGACCGCCCGACCTGCTGCCCGACCTCCCGGCGATCGGCACGCCCGCCGGACACTGCGAGATCCTCGTGCTCGACGAGGCGATGCGCCCCGTCCCCGACGGCGGACTGGGCGAGGTGTACATCGGCGGGGACTGCCTGGCCGACGGATACGAGGGCAACCCCGGGCTGACCCGCGAACGCTTCGTGCCCCACCCCTGGGGGCCGCCCGGTGCGCGGCTCTATCGCAGCGGCGACCTCGGGCACGTGCTGCCCGACGGGAACCTGGTGTACGTCGGCCGGGCCGACCGGCAGTGCAAGATCCGCGGCCACCGGGTGGAGCCGGCCGAGGTCGAGGCCGAGCTGCGGCACGTCGCGGCGCAGGTGCCGTCGGTCGGTGACGTCGCCGTGGTCGTGGGCAGCGGCCCCTCGGGGTCGTTCCTCGCCGGGTTCCTGGTGGGCGAGGCGCCCGAGGAGTTCGTCGGCCAGGTGCGCTCCGCGCTCCGCGCCCGGGTGCCGGACCACCTGGTCCCCGCCACGGTGACGTGCGTGCCGCGGCTGCCGCTGACGGCCAGTGGGAAGCGCGACGACCGGGCGCTGCTGGAGCTCCGCGGCCGACAGGAGGACGCGCCCCGCGACGCGACGGCACCGGCCGACGACGAGGAGCGGTCGGTCGCCCGCGTCGTCACCGAGGTGCTCGGGCTGCCGTCGATCGGCGTGCACGAGGACCTCTTCGACCGGGGCTGCACCTCGCTGCACAGCGTGCGGATCGTGACGCTGCTCCAGGAGCGCACGGGTGTGGACGTGCCGCTCCCCGCGCTGGTGCGGGAGCCGACGGTCGCCCAGCTGGCGGTGCGGGTCCGCCAGGCCGAGAACCAGGCGCACGTGGACCCCGTGGTCACACTGCGGGACGGGGGCGCGAACCCGCCGCTCTTCCTGGTCCACCCGATCGGCGGCAGCGTGGTCTGCTACCAGCGGCTGCTGCCGCACCTGCCGCACGACCGGCCGGTGCACGCCCTCCAGGCGGTCGGCGACAGCGGGGAGGCCGGCGGGCACAGCACGATGGCCGACATCGCCGCCGCCTACGTCCGGGAGATCCGGCGGGTGAGGCCGCACGGGCCCTACCTGCTCTCCGGCTGGTCCTTCGGCGGGCTGGTCGCCTTCGAGATGGGGCGCCAACTGCGCGAGGCGGGCGAGGAGGTGCCCCCGGTCGTCCTGATCGACCCGATCGCGCTGCGCCGCGGCGAGCGCGAGGGGCTGGACGAGGGCATCATGCTCGCCTGGTTCTTCTGGGAGCTGCTCCTCCCCCACCACCGCGGCGAACGGCCGATGGAGGCGCTCCCGCCGGAGCTCACCGACGAGCGGGAGCGGACCCGCTGGATCACCCGCGCCGCCCGCCGGGCCGGCGCGCTGCCCGAGGGCATGGGCAGCGACGTGGTCCACGCGCTCTACCGCACCTTCGTCGCCCACTGGCGGGCCACCCTCGCGTACCGGCCGGAGGGGGCGGACGACGACGTGGTGCTGCTGCGCAGCACCGAACCGCTGCCCGACGTCCTGCGGGAGGCCCACGAACGGCTGTCCACCGCCCACCGCGACGACGCCAACGGCTGGCGGGAGTGGACCAGCGGCGAGGTCCGCGTCGTCGAGGTCGGCGGCGACCACCTGACGCTGATGGAGGAGCCCCACGTGGCGACGGTCGGCCGGTGGATCACCACGCTGCTCGGCGGCGACGGCACGGCCGGCGCCCAGGCCCCGGCGACCGGCGGGGAGGTGTCCTGAGATGGCGCGCGCACCGAAGATCCTCGTGGCGGGCGCCGGCATCGGCGGCCTCGCCGCGGCGGTGACGCTGCGGCACGTCGGCGCCCGGCCGCACGTCTTCGAACGGGCACCGGAGCTGCGGGCGGCCGGCTCCGGGCTGGGCATCCTCAGCAACGCCTCGGCCGCACTGCTGGAACTCGGCGTGGACCTGCGGCTGGAGCGGTACGGCCAGGAGCTGCGGCGGTTCGACATCAGCACCTGGCGGGGCCGGCTCATCCGCCGCATGCCGACACCGGACATCGCGACGGAGACGGGCGCGCCCAGCGTCCTCATCCACCGGGGCGACCTGCTGCGGGCGCTGCTCGACGCGGCCGGCGACGTGCCGGTGACGCTCGGCGCCCAGGTCGTCGAGCACACCGTCCACCCGGACGGCGTCGAGGTGCGCCTCGCCGACGGCACCACCGCCGAGGGCGACGCCCTCATCGGCGCGGACGGGCTGTACTCGGCGGTCCGGCGGCAGATCGCCGGGCCCGAGCCGATCCGCGAACCCGGGTACATCAACTGGCTCGCCACCGTCCCCTTCCGCCACGCGGCGGTCCCGACCGGGTACTGCGGGCACTTCTGGCACCGCGGGCGCCGGTTCGGGCTGATCGACATCGGCGGCGGCCGGGTCTACTGGTGGGCGACGCACAACCGGCCGCCCGAGGAGGCGCGTTCCTGGACCGGCGGCCGGAGGGAGATCGAGGAGCTGTTCCGACGGTTCCCCGAACCGGTCCGGGCGGTGATCCGGAGCACGCCGGAGGAGGACATCCTCTCGGTGCCCGCCCGCGACCGGGCCTTCCTGGAGAACTGGGGCGACGGACCGGTGACGCTGCTCGGCGACGCCGCCCACCCGATGCTCACCAGCCTCGGGCAGGGTGCGGCGATGGCGGTCGAGGACAGCGCGGTGCTGGCCCGCTGCGTCGCGACCGCACCGGACGTGGTCTCCGGCCTCCGGGCCTACGAGCGGGCACGCCGGGACCGGGCCCGCCTCGCGGTGGAGGCGTCCTGGCAGGCGAGCCGCTCCGAGCAGGCAGCCGGCCCGCTGGCGTGCGCGCTGCGCAACGCGCGGCTGCGCCGCACCCCGGAGGAGGCGCTCCGGGAGCAGACGCGCGCGCTGCTCGTCTTCCCCGGCCTGCCGCCCGCCGCCGACGGCGCCGCGGTCGGCTCGCCCGCACCGGCCTCCGGCGTTCCCCGCCCGACCACGACGGGCTCCTGACCGCGCGGCGCCCCCGGTCCGAGCC
>NZ_JAAVJD010000179.1 GCF_012033735.1 Streptomyces lonarensis | reverse complement strand
GCCCCGACCCGGCACAGGGCCCGGACGCGGCGCAGGCCACGGACGTGACACCGGAGCCGGACGCGGCGACCCGCGCCACCGAGGGCGCGCGGGGCACGGTCCTGCTGACCGGCGCCGCCGGACGGCTCGGCACCGCGCTGCGGGCCGGCCTGCCCGCGCTGGGGTGGGGGCTGCGCTGTCTGGACCGCGTCGCCGTCCCCGGCGATCCGGGGGCCGTGGTCGCCGAACTGGACGACGAGGCGGCGCTCCGGGAGGCCGCGCGGGGCGCGGACGCCGTCGTGCACCTGGCGGGCCACCCGGGCGAACGCGACTTCCCCGAGCTGGTCCGGAACAACATCCTCGGTTCGTACCACCTGTACGAGGCGGTGCGGCGCGAGGGAGTGCCCCGCGTGGTGGCCGCCTCCAGCAACCACGCCGTGGGCTTCGCCCGCTGCCCCGACACCGGACAGCCGCCGATCCCGGTGGACGGCCCGCACCGGCCCGACACCTTCTACGGGCTGACGAAGTGCGTCGGGGAGGACCTCGCCGAGCTGTACTGGGCGCGCACCGGCATCGAGACGGTCTCGCTGCGGATCGGCGGCTGCTACGAGCGCCCCCGCAACGCGCGGGAGCTGTCGATCTGGCTCAGCCACGGCGACCTGGTGCGGTTGGTGCACGCTGCGCTCACCGCGCCGCGCGTCGGGCACACCGTGGTCAACGGGGTCTCGGACAACACCCGGGGTGTCCTCGACCTCTCCGCCGCCCGCCGCCTGGGCTACCGGCCGCTCGACGACGCCGAGGACCACGCGGCCGCGGTGCTGGCCGACGGGGCCCCCGGATGGGCGCGCCCGGGGACGCCGCCGCTCGGGGGCGACTTCATGAGCATGTGGGGCGAGTGGCCGCCGTTGCCGGACCGGGGGTGATCGGCAGCGCGGCGGGCCCGCGGCGGATGCGCGGCGGATGCGCGGCACCACTCCTCCGGGTGGCCCGCCGGACGGACGGAGGATGCCCGGCGGGGAGCGGCGGGAGGTGCGGGGCGGGGGCCGGGGGGGCACCGGAGTGGTGGCGCGGTGGCGGCGGGCGGGTCGGATGCGAGCCGGGGGCGGGGAGCCGGGTGGGGCGAGGTCGGGGGCGGTGGCCCCGTCAGTCGTCCGCGCGGGGCAGCGCGTTGCCGGCGCCTCCGGTGATCTCGGGCGCGTACAGCGTGGCGAGCGGTTCCGGCCCGGCGTAGCGGCGGCAGGGGCACTGCCGGGGCTCGGCGGCGGGCTTACCGCCGGCGTCCGCGGCGGCGGGCTCCGGTGACGCGCTCTGCTTGGCCTGCTTCGACTTCTTGGGCTGCTTGGGCTGCTTGGTCTTCACCATCGCGTAGCACCGGCCCTCTCTGGGGTCGTGGTAGGCGAGATGGTGGGTGCAGCCGCAGACCGGGTCCGGGCCGCGCAGTTCGCGCTCGCGGGCGTCGCGGCGTTCGTCCTTGATCTTCTTGATCCGGTCCCAGGCACCACCGGCGACGAAGCCGGAGGCCAGGATCACCGCCACGATCTCGAAGCCGGTCACGTCCGGTCCCCCTTGCGTCTCGTCCGCTGTCGGTCACTGGCCGGAGATCGTCGCACACGACGGACCGACCGCAGAAGGCCCCGCGGCCCGCCCCCACCGGCCACGGGGCCCCCGCCGGCCTCCCGTGTCCCGTCCAAGGGGGGAGCTGCGGGAGATCGCGGTCGAGCCTGCGTCGGCGGACGCGGTGCGCGTTCCGCCGGTCACCACGCGGCTGCCCCAGCTCGTGCGCAGCCGCGTTGACAGGCTCAGCTAATGGCATTAGCTTTGAGCTAACGTCATTAGCCACAAGGAGCTGTCATGAGCGGTTCGACCGAGTATCTGAGCGTCGAGGGCGGCACCATCGCCTACGAGGTCAGCGGTAGCGGCCCGCTGATCGTGCTGGCGCACGGCATGGGCGACAGTCGCGCCGCCTACCGGGCGGTCACCCCCGTGCTGGTGGCGGCCGGGTACCGCGTCGCCGCCGCGGACCTGCGAGGTTGCGGGGAGTCGAGCGCGGCATGGCCGGAGTGGTCGCGCACCGCCATCGCGGGCGACCTGCTCGCCCTGATCCGGCACCTCGGCGGACCGGCCGTGCTGGTCGGCCACTCCATCTCCGGCGGTGCCGCCACCATCGCGGCCGCCGAGGAGCCGGCACTGGTGACGGGCGTGGTCGAACTCGCCCCCTTCACCCGCAAGCAGTCGGTCGCCGCGGGTGACCTGCGGGTGAAGCGCTTCCGTCAGGGCATGCTGCGCCTGCTCGGCGCGGCGGTGTTCGGCAGCACCCGGCTGTGGCTCTCCTACCTCGACGTCGCGTACCCCGGCGACAAGCCCCGCGACTGGTCGGAGCGGTTGGCGGCCGTCGAGGCGAAGCTGCGCGAGCCGGGTCGGATGAAGGCCCTGCAGGGCATGGGCCGCAGCGCTCCGACCGACGCGGGCGCGCAGCTCGCCCACGTGCGCTGCCCGGTGCTGGTGGTGATGGGCACCCTCGACCCCGACTGGGCGGACCCGCACGCCGAGGGCTCGGCTGTGGTCGAGGAGCTCCCGGCCGGGCTCGGACAGCTGGAGATGATCGAGGGCGCCGGACACTACCCGCACGACCAGTTCCCCGAGCAGGTGGCCGCGCTCGTGCTCGCCTTCGCCCGCTCGGACGCCGCCCGTGCCTAGGGCGGGGCTGGACCCGGCCACGGTGGTGGCGGCGGGTGCCGCCCTCGCCGACGAGGCCGGCCTCCCGGGGGTCACGATGGGGCTGCTGGCGCAGCGGCTCGGGGTGCGCACCCCGTCCCTCTACAAGCACGTGGACGGGATGGACGACCTGGTGCGCCGCATAGCCGCCCTGGCGCTCGCGGAGGCCGGCGACGCCGTCGGGCTCGCCGTCCGAGGCCGCGCCGGCCGCGACGCACTCGCGGCGGCGGCCCACGCCTTCCGCGCCTTCGT
The DNA here is from genome assembly GCF_012033735.1 of Streptomyces lonarensis. GTDB lineage: Bacteria > Actinomycetota > Actinomycetes > Streptomycetales > Streptomycetaceae > Streptomyces > Streptomyces lonarensis. Next base: position 7,797 of record NZ_JAAVJD010000179.1, on the reverse strand, counting down.
GCTGGCACACCCGGGCCGCTACGCCGCCACCGTCGGACAGGAACCGACCGGACCGGACGACCCGCTGGCCGTCGGTGCAGGCCGGCTACTGGAGGCCTTCCGGTCGGTGCTGCGCGGCTACGACGTTCCGGAGGCCGACACCGACCACGCGCTGCGCATGCTCCGCAGTCTGTGCCACGGCTTCGCCACCCTGGAGTCGGCGCACGGCTTCCGCTGGAGCGCGGATGTCGACGAGAGCTTCGAGTGGCTCATCGACTTCACCGACCACGGCCTCCGCTCGATGTGAGGCAACACCCAGAGCCCGTCGTAGCGCGCCGCGATGTCCGTCCCGAAGCGATCCACGCGGTACGGCCGTTCGGGAACGCGAGTGCCTCGGCCGAGCCGGTGTGCAGAGCCGGCAGGGAGTCGGGCCCCGCGGTAAGCACGTCCTTCCGTGGCCGGGCAAGGCACCTGGGCGGCCGTCGTCGCTTTGTCGATGCTCGACATCGAGAACACCGGCGACCGCAGGGAGCGGCAGCGGCGGAGGGCGTTCCAGGCACGCGGGCAAAGCAGCCACCTTCCTCGTCCTCAGGGGTCCGTCGCTAGGCTCCGGGCCCATGACCAGTAATCCGGGGTTCACTTGCGCATGCTGCGGGCTCAACCACCCTGACCTGCCCATGAACTACACCGCCGCGGCTCCCGCCGTGTGGGAACAGGACTTCGCCGAGGCCGACGGCTGCCTGCTCTCTGCGGACCAGTGCGTGATCGCCGCGCAGCACTACTTCGTCAAGGGCCTGATCGAGATACCGGTCATCGGCAGTGACGAGGTCTTCTCCTGGGGCGTCTGGGTCTCGCTCAGCCAAGAGAGCTTCTCCCGGGTCTCCGAGCTGTGGGACACCCCCGGCCGCGAGGACGAAGAACCGTACTTCGGCTGGCTCACCACCGATCTTCCGGTGTACCCGACGGCGACGTTCAACCTGAAGACACTCGTCCATACCCGCCCGGTGGGCGAACGCTTCGTGATCGAGCTGGAGCCCACCGAGCACCCCCTCGCCGTCGAGCAGCGCACGGGAATCGACCTGGAGCGCGTCCGCGAGATCGCGTCGGCCGTGCTCCACGCAGGTGACGGCGAGTAGCCGTCGTGGTCGGCCGGCCGGCGCCGCCCGCCCCGGCGGCGCCTGACGGCTTGAGCCGCAGAATTCAGCGCCTCATCGAGGTCGGAGGGCATCCGCCTTCGCCGGCTTGCCGCCAGGAACACACTCACGTGTGCGAGTAACAGGGCGTCGGCGAATCTCGGTGGAGCGAATGGCTCGCCGGCAAGCGCGCGGAGAGCGGCTAGGCTCGGTCACTCTACGAGGCCAAAGACCGTGGAAGGGCGGCACCGTGGGAAATTTGAACGGGGCGTGGATTCGTCACACCCTCTCCGAAAGGGACCGCAGCACCTTCGAGTCGCAGTACGACTTCGCGCTGTCCGGGGCACGGCTCACGTACGAGATCGAACCGCTGGCCGAAGTCGTGCGGGAGTGGTGGCTGCACGCCGGAGGGGACCGGGACACTGCGGATGCGGACCGATACCGTTCCCACCAGGACGCCACGATCACCCGCAGGCCCCAGCTCCCTCAGCAGGACCCCACCCGGTGGGTCGATCGCACCGGCCCTGCCGTCTTCGCCGCCCTCTCCCCCGGCGACCGCGTTCGCTTCGAGCTGGACTTCGCTGGAGCTGCCGACTTCGCGGCGCAGTCCTACGACCACCGGCGCCTGGTCGAGGTGGTGTCCGAGTGGTGGACCCCCGCGTGCCGGAACGCCAACCCGGAACACCAGCAGATCGACCTCGCCATGATTCGACGCATTGAGGCCGGCGACGAGTCTGTCTTCACCGACGGCGGGGAACTGTCCTAGGCATGGCCACATACGAGATCCGGTTCGTGACAGAAGCGGCGCGCCAGCGAGACTCCCTTCCGGCCGGACCACGCAGAGAGCTGGAAGAAGCACTCAAGGAGATCCAGGCCAACCCCTTCAGGAAGGGCAAGAAGGGCTCCAACGAGGTGTGGTACCGGGATTTCGGCAGCGCGGGTCAGATCATGTACCTCGTCTCGAACCGCATTGTCACCGTGACGGTACTTCGTCTTACATACGTCTGAGCCTTCCCCGCACAGGCGGAGATTGAAGCAGCCACCGGGCCCTACGCCTCGTCCATGGGCAGCCCCGCGTGTGCGGGGAGGAGCCGCACAGCTTGCTCGGCACCTGCCGTGGGTTGGGAACACCCCCGCGTGTGCGGGGAGGAGCATCGGTGGGGTACGAGGGGCGCTGCGCATCGGGGAACACCCCCGCGTGTGCGGGGAGGAGCGCGAGTCCGAGGTCGACGACCAGGGCGAGGCGGGAACACCCCCGCGTGTGCGGGGAGGAGCCCGGGCGGCTCCGGGTCGGTGATCTTCGGCGGGGAACACCCCCGCGTGTGCGGGGAGGAGTCTTGGCTCTGGGACGCCATTCTCCGCGACGTGGGAACACCCCCGCGTGTGCGGGGAGGAGCAGATGCCCCTGGTCGTTGAGGTACATGGACTCGGAACACCCCCGCGTGTGCGGGGAGGAGCGTGACCCGGAGCGGCGAGCAGCGTCCCGACCGGGAACACCCCCGCGTGTGCGGGGAGGAGACCCTCAGGCCGTTCCTGAAACCGTCGGGGTTGGGAACACCCCCGCGTGTGCGGGGAGGAGATTTCGAATTCGCCATGAGCGCCGTACAGGCCGGGAACACCCCCGCGTGTGCGGGGAGGAGGGCGCTGCTCGCCGCCGGTGTCTCCGGTGACGGGGAACACCCCCGCGTGTGCGGGGAGGAGCCTGGTGGTCGACGAGGCCCACAGGGTCAGCGGGGAACACCCCCGCGTGTGCGGGGAGGAGCCGTCGTGCAGCGCCCGCTCGACGGCGGGCCCGGGAACACCCCCGCGTGTGCGGGGAGGAGTCCTGGCCTGAGGTGATGCGCTTCCGCAGCGCGGGAACACCCCCGCGTGTGCGGGGAGGAGCGCGCCCGGGTCGAGGGCGAGGGCGACGCACTCGGGAACACCCCCGCGTGTGCGGGGAGGAGCCCCGTCGCCGAGGCGGCTGAAGGCGGACTTCGGGAACACCCCCGCGTGTGCGGGGAGGAGCGGACATGGTCCGCGAGCACATCCGGACCGGCGGGAACACCCCCGCGTGTGCGGGGAGGAGCCGTACGACCGGAGCACGCGCGGGAAGAGGTTGGGAACACCCCCGCGTGTGCGGGGAGGAGCGCCACACCTCGCCCGAGGCGATGTGGTCGCGGGGAACACCCCCGCGTGTGCGGGGAGGAGCGGATATGGTCCGCGAGCACATCCGGACCGGCGGGAACACCCCCGCGTGTGCGGGGAGGAGCCGTACGACCGGAGCACGCGCGGGAATAGGTTGGGAACACCCCCGCGTGTGCGGGGAGGAGCGCCACACCTCGCCCGAGGCGATGTGGTCGCGGGGAACACCCCCGCGTGTGCGGGGAGGAGAGTTGACTCGCGCGACCTCACCGCCGCCAGACGGGAACACCCCCGCGTGTGCGGGGAGGAGATCTCCCGGATGTGGGCGGCCGTGAACCGGATGGGAACACCCCCGCGTGTGCGGGGAGGAGGTCTCCGCGCCCGGCTTCAGACCGAAGTCCATGGGAACACCCCCGCGTGTGCGGGGAGGAGGACCACAGGTCACACCACAGCCCGACCTCACGGGGAACACCCCCGCGTGTGCGGGGAGGAGGGTGTACCAGTCCCCTCCCCCGACCAGTAGGCGGGAACACCCCCGCGTGTGCGGGGAGGAAAGCAGTCCCGCGGCAGCGGCAGGGAGGGTGTCGGGAACACCCCCGCGTGTGCGGGGAGGAGTTCTCGCGCCTCGGCACGACCAGGGCTGCCCGGGGAACACCCCCGCGTGTGCGGGGAGGAGACCGCGCTCCTGGCGCTCATGGTCTTGATGATCGGAACACCCCCGCGTGTGCGGGGAGGAGCGGATCGTGCCGCCCTTGGCCAGGTACGGGATGGGAACACCCCCGCGTGTGCGGGGAGGAGGAGGTGACGCAGCTGATGGAGGCCATCGAACGGGGAACACCCCCGCGTGTGCGGGGAGGAGCCCGCAGCCTGGCTGGCCCGCTTCGAGAAGGCAGGAACACCCCCGCGTGTGCGGGGAGGAGCCGACAGTGACGCCGGCGACGGTGTAGTTCTCGGGAACACCCCCGCGTGTGCGGGGAGGAGGACAAGCTCACCATCACCGCCGGCGGCCGTCCGGGAACACCCCCGCGTGTGCGGGGAGGAGCACAGCGCCGGCACCGCAGACCCGCACCCCGAGGGAACACCCCCGCGTGTGCGGGGAGGAGCGGCCGCCGTCGTGATGTCGGGGTCGTCGTCCGGGAACACCCCCGCGTGTGCGGGGAGGAGCTTCGTCAGGAACGATCCTGAGCGCGGCGGCGGGGAACACCCCCGCGTGTGCGGGGAGGAGTGCCCGACGTCGAAGGGCTCGACGGGCTGGCCGGGAACACCCCCGCGTGTGCGGGGAGGAGCGACCGGACTCCCACGACCGGAGCGTCCTCGGGGGAACACCCCCGCGTGTGCGGGGAGGAGCGTGCGTGACCTGGGGCGTTAACTGGTGAGTAACTGGATTTTACTTACTTTACTAAACTCCGGCATTTCACCCATTCCAGGTCGCGCGGTCGGCCTCGGAGCAACGATACGGCGCCGGTGGGGTGTTCGGGCCGGCTTGGGTGGTCCGGCTCGGGTCGTCGGCTGCGGCGGTCGATGTGCGGCCGAGTGGTCAGCTGGGGTCGTCGGTCCAGGCTTCTGCGCACAGTGCCCGGTCGAGTTCGTCGGTGTAGAGGGCGACGGCGAGCCATGCGCGGGCGAACAGTTCGGGGTCGGTGGCGCGCAGCCGTCCGAAGGTGTCGCGGGTGCGGTCGGCGGCGGTCCGGTGCAGCGTCTCCAGGAGCGCGGCGGCGGTCGGCAGGGCGTGGTCCCGCAGCGTGCCGGGGTCGTTGCCGGGAGGTTGGGTGAGCAGGGCGCGGCCGCCGGCCGCCGCGTGGTGGAGGCGGCGCCGCAGGAGGTGGAGCGGGGCGGTGGTGGGGCGGGCCGGTTCGGCTGCGGCGGGGTGGACCCCGTCGGGGGCTGTGGCGGGCGGGAGGTCGGCGGCCTGCAGGCGCTCCAGTCCCAGGTTGACGTGTGCTCCGTCCTCGGTCGGGTGGCTGACTGCGAGGAGTCGGGCGCGCGGGTGAGCGGCGGGTTCGAGGCGGGCGACGGCGCGCAGTCGGAGTCCCGGGCGGGAGGCCAGCAGGCGCAGGTTGTCGCGGTGGGGCAGCGCCGGGTGGTCGTGGGCGACCGTGAGCCGGACCGCCACTCCCCCGCAGTGCGCGAGGAGGCAGTCGCCGGCGGACTCCCTGACCGCGCCCGCGAGGGTCACGGTGAGGAACAGCAGGTCGTCGCGGTTCGGGGTCGGTGAGTCCCGGGAGGCGAGGGCCCGTGCGACCTGGCCGGACAGCGGTTCCTCCCACAGGGCTGCCGGTGGGCCGTCGGTCCACGGTGACCCGGCTGCCCGTACCGCTCGGACTCCGGCTCCGGCGCCCAGGCGGCCGGAGGACGAGAGGGTGGCCCCGGAGACGGCGAGTCCGGCTCGGGAGAGTTCCCGGTGGGTGAAGGCGGTGTCGCCCATCCGGACGGTGCGGTCCCCCGCGCCGGCGGCTCTGGCCGCGCCGCCGGGGGCGACGTCGGAGACGGTGTAGCGGCGGCCGGAGGCGTCGACGGTCCAGGTGACCGCGCCGGCGTAGCCGCCGGGGGTGAGGATCGCTTCGCTGAACAGGCCGTGGAGCCGCAGCGAGCCCTCCGGCGTGTAGCTGCGCCGGGCCGTGCCGCGCAGCTCGGCGAGTTCCGCGCCGGTGGCGGCGGGGAGCCGGTGGGAGGTGTGGAGCAGGTCGCGGAGGTGGCGGGCGAGGTCTGCGAGTCGGTGCTCGGGCGAACCGGCGCGGGCGGCGCGGAGCTGGGTGACGGTGGCGACCGCTGCGGCCGCGGGGCGGTGGAGGCCGGCGAGGCGCGCGGTGTGCGCGGTGCGCAGCAGCTCGGCCTGGTGGACGGCGCCGGCACCGTCCCGGCCGGCGTCGAGAGCCTCGGCCGCAGCGGTGAACAGGGCTGCGCAGGCGGCGACCTGATCGGCGTCGGGTTCCGGGGCCGCGTCGAGGCCGGGGCCCGCCGGCTCGGTGTGGGCCGACCCGCGGGCGGCACAGGTCACCGTGGCGGCGGTGCGGGCTCCGCCCGGGGTGCCCGGCGCGTGGAGCGGTGCGTCGGCCGGGGCCGGGTAGGCGGCCGAACCGTCGACGTCCGGCGCCGCCGCGTCCGCCGCCGGGGCGTCGCCCTGCGCCGCGCTCTCGGCCGGTGACGGGTCGGCGATGGGGGCGGCCGAGACGATCGCGGCGCGGTGGACGCAGGCGGGGGCCAGCAGGCAGCCGCAGCGCACCGCCTCGGCGGTGGTGACCGCGCCGCCCGACAGCTGGAGTTCGACTGCGGTCTCCTCGTCGAGCGCGATCCGCACGGTGTCTCCGTCGCGGGAGACCGGGAGGTCTGCCAGCTTGGTGACGGCGGCGTCGAGCCGTTTGCGGAGCCGGGAGGAGAGTGCGCCGACGATGGCGGCGGTCACCTCCGGTGCCACCGGGGGAAGTTGCGTGCTCATGAGACCTTCTCCCCCACCCAGCGGGCGAGTTCCAGCGGGCTGAGTGCGGCGACCGGCATGCCTGCCGCGACGAGTTGGGAAGCCACGCCGGTCGAGTAGCGCGGCCGGCCGAGGTCGTCGAGGCCGGCGCAGCCGAGGACGTGGCAGCCTGCGGCGACGAGGGCCCGGACCTCGGCGAGGAGTCCGCCGAGCGGGTAGCCCTCCTCGAAGTCGCTGATGACCACGATCAGGGTGCGGGACGGGACGCTGACCAGGTCCCGGGCGGCGCGCAGCCCGGCGGCGATGTGGGTGCCGCCGCCGATGCTGACCTCCAGCAGGAGCGACAGCGGGTCGTCGACCTGGCCGGTGAGGTCGACGACCTCGGTGGAGAACGCCAGGAAGTGGGTGGACAGCGTCGGTACCCCGGCCAGGACGGAGGCAGTGAGCGCCGCCCAGACGGTGGACGCCTCCATGGACCCCGACACGTCGGTGACGAGGATGAGCCGCCAGTCGGCGGAGCGGCGGCCGCGGGTGCGGAAGACGGGGTGCTCGGGCAGGAGTTGGACGGTGCCGTCCGGTGCGCGGCGGGCGCCGGCGAGGTTGGCGCGGATGGTGCGCGGCAGGTCGAGCGGCCCGCCGGGGCGGCGGGACGGGCGTGGTTGGACCGCGCCGTGCAGCGCGGGGCGTATGCGGGTGGCGAGCGCGCGGGTGAGTTCCTCGACGAGGCGTCGCACGAGGGGCCGCAGCGCGGCGAGTCTGGCCTCGGGCAGGCCGCCGGCGTGGCTGAGGACGGTGCGGAGCAGGTCGACGGAGGGCCGGACGCTGTCGGGCCGCAGCTCGGTCAGGACGTCGGTGCGGCCCTGCGCCGCCGCGGCGGCCAGGACTTCCTCGCGGATGCCGGGTCCGAAGAGCGCGGCGAGCTCCTCGGACCAGGCGCGCACGCCCGGGTAGGGGGCTTCGCGTCCGCCGCCGTGCCCCGCGCCGAGGTCCCCGCGGCTGCCTTCGCCCCGTCCCTGGCCGTACAGCTCGTCGAGGGCGGTGGCGAGGCCGCCGGCGGCGGCGTCGAGGGCGTCGTGGCGCCGGCCGAGGACGAGCCGCCAGCGGTCCGCCGCCGCCAGTACGCGGGGCGGTGTCGCGGGGTCGGCC
>NZ_JAAVJD010000178.1 GCF_012033735.1 Streptomyces lonarensis | reverse complement strand
GGCATCGCGGTGGCCGACACCACGCCCGGGGTGACCGCGCCGCCGCCCGGCGCGCGGCGGGCTGCTCCCCGGCCGCGCCGGGTTCGCCGGGGGCCGACGTGCCCCGGAAGAACACCGCGCCGGTGAGGCGCGCACCCCCGGCGAGTGCGCCGGGGGTGGTCCGGAGGACGTGCAGCTCCGGCGTGAGAGCAGGCACCTCGATCCCAGGTCGGGCCGCGCGGGCTTCCGTCCGCGCGGGGGTGGCGCCGGGCAGCAGCAGATGGGCCAGGACCGCACCCGCCGGGGAGGCGCCGTGGTCGTGCCAGAGCGTCACGAAACGGCGGGTGACCGGGGCTGCCGGGCCGCCCTCCCTGATGCGCGACCAGGAGCCGGTGCGGTCCTCGGTCAGCGTCAGCAACGGCCCCGCGGCCGCCCCGGAGCGGGGCGGCGCACCGGGCGCGGGGAGGAAGACATAGCCGCCGGTGCCCGCCAGGTGCGCCCAGCGCGGCGCCGGGTGGCGGGCGGTGGTGCCCGGCGCGGTCCCGACCGCGCGGCCGTCCACCAGCAGCCTGCCCCCGACCGGCGCCGCGGGGTCGTGGAGCGAGCGGTGGTCCACCGTGGTCTCCACGGTGCGGCCCGGGGCGCGGAGGTCGGAGGCGGCGCAGACCACCGCGTCGTCGAGGAAGAGCCAGGAGCGCCGCACCCGCAGCGGCGAGTCGATGCCGCGCAGATCGGCGGCGGCGAGCGCCAGCTCCCCGAGCCGGACCTCGCCCGACCACCGGGTCCCGGTGAGCGGCTCGTGGTCGTTGTCGCCACCGGCCCCGACGGGGAGAGCGGCGGTGTCGACGGTGGTGCCGGGCAGCCGCTTGGGGTCGGCGGTGGGCCAGAAGGCGTCGGTGTACTGGTGCGGGTCGTGGTCGAGGTACAGCAGCGCGGCGCCGTCGCCGGTGTGCCAACCGTGGGCGTTCTCGCCGTTCATGTACTCGTAGCGGGCGACCCGGTCGGAGTTGAGCGAGAGGCAGTAGCTCCACCCGGGTCGGCGGTGCACGTGGCGTTCCATGTCGGGGAAGCCGAAGTGACCGGTGAGCGCGGGCGGCTCGGGGGTCGACCGGTCCGCCAGGACCGCGGCGGCGGTGGCGATCTGGGCGGGTTCCCGGGCGGAGAGCGGCCGCCACGCGGTCGCGTGGAGCCAGCTCCGCGCCCGGCCGCGCAGCCGGGAGGCCGCGGCGGCGTCCTCCTCGCCGGTGGTGGTGCCGGCGCCGGCGGGGGTGGCGAGGGCGGCGGCGAGGGTGACGAGGTCGAGTGCGAGGCGGAACCCGTCGTCCGCGTCGGTCGCGTGGTGGCGGGAGATCGCCCGGCCGCGCACCGCGTCGGTCATGAGCCCGGCGTGGACCAGCGGGGCGAACGTCCGCTCCACCGCGTCGAGTGCGCGGCGACGCTCGTTCGCGGCGACAGCCCAGGGCGTACCGCCCAGGACGAGCAGCAGTTCCGCCATTCCCTTGAGCAGCACCTGCCCGTAGGTGCCGGGATAGGCGACGCTGGTGTGCATCAGGAAGGAGCCGTCGGCCCGGAACCCGTCGCCGACGCGGACGGGGTCGAGGACGCCGCGCAGCGCGTCGGCGGCGGTGGCGAGCCGCTCCGTGGCCCCGCCCAGCGCGCCGCGCAGGGCGACGATCCGGCACAGGTCCACGCGGTTGGCGCCGGTCGAGGGCAGTTCGTCGCGGAGCATGCGCCGGGGGTCGGGCACGAAGTGGTCGACGGCGGCGAGGACGCCGTCCCGGGTCTCGCCGTCCACCGCCGGGCCGAGGAGGGCGAGGAGGTCGCCGGCGGCACGGGGCGCGCCGATCTCCCAGTCCCACCAGTTGCCGTGCTGGGTCCGCCCGGCGTGGTAGCCGGCGCGCCACCACACCCGCAGCCCGCCGGCGACGGCCCTCGGGACCGCCGGGTCGGCGTGGAGGGCGCCGCCCTCGGTGGCCGCGGCGAGCGCGACGGTCCGCAACCGGCCCGCGGCGGTGGTCAGATGGGCCGAGGGGACGTCGGTGCCGTCCAGCGGCAGGTCCGCCCAGGGGGTTCGCGCGCCGTCCGAGGTGTCGAGGGCGGCGAGGTGGGCCAGGGCCGTGCGGTCGCGGGCAGCGACGGCGAGGTCGTGGGCCTGGCCCCACTCCCCCGGCGGGCGGCCGGCCGCGACGCCGTGCAGCAGGGTCGCTCGCCAGCGCTCCACCAGCAGCCGGTGGAGCGCCGCCTCGTCGGCGCCGGCGGAGACGCCGGTGGGCGGCGGGGAAGCCACCGCCCGCACGGGCCCCGGCAGGGCCGCGAGGGCGCCGCCGGCGAGGACGGCGGCGAGCAGGGTGCGGCGCGCGGGCCCGTGGGCGGCCGGCGGGTCGGGGAGCGGCGGTCGGTTCACGGTGCCTCCCGGCGTGGCGGGCCCCCGGTGCGCCGCGGCGGCGGCACGGGGGCGGCCCGGAGGGTGAACGTACCGGCGTGGCACCGGCCCGGCCACCACCCCCCGCACGCTCCGTCGCGGGTTTGTGCCCGGCCGCCGCCCCACCGGCCGTCGAGCGCGGCGCGCGGCGCGGTTTGACGCGACGTCGGGATGGCGAGACGCACGGCGAGGGGTACCGCGCCCGGCTCGTCCGGCGTGGCACCGTTCGGTGATCGACCGGAGCCGTCGGCCGTGCCGAGGAGGACCATGGAACGCACCGAGGAGACCGACCGCACCGCCCTGCGGCTGCGGACGGAACTGATTGAGGGGCTCGACACGGCGGGGGTGCTGCCCGACCCGGCGTGGCGCGCGGCCTTCGCGGCGGTCCCGCGGCATGTCTTCGTGCCGTACTTCTACGACGTCTCCGGGCTGCGGATCGGCGGCGAGCGGCGCGCGGAGGCGTGGCTGCGGGGAGTCCACAGCGACCAGGCGCTGGTGACGCGCCGCCACGCCGGCGAGCCGGTCTCCTCCAGTTCGCAGCCGTCGCTGATGGCCTCGATGCTGCACGCCCTGGACGTGGCGGAGGGCTGCCGCGTGCTGGAGATCGGCACGGGCACCGGCTACAACGCCGCGCTGCTCGCCCACCGGCTGGGCGACGCCCGGGTGACCAGCGTCGACGTCGTCGCGGAGATCACCGCGACGGCGCGGGCGCGGCTGGCGGCAGCCGGTTACGGACCGCGGGTGGTCACGGCGGACGGGTCGCTGGGGTGGCCCGAGGGCGCGCCGTACGACCGGATCATCGCCACCTGCCGCGTGGACCGCGTGCCGCCGGCCTGGCTCCGGCAGTCCGGCCGCGCGGGACTGATCGTCGCGCCACTCGGCCAGGGGCTGGTGCGGGTGGAGCCCGAGGGGCCGGACCGCGCCGTGGGGCGGTTCCTGGGCGCCGCCTACTTCATGCCGCTGCGGCGGCCGGGGCCGCAACCCGCGGCGCCCGCCCCGGCGTCCACCCCCGCGGCGGCCGGTCGCACCACGCAGCTGCCGGCGGAGGCGGTCGGCGACGTCGACTTCCGGTTCCTGGTGAGCGTCCTGGAGCCGGATCTGGACTGGCGGGTGGACGCGGCGGTCGCGCCGCGCTCGGTGTCGGTGCGCGCGACCGACGGGTCGACGGCGCGCCGGTTCCCCGACGGCACGGTGACCGAGGCGGGCCCGCGGCGGCTGTGGGCGGCGTTGGAGGGGTACTTCGCCGAGTTCGAGGGGGCCGGCCGTCCCGGGCCCGAGCGGTACGGGCTGACGATCGAGGGCGAGCGGCAGTGGCTGTGGCTGGACGGCCCCGAGGGGCGGCGGTGGCCGCTGCCGGGCGACTGAGCCGGCGCCGCAGGCCCGGTGCCCCGGAGCGCCGCGGGGCGCTGGGCCTGAAGGCCGGTCAGGAGACCAGGTCGGCGTCGAGGCTGATGTCGACACCGGCCAGCGCCTTGCTGACCGGGCAGTTCTTCTTGGCGTCCTCGGCAGCGGCCTGGAAGTCGTCCGCCGCCAGGCCGGGGACCCGGGCCTGGACGTGCAGGACGATGCCGGTGATGCCCTCGCCCGGCTGGAAGGTGACGTCCGCCCGGGTCTCCACCGACTCCGGCGGGGTGCCGGCGCCGGCGAGGCCGTGCGAGAGCGCCATGGAGTAGCAGGAGGCGTGCGCGGCCGCGATCAGCTCCTCGGGGCTGGTGCGGCCGTTCGGCTGCTCGGCGCGGGAGGGCCAGCTGACGTCGTAGGTGCCGACGCCGGAGGAGTCCAGCGAGACGGTGCCGGACCCCTCCATGAGCGAGCCCTGCCAGCGGGTGGTGGCGGTGCGCGTGGTTGCCATGTCTGTCAGTCCTCCGGGACGTAAGGGACGTGCCGTCCGTCACGCTAACCCGCCCGGCGCGTCACTCCGACGCGCCGCTCCGGCACGGCCGGTCGGGGAGCGGCGCGGAGGGGGCGCGGGCGAGGGGCGGGCGCTCGGCGTGTGTGCCGCGGCGGGCAGTGCCCGACGGTCCGGGAAGCGCCGCGCAGGCGCGGGGAGAGGCAGGACGCGACGTGGCCGGCCCCGCGTCGCGGGGCCGGCCACGGAAGGCGTCGGGACCGGCGTGGAGCCGGTCCGGGTGCGGCCGGTGGGACTCGAACCCACATGGGCTTTCGCCCACAGCATCCTAAGTGCTGCGCTTATACCAATTCAGCAACGGCCGCCGGCCCCGCCATGATACCGGGCGGTGCCACCCACCTACCCGCCCAGTGCCACCGTCACCGTGTGGATCACCAACCCGGCCAGCGCGCCGATGATCGTGCCGTTGAGCCGGATGAACTGGAGGTCCCGGCCGATGTGGAGCTCGATCTTCCGCGAGGTGTGGCGTGCGTCCCAGTTGGCGACGGTGTCGGTGATCAGCGAGGTGATCTCCCGGCGGTAGCCGTTGACGACGTAGACGGCCGCATCGGCGGCCCAGCCGTCGAACTTGGCGCGCAACCGGGCGTCCGTACCCAGCCGTTCGCCCGCGGCGAGGACGGCTGCGCGGGCGCGGATGCGGAGCGCGCTGCGCTCGTCCTCGGCCGCGGCCAGCAGCATGTCGCGCAGCGAGTGCCAGGCCGAGGTGATGAGGTCCTGCACCTCGTCCCGCCGGACCAGGTCCGCCTTGAGGCGCTCCACGCGGGCGCGGGTGGCGGGGTCGTGCTGCAACTGGGCGGCGAGGTCGTGGAGGAAGCGGTCCAGGGCGCCGCGCGCCGGGTGGTCGGGCTGGTCGCGGATGTCCGTGGCGAAGCGCAGCAGTTCGCGGTAGACGCGTTCACCCACGCGGCGGTCGACGAATCGCGGCGTCCAGCCGGGGGCGCCGCCCTCGATCGCCGTCATGACGGCGTCGCGGTGCTCGATCAGCCAGTCGTGCGCCTTGGCGCACGCCAGATCGACGGCGGAGTGGTGCCCGCCCCCGCTGACGGTCTGCTCCAGCAGCCGGCCGAGGACGGGGGAGATCTCGGTGGTCTGTGCGCGCCGGGTCACCGCCTCGCCGATGATCGACTGGATGTCGGAGTCCTTCAGCACGCCGAGGCCGCCGCGGAGCGCGGTGGCCAGTTCGGCGGTCACCCGGTCGGCGTTGGCGGGCTTCGCCAGCCACTCCCCCACCCGGCGGGACATCTCCACCGAGCCCAGCTTCTCGCGGACCACCTCCTCGGAGAGGAAGTTCTCGCCCACGAAGTCGCCCAGCGAGCGGCCGAGCTGGTCCTTCTTGGTCGGGATGATCGCGGTGTGGGGCACCGGAATGCCGAGCGGGTGGCGGAAGAGCGCGGTGACGGCGAACCAGTCGGCCAGCGCGCCGACCATCCCGGCCTCGGCGGCGGAGGCGACGTACCCCGCCCAGGCACCGGCGCCGCGCGACTCGGCCCAGGTCGCCAGCGCGTAGACGACGGCGACGAGGACGAGCAGCCCGGTGGCGACGGCCTTCATGCGGCGCAGGCCGCGCTGCTTCTCCAGGTCCGTCTCGGTGAAGAGGCCGGCCCCGTCGCGGGCCGGTTCGACCGGCCCGGGGGGACCGGCCGGCGCGGGGCCGCCGCGGATTCCCCAGAAGCCGCCGCCGGCCGGGCGTTCCGGCGCGCCCGCCGGTCGCCCGGGGCCGCTGTCCTCCGTGCCGCCCGTGCCGTGCGTGCCGTCCACACCGCTCATGCCCGCCGCCCCCGTCGTCCGCTCTCTCGCGTCACTCGTCCGCTCCAGCCCTCGCGCTGCTTCCGCATTGTGCCCCCTCCCCCGCGGCCGGCGGGGCTCCGGCCGCTGCGAGCCGCGCCCGGCCGTCGTCCGCCGTGAAGGAACGGTGGACGACGACATGCGGCCGCGAACCGGGATGGGAAGATGTGACGAGAAGACAGGAGTACCCGGAATCCGGGCCGGCGGAGGGGATGGGTCGGTTGCTGAGCAGAGTACGCGGCCACGGACTTCTGGCCACGCTGATAGCCACCGCGCTGGTGGTCGGCGTGCTGGTCGCCGACAGTCTCAGCCCACGCGGCCAGGCCGCCACCAGCGCGCTGGGCGCCCCCGAACAGGCGCTCCAGGCGTCCGAGGGCGTCTGGCTGTCCGCGTGGACGGCGGCCCCCACCGGTGCCCATCCCGACCACCCCGACGGCATGCCGGGGCAGGCGGTCCGCAACGTCCTGCGGCCGACCGGGGGCGGGACGGCGGTCCGCGTCACGCTGTCCAACCGCTACGGCGCGACCCCGCTGCGGCTCTCCCACGTCACCGTGGCGCTGGCCGCCGCCGGCGGGCCGGCCGCGGTGCCGGAGACCATGCGGCGGCTGTCGTTCGACGGCGCCGGCGAGGTGTCGATCCCGGCCGGCGGCGAGACCGTCAGCGACGCGGCGCGGCTGGAGGTGCCGGTCGGCTCCGACCTGCTGGTCACCGTCTACGCGCCCGGCCCGGGCGGGGCCGTCACCCACCACCGGCAGGCCCGCCAGACGAGCTACGTGGCGGACGGCGACCACACCGCCGAGGCCTCCGGTGACGCGTTCTCCCGGAAGATCACCGACTGGCGGTACGTGACGGGTGTCCAGCTCCTCAGCCAGAACGCCGAGGGTGCCGTCGCCGTGCTCGGCGACTCGCTGACCGACGGCGTGACCTCCACCGCGGGGGCCAACCGCCGCTGGACCGACCGGCTGGCCGAGCGGATGCGGGAGAGCGAGGACGGCCCTCGTTACACGGTGCTGAATCTGGGGATTTCCGGTAACCGTTTGCTGTCCGACGCGGCCCCGGACCGCCCGTTCAACGCCGACGCCGGGGTGCGACGGCTGCACACCGACGTGCTGCCCCGCAGCGAGCTCCGCGCGGTGGTGGTGCAGTTGGGCATCAACGACATCATCCGCGACCCGGACGGCGGCGACGCCGAGGCGCTGCTCGCCGGGTTGCGGCAGGTGGCGGCGGACTCCCGCGAGGCCGGGCTGGTGGTCGCCGGTGCCACGCTGGCGCCGTTCGCCGGGCACGGCGGCTGGCGCGCGGACCGCGAGGAGGTCCGGGAGCGCGTCAACGCGGCGATCCGCGCGGGCGGCGTCTTCGACACGGTGATCGACCTGGACGAGGCGCTGCGGGACCCGGCGCAGCCGGACCGGCTGCTGCCCGCCTACAACTCCGGCGACCACCTCCACCCCTCCGACGCGGGGTACGCCGCGATGGCCGCCGCCGTCCGGCTCGCCGAACTCGCCCCCACCGCGGAGATCCGCACCTGACGGCGCCGGGGCGGCGCGCAGCCCCCGCACCACGATCAGCGCACCGCCACCCCCCGGCCCCGACCGGCCGCCGCCCACCGGGTGACACCCCTCGGACGCGCCCCGCTGATCCGCCCCGCTGACGCCCCGCCACCGGACCGCCCCGGGGCGCCGCCCGCGCGCCCCCGCCCGAGTGGCATCCGGGCGCGCCAACTCGCCCCCTTATGTCCGTGATGCGAGACTCGGGCCCCGGAGGAGTCACATCCCCGTCGCCGGGGACTCGGACTGGTGGGCGAGGGGCGAGGTGTCCGCAGGCATGAGCGACCACAGCGGGACGGACGGCATCGGTGCGGCGCCGCAGCGCTGGGAGCCGCGCCCCCGGCTGCGGGACGGCGGGAAGCGCCCTGGCCGCACCGGGTGGCGGCGGTTCCTGCCCACCTGGCGACTGCTCTGCCTGTCCGCCACCACCCTGCTGGTGGCGGCGGTCGCGCTGCTGGTGACGGGGTACATGGTGGTGGACATCCCCGAGCCGAAGTCGGCCGCCGCCGCGCAGAGCAACGTCTACCGCTACGCCGACGGCTCGGTCATCGCGCGGACCGGCGACGTCAACCGGGAGAGCGTGCCTCTGGAGCAGGTGCCCGGACACGTGCGGCGGGCCGTCCTCGCCGCCGAGGACCGCGACTTCTACTCCGCCTCGGCCGTCGACCCCAAGGCGATGGTCCGCGCCGGGTGGAACATGCTGCGTGGCGAGGGCCGCCAGTCGGGCTCGACCATCACCCAGCAGTACGTGAAGAACTACTACCTGGACCAGCAGCAGACCGTGACCCGCAAGGCCAAGGAACTGTTCATCGCGGTCAAGCTCGACCGGGAGTTCTCCAAGGACGAGATCCTGGAGGGCTACCTCAACACCAGTTACTTCGGCCGCAACGCCTACGGGGTGCAGGCCGCCGCCCAGGAGTACTACGGCAAGGACGTCGACGCCCTCGACACCTCCGAGGCCGCCTACCTGGCGACGCTGCTCAACGCCCCCGGCTCCTACGACGTCCGCTCCGGCCCGGCGTACCGCGAGCGGGCGCTGGCACGCTGGGAGTACGTGCTCGACGGCATGGTCTCGGAAGGCTGGCTCGACCGGGACGAGAAGGACGCCCTCCGCTTCACCGAGCCGCTCGACACCGAGCCGCAGTCCGGGCTCTCCGGCCGCCGCGGGTACCTGGTGGAGGCCGTCGACCAGTACCTCGTCGAGGAGGGGCTGCTGGACGAGCAGCGGCTCGCCGCGGGCGGGGTGCGGGTGACCACCACGCTGGACCCGCGGCGCCAGGAGGAGCTGGAGCGCGCCGTCGACGACCGGTTGGGCGGGCTGATGGACGAGGAGCGGCCGCAGGACGCCACGATCCACGCCGGCGCCGCTTCCATGGAGACCGGCAACGGGCACCTGGTGGCGCTGTACGGCGGGCGGGACTACACAGAGCAGTTCATCTCGGGCGCCACCCGCCGCGACTACCAGGCTGCCTCCACCTTCAAGCCGTTCGTCTACGCGGCGGCGCTGGAGCACGAGGCCCGCGACCGCTCCGGCGACCGCATCGGGCCGCGGACCACCTACAGCGGCAGCAGCGGGCGGGAGGTGCTCGCGCGGGACGGCACCGGCACCGGCTGGTCCCCCGAGAACGAGCAGGACACCGACTACGGCACGCTCCCGGTCAGCGAGGCGATGGACAAGTCGGTCAACGCCGTCTTCGCCCAGATGGGCGTGGACGTGGGCCCGGAGCTGGTGCGCGAGACCGCGGTGCGGCTGGGACTGCCGCCGACGACGCCGGGGCTGGAGTCCGCCTCCGGCTCCATCTCGCTCGGGGTGTCGACGCCCAGCCCGCTGGATCTCGTGCAGGCGTACGCGACGCTGGCGGCGCACGGGGAGCGCCACCCGCTGGTCATGGTCACCTCGCTGACCGTGGACGGCGAGGAGGTGGAGCTGCCGGAGCACGAGCCGCGGCGCGCCGTCTCGCGCGAGGCGGCCGACGCCACCACCGAGCTGCTGCGGAGCGTGGTCTCCGGCGGCACGGGCGAGGCGGCGAGCGCGGTCGGTCGGCCGGCCGCCGGCAAGACGGGCACGGCGGAGCAGGACAAGGCGGCCTGGTTCGCGGGGTTCACCCCCGAGCTGGCCACGGTGGTGGCGCTCGTGGGGCAGGACCCGGACGGCGGCGGACAGGTGCCGCTGTACGGCGCGCTGGGCATGGAGCGGGTCAGCGGCGGCGGTGTGCCGGCGCAGATCTGGGCGCAGTACACGGCCGCGGCGCTGGAGGGCTCCGAGGTGCGGGAGTTCGACCTGCGCCCCGGCGACCTCCCCTCGGGCGGCGGCGAGGACGGGGACGACGGCGACGGGGACGACCCCTCGTCCTCGCCGTCGGACGGCCCCTCACCGGACGAGGACGGGCCGTCCACCCGGCCGGCCACCCCCGGCGGGACCACGGGGCCGGGGACCGGGGAGCCGAGCGGGGCGCCCGGGGAGGGCGAGGGGCCGGCCGACCCGACGGGGCCTCCCGGCGGCACCTCTCCGACCTCGGGACCGACGCCGCCGGAGCCCGGCGGTGACGGCGGGTCGTCCGGGGCAGCGGGCGGCGACTGACCGCCGCCCCGGCCCGCCGGGGGCCGGGGTCCGCGCCGCGGCACAGCGGGCGGCGCGGCCGCGTTCAGAGATAGAGCCCGGTGGAGTCCTCGGAGCCCTGGAGCCGTTCGGCCGCCACCGCGTGCAGGTCGCGTTCGCGCATCAGGATGTACGCCACCCCGCGGACCTCGACCTCGGCGCGGTCCTCCGGGTCGTAGAGGACACGGTCGCCGGGCTCCACGCCCCGCACGTTGTGCCCGACGGCGACCACCTCGGCCCACTCCAACCGCTTGCCGACGGCTGCGGTGGCGGGGATGACGATGCCGCCGGAGGAGCGTCGCTCGCCCGCGCCGGTGTCGGTCCTGACCAGGACCCGGTCGTGCAACATCCGGATCGGGAGCTTGTCGTGGGTCGGTTGGCTGCTGCTCACGCCCCGACCGTATCCCAGAGCCCGGGCCGGCGACCGGGCGCTCCCCGTGGGACGTCGCCGACCCGCGCGCGGCGCGGCCCGGCGAACACCCCTGCGAGCCGCCCGGCGCACGACGACGGGTGGGGGCGCCGATGCGGCGCCCCCACCCGTGGGC